>NC_015562.1:1545164-1854197 GCF_000214415.1 Methanotorris igneus Kol 5
GAAGAATTTTCTAATATAAATACTGAAAATTTGGAAGATTGTCTTTCTTATACTTTATCTCTTTTTAACTTTGGTGGAGATGTAGTTGTGGAATTTAAAGGTAGGGAAGTAATTATAAATTATAGGATAAAAAATGCTGAATTCTGTGAAAGAATGCAAAAAGAAAAATTATGTGAGAGATTTCCTTGCCATGTGTGTGGGTTTATAATTTTAGTTATTAGTAGGGTTTTAAATAGGATGTTAAAGATTGAAGAGATCAAAAAAGATAAGGATAGAATAAGAATAAGATTAATGGTGTTAGAGAATGAAGTATAAAACAATATTTTTGATTATTTTGGTTGTATATATCACTATACTTTCCATTTTTGTAAGAACTCCAGATCTTTACCTAAATCTTATATTAATTGGATTTCTTATAGAGTATGAAATATTTAAACCATACTTCTCTAAAGAGACTCAGGAAAAATTGAATATAATAGTCTATATATTGATTGGCATATTTATATTAATTGTCTTTAGGAAGATACATGAAATACTCAGTTAAAATTTCTTTATTTTATAGATTATTAATAAAATTCCAGAAATACTAATGAGAACTGAACATTGTGAGACCCCACTATTAAAAATATTTAGAAAAAGAAGGTAGAATATATAGAGAGCGATTATTGGAGTTATAAACAGGAAAAAGATTTTAACTATTAAAACTTTATCTAAATATCTAAATCTTTCATATAATGTATAAAAGAGTAGGACAGTATATAGAAAAGTGGATATGTTATAAAAACCAAGTATGGCAGATATCAATGGGATTAAATAAATAGGGTATTTTTCATTAAATTGTATATTTCTTTGTATGAGAGTGTCTAAAAAAAGAAAGGAAGGAAGTATAAGGAAAATAATAGCATAAAATCCATTTACGGAAAATAAATTTTCTAAAACCAACTGATTTACAAGATAGATCAGTGTTATTGAATATAACAGTAGACCATAGAATCTTTTAAAATAACTTAATATCAAGGATAAGATTGTAAGGGCTAAAATGAAGATTACATTTTTTATATTGGTAAATAATAGACCTATAATAAATAACAAGACAGTTCTCATTATAATCTCCTTCTCATCCTTTTTATTATTTTGTTTATTTTATCACTATAAGAAATATCTATTACTAAAGCTCCACATCTCCTAAGATTCTCTATAATTTTTTTCCTACTTATATAATGTTCATAGAGTTTTTTTAACAATTCTTCATCAATTTTATCGATATTAAAAGATGGAGAATATAGGGAGAATATTATTACTCTAAAACCTTTTCTATTCAGTAATCTTACTCCTTTTATTAATGGAGAGATGTTTGAATCTAAGTCAGTGATTATTATAACAACTCCAGGAATCATTTTTAATAAGTGCTGAACACAGTTTAGTATCCCAAATTTTTTTCCTTTTGATAGGTACTTATATATTATTAAATCCCTACTACCTCCTTCTATAGTAATCTCAGAAGGAATGTATCTTTCTATTTTTATAGGCTCTATGATTAGACGATTTATAATATCCTCAACTTTAGTTTTTCTTACAAAAATAATATCTCTAACCTTAAACTCATCATAGATAAAAATATACTCATCATTTTCAATATTTTTACTCTTCAAAAAACTTATTAATATATCTAATGCATATCCTATTTTGCTTCTTTTTTTATTCACACATTTTCTCATACTGTATCCAGCATCTAATAAATAATAGATGGGGCTCTTTTCTTTATACAAAACTTTCCTAACAATCAATTCATTTGACATAAGAGATTTTTTCCAATCGATTCTTCTAATATCGTCTCCTATTTCATATCTTTTTAGTTCGTTAATCTCAGGTTCTACATAAAATCTAAGAGTTGAACTTAAACTCTCTCCTTTCTCTAACTCTGATACTAAGCTTTTAACTGAAGGTAGTACTTTAAATTTAAACGAATTTTTGTAAAAAACTTTATTCAATTCCACTCTATCAAATATTTCTCCACTGACTTTTAAAATGAAATCTCCCTTTTTCTGTGGAGTTATCTCCAAGATGTATTCTTTATAATCTTTTTCCTCTCTTTCTTCTAAAATTTCCACTTTTCCTTCATTAGAAAAAAAGTTAAATTTTAGTATTAAACCTTTAGAATAAAATTTTATAAATATTTTTGATGTTTCATGTTCTTTAAGTTCATTACTCTCTACTTTAACCTCCTTACTATAAAACTCTTCTATACGTTTTTTAAATATACTGTCTGATAAATATAAATATATTAAGATAATTCCCCCAATTAACACTGGTGTAATATTTCCAATAACATAACCACTTCCATAAAAATACAAACTCACTAATATCAAAAGATCCCTATTTTTCACCTTCATTTTTGTCCCTCAATGAAATCTAAAATCTCCCTTTGGAACTTCTACATCTTTCAGTATGTCTTTTAAGATTTCTTCTGCAGAGCTCTCTTCTTCATAATCTACAATCAACCTATGGGATAAAACCTTAACAACATTATTTTTTACATCATCTGGAATTACGTAAGTTCTATTATCCAAATAAGCATAAACCTTAGCAACTTTCAGCAAATGTATTCCTGCCCTTGTACTTGCTCCCAATATTAGTCTTTCATCTTTTCTCGTTTTCACTATTATGTCTTTTATATACTTTAGAATAGGCAATGAAACATGAATATTAGTTATTTCCTTAATTATGTTGTTTAACATTTCTTTATCCACAACTGGTTTTATTTCATCTCCTCCATTATGGAGTTTCATCTTCAAAACTTCAAACTCTTCTTCTTCACTCAAATAATTCATATTTATTTTCATCATAAATCTATCAATCTGTGCTGTAGAAAGAGGATAAGTACCTTCAAACTCTACGGGGTTTTGTGTGGCTATAACAATGAAAGGTCTTGGAAGGCTGTAGGTTTTCCTACCAATAGTTACGGTTCTTTCTTCCATAGCTTCTAATAAACCAGATTGAGTTTTTGGAGACATTCTATTTATTTCATCAACCAAAACAATGTTTGCAAATATGGGCCCTTCTATAAATTCAAAAGTTCCAGATTGTAGTCTGTAAATTTCTCCTCCAGTTAAATCTGAAGGTAAAAGATCTGGACATCCTTGGATTCTTGAAAATTTTAGATTTAGGGATTCTGCAAAACTTTTAGCTAAAGTAGTTTTAGCCAGTCCAGGGGCCCCCTCTAACAATATATGGCCCTCAGAAACTAAGCAAACAAATAAATCTCTAATTATATCGTCTAACCCAATTATATTTTTTTTTATTTCTTTTTTTATCATCTCAAAGGCATTCATTCTTCCACCTTAATTTTATTTATTATCTCTTTAACAATTCTTTCATTTACATTATATTTTTTAATAAAATAAGATATAGAATATTCTTCTTTTTTTCCTACACTGTGTGATATTTTTTTAATAATTGGATTAGAAAGAACTTTTTTAATTATGAATTCTAAGTTTTCAACTATTATAAATATTAATAAAAAAACAAATCCTAAAAATATCAAACTATTTGGACTTATATTTCTACTTATGGTTATTGTCATTAGGTTCTGAGGATTTACGTCTGAATGATGTATTTCATCAACATAAATAATTTTATTTGAATAGTTAAAGTAAGATAAAAGAAATCCTTTATTATGCTTAAACAGGGAATTTTTAAATATATCAGGATCAGAAATTAATACAATTTTCCCGTTTCCATAATTTTTCTCTAATATTAAGGGATACTTTCCCTCATCTCCCGGTTTTGGGTAATCTCCAACTTTACTAGCTAAACTTGAGTATAAAATTACTGTTCCACTACCACTGATAGATGTAGGATTTTCTATTAAAATGTACCCCTTATAATAGGAGGTGTTAATAACGACATATGGACTTACAATATCATAAAGAGGTTTATTTGAAAATCTATTCGATAAATTTAAATATTGTAAAAGTGAATTTCCTTTATTAAAATTATCAACTAAAACCAAAATATTCCCCCTTCTTATATAATTCTTTATTACTTCTCCTTCTTCTTTAGTAAAATCAACATCGGGGGAAATTATAAATAATATGGAATTATCCTTTAAATTTTTATATGGAAATAAAATAGGTTTTACTTTATTGTTTTTATATAACTCTTTAAAGAATTTTGAGCATCCATTATTTTCTGTATTAAATACACTAAAAGGTTGTTTAGTTTTAATTAATGGAATTGATAAAGGGAGTGTTAAAAATCCTATTAGGATGATTAGGAGTAGAATATAATGTTCAATCTTCATTAGTTACACCTCTAAGGGATTTGAAGTATCTCCTATATTCATTAATATCTTTTCTTTTAGGTTTTTTATTTCCATAATAAACTTTTTCAAATATTTTTGTTATTTTCTCTAAACCTACTATCTTATAAGTTTTACATATCTCTCTTGGAGTGAGATACTTTGGAGCTCCGAGGATTTTGATAAATATATTGTAAGTTTTTACAATTCCTTCAAAATATTTTTTATTTTCTATAAGTTTAATAAAAATATCGTAAATATCTTCCTTTTCCGTTTTTCTTTTTTCTTTACTTTTTTTATCTTGTAGGTCATTATTTTTAGACTTTATTTTTATTGTGATTGCTATTGATATAATAATAGATATTATAAAAATAAATATTGCCATATTGTAATTCTCATGAGCAATAAGTCCAAAAAGAAGATTTCTTCTTACGATTTTTTCTGAAGGTTTATATATTGAATCTCCTTTAAATACTACCTTACATTCCTTAGGAATATCTTTAGTAAATAAAAATTCAAATGATCCATTATAAGTTTTTGTTATAGAGTAGGTTTTATTATTAACAATTAAGTAAATACTTTTATTATTTAATTTGTTCCCATTAAAATCTGTAAGGGTTCCTACAATTTTATTATGTTCATATCTTGCGTTAATGTAGGTGGGAATCTTTGTAAAATTTATATAAATTACCTTTTTTGTAGAAGAATATAGGCTATTTCCAAGAAAGGTAAATTCAATGGGCAATATTCTTTCAGAAGTTCCTTTTATATATAATGTACAAGGAGCTTTTAGTTCTAAAGTTTTATTTTGATAATTTACATAAATAGAAGCGTTTATTTCATTTTTATAATAATCGTATAAATGGACTTCAACCTTTGCTGGAGATAGTATGTACTCTTCCTTATTGTATTTTATATCGAAATACGTTGGAATTTTGATACACTTTATTTTTATAATGTTTGATGTTCTACTGTCATATTTTGCATAAAATGTATGATTACCAGTTCTATTTATTGTAAAATTTTTTGAAAACATACCGTTTATACTTTCTATTGTATACGGAGTATTGTCATAAAAAATTGTAATGTTTATTGGTTTTTTAGTGTCTATATAGCCATAAATAGTTATATTTGAGTTTAAAAATGCAGTTTCTTTATTGGAATAGATAAAAAATCCTCTTGGGTTAATATAGTCTAATTTTTTAACATATATGTTTAATTCACTATTTAATTCATTTATTGTTTTTTTAATATTTTCTGTATTAAATTTTAATGATTTATTTTCATATTTTAACGTAATATTATCTATCTTTTGTATGGAGTGATTCAAAAGTTCTAAATTGTTTTTTGCATTTTTTAGTGATATTTTGAATATTACATAATCATTAAGATTTGATACATTTCTATATTTAATCATTTTATTATAATTTATAATTATATTATTGGTTGCTATGTAAAATTCTTTAAAAGTAGGGGATATGTTGAGTAAGGTAACATTTATCTCATATTCTTTTAAATCTTCCGATACATTGAAAATATTCGCTTGTATAGGGGTGGTATTTTCACCGTTTAGTAGAGCCTCTAACTTATCATTACTCTCATCAATCATCCCTTGAAAATAGTGATAGGCCGTTAAATTATTACAATAACTTTTTGGCATCATAAATAATATAAAAATAAAGAGTATTGCAATGTTGTAGTTTTTGTTCATTAAAGTCATAACTCTTCACCGTTTTTTTATTTTAGTAATATTTAAATATGGATTATATCTATGTTGAATATGAAAGTTCATAACCTAATAAACTACCTAACTAAAGCATACACCTTTAAATTTAGATAATTATTTTTATATTTGCTCTTAGCATTGTTTTAATTAAGATTTTAATTAATAGAAGTATTCATGTAGAAATTACTTAGAATTTGTATTCAACACCCAAAAAATATATAAATATTTGGATTACATTAATATACTATAATGTAACTAATTTATATTTGGTGATTGTATATGAGGCTGTATGCTATATTAGTTTCAATATTTATAATACTTGGAGCAGTTCCGATAGGTTTTGCTGAAGAGAATGAAGTAGTGGCTGTAATAGTTTCCACTCCAGCAGATGCCATTGTAGCAGCTCCTTACGCTAAAGCTCTTGGTTATAAGATATTTTACACACAAAAAGATTCACTATCAGATACAGTTAAAATGGATCTTGAAAGATATCAAGTGGATAAAGTTATAATTGTTGGGGGTCCTGTGGCTGTAAGTAATGAAGTAGAAAGTCAATTAAAGAAAATGGGGGTAAAAACTAAAAGAATTTATGGGGATACAAGAATAGAAACGTCTATTGCTGTCTTTAATGATTTAATTAAAAAAAGGCCAGAACTTACTAAGAATATTATTATTGCTGAAGGATTCAATGAGAAAATAACTCCAGTGGCTGTTTCATTTGATTCCCCTGTTCTTTACTATGGATTAAATAGGGATGATAAAGTAATAGAAGCTTTAAAAGAAGTTAAAGTAAGTCCTGAAAATGTTATAATTCTTGGTAAAAAAGTTCCTAATAAAGTTGTTAGAGATATTAAAGCCAAGAATATCCTTATTGCTGCAGGTAAAGATGATGAGATAATAAAAACTGCCTTAGCTTATGCTCCAAAGATAAATCCAGACATTGAAAATAAGAAAGTTGCAGTTACTTATGCTGAAAAATCAAATAATCCAATTTTAGATGCAATAGTAAGTTTTGTTAAAGGAGATGTATCTGGAGTAGTTCCAATTCCTGAAAAGAAAGAAGATGTTTTGAAGTCATTAATTTCTAAAATATCTACATTTGCGTCAGGTATTGTAATATCCAGCGACACTTCTGACGTATCTGAGATTATATCAGACATTGCCTATAAATTAGGTATAACTTCAACGACCGTTGCAGAGCCCACCAGAAGAGGTGGAAGAGGCATTACACCAGCTCCAAAAATAAATGAAAAACCAGAAATAAAAGAGTTCAAAATTGTTACTGACGGATTAAAGGTAACATTTAACATAAAAGTTACAGATAAAGAAGGACTAAAAAAGATTGTATTGAAGTACGGTGATGGAACAACACTAACCAAAAATATATCAGGAACTGAAGTTGTTGAAAATTTATCAAAAACATATATCTTACAAGGAAAATATATTGTAACATTGGAAGTTTATGATGATGCAGATCAGAAAGTCAGTAAATCAGAAGATGTAAATCTAATGTACTTTAATGTAAATCCTGAATATATATCAAAAATCGTCAGTGGTGGCGTAAATGAAGTTATTCCTATAACTATAACAAACTATCAAAACACCAGTATATCACTGATTAATATCACAACAGGTAACCTTACAGTTTCAGCAAGTGGGGATTTAACAATTCCTGGACATCAAGATAAAATTATAAACTACACCATAACCAATAGTTCAGCATTAATACCCGGAAGAACCTACGATGCAAAAATTACATTTGCATTAAGTGGTCACAGCGAAATAAATAAAACAGTTGTATGTGAAATTTCAATTCCAAAGGTAGAAACAAAAGCTACCACATCAGGTAAAAATGTCTCATTACAAGTTGTAAACACAACTACTGTAACCAATACAAGTATTGAGATAAACGATTCAAAATCCAATGAATTTGAAATAAAAACAGTAGTTGGAAACAAATCAATAACCTTTGCAATTCCAACAACAAATACTTCAGACACATCAGTAGTGGAAAATATAACAATTAATTTAGAAAATATAAATGATGTACTTACCAGAGCTGATAAAATTAAAAATACATCAATAATAACAGAAGACCTTATAAAACCTATCCTCGTTGCAAGTAAGGATGTAAAAGATGTTTCAGTTGATATTAAAAATATATCAATAAATGAAGATGCCAATAAATTAACATTGCATACGGATATCAGCTTTAACGACACTATCAACAACTCATACGTTGTAATAGCAATACCGGTAGGTAATAACTCAGTTGATAAAATTGTCAAAAATGGAAGTGCAATTCCAGAGTATGATGGAAGCGGAGCTCAGCGTAACTATTATATCTATGATGCAAACAATGGATTGGTAATCTTATTCATGAAGGATGACCCATTATTAGAGATTACATTAAATATGGGAGAAGTAAATCAACCTCCAGTAATAGTCTATACAGAACTTATAAATGGATTGAATGTCTTAATAAATGCATCAGAATCATACGATCCAGAAGGTAAAAATTTAACATTCAAATGGGAAATACCAGGAAATGAAACTGTAACATATATTGACAATGGAAAAGTAGTAAATATAACTTACCCAGTAGATGGAACATACGATATCACATTAACTGTATCAGATGGAGTTTATGAAGTTTCATCTGTAATCTCAGTTTCAGTTGCTCAACCAGTAGTAGAAAAACCTGCAATAACAATAATAGCAAATGGAAAAACTGTTAAATTTATGGGACAAGATGCTAACACACTAACCATTGCAGGAGCAAAAACCATTAATTTGCCTACAATAACTGCAAGTGTAAATGTTGTAGATAAAAAAGATATAAGTAAAGGTATAGAAATATACTTTAAAGACAATGCAAGTGTAAAATCAATAATTGAAGCTATGAATAATTTCAATGTCATAGCATACAGTGGAGATACTATTACAATAACCTACAACAATCCAGAAATGAATGGTAAAAATGTAACAATGTCCATAATAAACGATAGAAATGGACTAAGAAATGCTCTAAGGGCCTTACTAAATAATGGAGATGCCACGGATTTAATTGGAATAATAGAAAAGAACCAATACTCCACATACAATTGTACTCAAACAGTATCCAATGACAAAGCAACCTGGACAGTACCTGCAAGTGATTTCACAGGATATACAACAGTAATAATTACAGAAGGAAATGGAGTTGCAAGTGACGCAGATAATGTGAAAATCCTTGCAGTAGGTGGATTTATAGCGTGTAAGTATAATATGACATTAACAAATACAACCAGTGGAATAAACCAAACCAACTATACAATATCACTAAGCGGTAACCCAAATAACAAGATAAGATATGGAATAATGTCCATAGACCGCAATGTTGGAATAGAGTTAAAAATAGAGGGAACTAATCCAAACGATGTATTATTCAATGTATCAGTAGTTGGAAGTAGTGGTTCTGAAACAGTAATAGAAAACAGTGACTTTATAACATTAAACGCTTCTAAAATACTTGATATAATTGAAAAAATATTCAATGGAACAGCATCTGCACTATATAGTGCTCCTACAACATCCAATACAACTTCATTGGAAATAAGAGATATTCCAAATTCATACACCATAGGAATAGCCTACGATACAGTAGATAAAAAGATTGTTGCAATTGAACAGCAATAAATTCTTTTAATTTTTTAATATTTAATTGAAGAAAATATAATTCTTGAAATTATTTGTTTCATTTAATTTTTTTATTTTTAACATCATTTTTTATTTAATTCCAATATTGGTATGATCCATACATTCCAATTTTTAAAATATCTGAAAGTATATAAAAAATAAAAATTAATAAATTCATAAGGTTAACTATGTAATATAAAACAAGGGGTGGTTTCTATTAAGAAAATTTTAATGTCGTGCCTAATACTTTTATTAATCTCATCGGTTTATGCAGTCTCAGATGTTAAAATAACCCCATCAAATCCAAAAGTAGGAGATATTATAACAATAACTGGAAAGGCAAATCCTAATGAGGACATAAACTGTCAGGCATGGTTTGAAATTAGTCCTTCAATAGTAATCCAACCATACTTCTTACATAAAATGTATAATGTTGAAATTCCATCAACCCCTAATGCATTTAAAGTTATTGGGGAAAACGTAGATAGATTATATATAAATATAAAAATGGGTATATGGGTTACAAAGAGTGCAACTGCAAATAGCGATGGAATAGCAGTAATTTCCAAATCAAATGTGCCTGCTGGGACTTATGACATGGAAATTGGAGGAACAATTAAGGATCCATCAAAACCTGTAAAATTAAAAATCATAGCCTCTACAACCATAAAGGCTGATGAGAATGGGAATTTTAAATATTCCTATAAGGCAAACAACATTCCAGAAGGAACTGTTGTTCATTTGAATATTGGGGGGGTTAGTAGGGATGTTTTAATTGGGGGAGATACTCCAACCCCGCCTACAACAGTAACTGATAACACCACTACTACAGATAAAGTTCTGGATAAAGAGCCTCCAAAAATTATTGTTCTTTCTCCAAGTAAAAGGGAATTTAATACCGATAAAGTAGATTTTGATATTATTGTAGAGGATAAATCATCTTATTCTGTAAAAATCTATTTAAATGGAAAAGAAATTAAATACAAAAAAGAAGATAATCACTTATTTGGGACGTTATATTTAAATCCCGGTGAAAATGAATTAAAAATAGAAGCTGAGGATAAATTTAATAATAAAAATGAAGTTATATTAAAATTGATTTATACTTATAATAAAATTAGTGAAAATAAAGAAGAACAATCTAATAAAAATACTAATGAAATTAAAGAGATTATAAGTGAGAAAAAAACAGAAAAAAATAATAATCAAGAAAACATTGTTTATGGAACAGTTATAAAAAAAGTAGGAAATGCTACTTTAATAATAGAAGATGGAACAAAAATAAGTAAAGAGGGAGAGATAAATATAGAAGAAGTGCCTATCCCAAATACTACAATTTCTTACTTAATAACACCAGAAGATGCTGAATTTTCAAAACCTTTAGAATTAAGAATCAAAATAAAAAATAAAAATATTAGTGTTTTATACTATGATAAGTCTTTAAATTCTTGGATTAATGTTCCATATACAATTGATGAAGGGGAAGTTATAATAAAGATAAATAAAGGGGGGTATTATGCTATAAAAGAGTTAAATTTAAATGATGATAAATCTTCAATATTTGATAATATAAGAAACACTTTTGTTGTATTTTTCAATATAATTCTATTGATAATAAAAATGATATTTGGATTCATCTAAGAACTTCTTTGAGGGATAAAATGAAAGTTTTAATAACTGGAGGGGCTGGTTTTATAGGTTCTAATCTTGCTCTAACATTGCAAAAAAATTATGAGGTGGTAGTTTTAGATGATTTTTTTTCTGGGCATTTTAAGAATCTTATAGGTTTTGAAGGGGATATAATTTCTGAAAGTATTTTAGATGTAGATTTAAATCAATTTAAGGATGTGGATGTAATATTCCATCAAGCTGCGATAACCGATACAACTGTATCTGATCAAAGACTTATGATGAAAATAAATACAGAAGGGTTTAAAAGATTCTTAAATTTTGCTATTGAAAACAATACAACATTTATCTACGCTTCTTCAGCTGCTACTTATGGAAATGCTCCAGCACCTCAAAAAGAGGAAGATGCTGGAAAGCCAAATAATATTTATGGTTTTTCAAAGTGGATATGTGATTGTATAGCAAAGAGGTGCATGGAAAAATATCCTGATGCTCATATAGTAGGTTTAAGGTATTTTAACGTATTTGGACCAAGAGAGCAATTTAAAGGTAAAATGGCTTCTATGGTTTGGCAATTGATGAAACAGATGTTAGAAGGAAAAAGACCAAGAATTTTTAAGTGGGGGGAACAAAAAAGAGATCAAGTTTACGTAAAGGATATTGTAAATATAAACTTACTTGCTATGAAAGCTAAAGAAAGTTGCATAGTAAATGCTGGCACTGGAAGAGCTGTAAGTTTTAACCATATTATTGAAGTTTTAAATAGTATTTTAGGATTTGAATATGAACCTGAATATATTGATAATCCATATGAAGAATTTTACCAAAACCATACAGAAGCTGATCTAACGAAGGCTAAAAAGTATCTTGGATACAAACCAAAATGGACTTTTGAAGACGCTGTTAAAGATTATGTCGAATGGCTAAAGAAAAATAATTACATATAAAATATCTAGGTGAAAATATGAAAGTAGCATTAATTACTGGAATTACTGGACAGGATGGATATTATTTAACAAAACTGTTATTAGAAAAAGGTTATGAAGTACATGGTATTGTAAGGAGAAATAGTAAAAAGTCCTTAGGTAATTTAGAACATCTCTCTAAAGAGGAAAAAGAACAAATAAACATACACTGGGGGGATGTTACTGATAGTACATTTATCGATAGAACAATAAAAGAACTTAAACCAGATGAAGTTTATCATTTAGCGGCACAAAGTTTTGTTGGTTTCTCTTTTGAGAATCCTAAATACACTTATGATGTAAATATTGGAGGAACATTAAACGTTGTTAATGCTATAAAGGAATATTCTCCAGAGTCAAAATTATATTTTGCAGCGACTTCTGAACTATATGGAAAAGTTCAAGAAATTCCTCAAAAAGAAACTACACCATTTTACCCAAGAAGTCCATATGCAGTTTCTAAATTAGCCGGATTTTGGACCGTTAAAAATTATAGGGAAAGTTATGGTTTGTTTATGTGTAATGGAATTTTGTTTAATCATGAAAGTCCTATGAGAGGTCCTGAATTTGTAACAAGAAAAATCTCATTAGGTGTTGCGAAGATATATTATGGATTACAAAAGTACATTGAATTAGGTAATCTAAATGCAAAAAGAGACTGGGGGTTTGCTGGAGATTATGTTTATGGAATGTGGTTAATATTACAACATCATAAGCCGGATGATTTTGTTTTAGCTACTGGAGAAACACATTCTGTTAGAGAGTTTGTAGAAAAGGCATTTAAAGTTGTAGATATCGAAATAGAGTGGGAAGGGAAAGGGGTTAAAGAAGTAGGAAAAAATGCTGATACTGGAGAAGTTTTAGTCAAGGTCAATCCAAAATACTTCAGACCTGCAGAAGTTGATATATTGGTTGGAGATTATTCAAAGGCTAAGAAAGAACTTGGATGGGAACCTAAGGTTAAATTTGATGAACTGGTTGAGATGATGGTAAAAGCAGACTTAAAAAGAATTGAAAATAAGGAAATTATTTAAATAAACAAAATTTGGGATAAATATGGATAAAAAAGGAAAAAAACTCTTAGCATTAATTCCAGCATACAATGAAGAAAAATCCATTAAGACTGTAATTGAGAATATTAAAGACATTGCAGATGGAATTTTAGTTGTAGATGATGGTTCAACAGATAATACTTCAAAATATGCTAAGGAATGTGGTGCAGAAGTTATAAGATTTGAAAAAAATAGGGGAAAAGGTGCAGCTATTAGGGAGGGGTTTAGATATTTTATAAATTCACCTTATGATATTTGCTTTATATTTGATGCTGATGGACAGTATAGAAAAGAAGACATTCTCCCAGTATGTAAACCAATAATAAATGATGAAGCTGACATAGTTGTAGGTTCAAGATTTTTGGGGGAGTATAAAGAAGGAGCAAATATTAACTATAGAATTAGGATACTATGTAATCAAATTTCTACCTATGTAACAAGACTCATGTCTGGATTACCAACTACTGATGCTCAAAGTGGTTTAGTGGCTGTCAGCAAATATTCTGCTAAACAATTAGATTTAAAGGCAGATAGGTGGGGCATTCATCAGGAAATAATAATAAGGGCAGGTAAAAAAGGTTTGAGATATAAAGAAGTTCCAATAGTGTTTGAAAAAAGAATGCATGGAGTTTCTCGTTTAAAGGTTTTGAAGTATCCATTTACAGCATTTCCTGTGATGTTGAGGGCGTGGATTAGAAGGTGAAATTATGAATATATTATTTATTGCAAGAAATTATCCTCCACAGGTCGGTGGTGCAGAACGGCTTAATTATGAACTAATTCAGAATTTAAAAAATTTGATGGATATTGAAGTTATTCCAAATAAGTTTGGAAAGTACTCTCCATTATTTCATATTTATGCCGTATTTAAAGCAGTTTTGAATAGAAAGAATATAGAAGTTGTATTTTTAAGCGATGCTTATCTTTCTCCAATAATCCCGATTATTAAATTGATATTAAAAAAACCTGTTGTTATTAAAGTTCATGGTCTTGATATAACCTTTTCAAATAAAATATACCAATTAATTATTCCAAGATTTGTAAATATGGCTGATAAAGTGATCTGCATAAGCAATGCAACAAAAAAAGAATGTATAAGAAGAGGCGTTTCACCAGATAAGTGTAAAGTTATTCTTATAGGAATAAATGGAAAAGACCCTAATGATCATATGGACGAAAAAGCATACTCCAAATTTAATATTGATGAACATAAGTATATATTATTATCAGTTGGTCGTTTAGTAGAGCGAAAAGGAATTCATTGGTTTGTTGAAAATGTAATTCCTAAACTTATTAAAAAAGAAAAGAACATCACATATGTTATTGCAGGGGATGGACCCTATAGAGAAACTATTGAGAATATCATACTTTCTAAAGGATTAGAAGACTATGTTAAGTTACTTGGAAAAGTAAGTGATGATGATTTAGAGCTACTTTATAATATTGCGGATATCTTTATAATGCCGAATATTCCAGTTGATGGAGATATGGAAGGTTTTGGAATTGTAGTATTGGAGGCATCCTCACATGGAGTTCCTGTTATAGCTTCGGATTTAGAAGGAATACGAGATGCCGTAATAAATGGAAAAACGGGATTTTTGGTAGAACCATTAAATGAAGATGCATATGTGGAGAAAATATTAGAGATGTTAGATAAAGTTAAAAAAGATAGAAAAATGAAAGAAAATATCAAAAAATTAACATTACAAAATTACAACTGGGACAAAATTTCTCAGGAATATTATGATGTTTTTTGTTCAGTAATTAAAAATAAAAATTAATTTAAAGGTAGGTGCATAATGAAAATAGGAATTATTTCGGATAGATTAAATAGGCCATTAACTGGGATAGGAAATTATGTTTATAACTTAATAAATGAACTTTCAAAAATTGATAAAGGAAGAATTTATTTAATAAATTATAAAGAAAATAATTTGTTTCCAGAACTAAATAAAATTATCATAAAAAATCCATTTGAAAAATTTCCAAAAAAACCTTTCTATTTCTGGCATCTATATTTAAACTATTATTTAAACAGAAAAAAGTTGGATTTAGATATAATACATAGTCCAGAGAATATTCCAATATTTGTTAAATTGAAATATCAAAAAAAGATAATTACTGTTCATGATATTATCCCATATATATTTCCTAAAACATCTATTAAACTAAATTACTATAGATATAAATATATATTTCCTTTAATTTTAAAAACTACTGATAAAATAATAACAGATTCATACCACACAAAAAAAGATCTAATAAAACATTTTAAAATTCCAGAAGATAAGATAAAAGTTATTCACTTAGCAGCAAATGAAAACTACAAACCACTAAAAGAAGAGGAAATAAATAAAATAAAAAGAAAATATAATTTAAATTATCCAGTTATTTTATATGTGGGTGCATTATCTGCAAATAAAAACATTCCAACACTATTAAAAGCGTTCTATAAACTTAAAAAACAAGGAATAAAACATAAATTAGTTATAACTGGAGAAAAAAGATGGAAATACAAATCTATCTTCGAAACCATAGAAAAACTAAATTTACAAAAGGATGTGATATTCACTGGCTACGTTCCAGATGAAGATTTACCTGCATTGTATAATGCAGCGGATTTATTCGTCTATCCTTCTCTTTATGAAGGTTTTGGGCTTCCACCATTAGAGGCTATGGCATGTGGAACACCAGTTATAACCTCTAACACCTCCTCATTACCAGAGGTTGTTGGAGATGCTGGAATAATGGTTAATCCGTATGATGTTGATGAGCTCGCAAATAAAATGTATAATGTTTTGACTAATGATGGGTTAAGAGAAGAATTATCTAAGAAAGGTTTAGAGCGAGCTAAATTATTCTCTTGGAAAAAATGTGCAGAAGAGCATTTGAAGGTATATGAGGAAGTTTATAATATGAAATGAGGGGAAAGAATGAAAAGAATTTACAAAAATCCTAAAGATTTAGGAAGATACATGAAATATATAAAAATAGTAGATTTTATTGGAGATTGTATATTTTTTTATAAAAAAAGAAAAAAATTTAAAAAAGAAAATATAAAAAAAATATTGGTTATCAGATTAGACCATATTGGTGACATGATTTTATTATCTTCGTTCCTTAGAAATCTAAAAAACAACTTTCCAAACTCTGAGATAACAGTCTTATGCAGGGAGATGACAAAAGATGTTGCAGAGTGCATCCCATATATAGATGCTATCCAAATTTTAAATACTCCATGGCTATCTCGAAATGATAGAGATAGCTGGAAGAAAATATTGAAATATATAATAAAATATTACAAAAAATACGATTTAGTATTCGATTTAAGAGGAAATCCACTTCATAATATTATAGTATCATTAATTGGAAAATATTCTGTTGGTTATGGGTGTAAAGGACTGGGTTTTTTATTGAATAAAGAAATTATCTGGGAAAATAAACCAAAACATACGGTGGATAGAACCTTGGACGCCATAAGGGCGTTGAATTTACCCGTTGATAGTGGGAAATTAGAACTAAAAATAGATGAAAAATATTATAAAAATTTAAAAAATAAACTAAATTCCATAGATTTTGATAAAGATTTTATTATATTATGTCATCCCATAAGTGGGAATAAATGTAAAAATTGGTTATTTAATTATTGGAATGAATTAAACAACTTAATTCTTAAAGAAAATGAAAATATAATAATCTTATATGGTGGTTCAAAAAATGATTATTATATAATAAATAAAAATATAAATATAGATAATAAAAGAATTTTTAATATTGCAGGAGAATTATCCTTAAAAGAATATTTTGCATTAATTGACTTATGTAATTTATTAATAAGTGTTGATACTTTTGCAGTTCATGCAAGAGCAGCATTCAATAAACCATTAATTGGAATATATTCTGGAACAAATTATCTTCATGAATGGGAACCATATACATCAAAAAAAATTGTTTTTCAAGATAAAAGTTGTCCTTATTATCCATGTGAAAGCATTAAATGCTTATTAAAAGAACATGTTTGCATGAAAAATATAAGGCCTGAAATAGTATTTGAAGCATATAAAAAATTAAGAGAAAATTATGAAATTTGAAAATCCATTTAAATTACAGAATTGGAAATTTAAAAAATTTTTAATTGTAATTTTATTCGCTCATGTTCATCCATGATTGCCCAATAAATAGTATTTTGGCAAAACTGTTGTATCCTGAAATCATTTCGTTGTTCATGTTCATGTTATCACCTCTTTATTACATTTGGTATTTTCGAAGTATACTTCGTATGGGGTTTTAAAACTTAATGAGCGGTGTGGTTTTATTTGTAGGACTTTCGCAAATACATTTAAATACTTAGATTAACAATAAACCAGCTTCTTTACATAAAGAGATTATAGCATTCCCAACGGCTATTCGGTTTAGTTCTCTTCTAAACTCATACCAAGTAATCTTTTTATCAATTCTAACCCTCTCTAAAATAAAAAAAGCTCTCATGGCTAACGAGATATGCCCCAATATTGGAAGTCTCTTTCTAACGAAGAAATTTCCGATATTGCAGCACTGTTTAACACCTCTGTGGAATTCTTCGATTCTCCAAGAGGCGTTTCTGACCTCTTGGAATTCTTCGAAATCCATAAATAGGTTATTCGTTATATAATATACTGCCTTTCCGTTTTTGGAAAGGCAGACGAGTGGAGCATATCTATTCCAAAAATATATTCCGAAAATACACAACGTTTTTGATAGCTCTACACACGAATTAACCTCTGAAAGTAATATAAAAAGCATGTAAACGATAGACCCCATCTTTTTTAGCATATTATCCCAAAACAATTTTTGTTATTCAAAATAATAGTATAGGATTGCAATAGATATATTTAATTTAGTGATTATAATTAAATATTTGAATATACTTGCGAAAGTTCTATTAAGATTTTACTTTTTTAATAATGGATTCTGATAGGATGGACTAAGAGAAGAACTCTCTAAAAAAGGATTAGAAAGGGCTAAATTATTCAGTTGGAAAAAATGTGCAGAAGAACATTTAAAAGTTTATGAAGAAGTTTATAATATGAAGTAATTTCAATCAACATAGTTAAAATCATAAACTCTTGCCATTTTAGAATCATATACTACATTTTCATTTAATTCTAATAAATTTTTTAATTCTTTAGTTTCGTTTGGGGTTAAAGGAGCAACTGTTAATCCACCAAAAAAACCACTGTTAATTTCATAATCCGTCAATATAAACTTGGAAACATGATCTTTTTTCATGGATTTATATATATCACTAACACTTTTATGATATTTTACACCGGGTATTAAGAAGTATGAGAAAGCTGGTTTTGGAAAAATATGCTCTAATGATTTTAAATCACTTGACATAAATCCATACAATGCTGAACTTGATTCTAAAGATCCAACTACAATTTCTTGATTATCTATATTATGTATTAAAAAGTTAGAACATGTTTTAGTATCTTCTCTAACCTGATAAGGAAATGGGGAATGCCCACTAACTACATAATGTAATTCAAATGAAGAATCCAATACTAATAATAATGTAAGTAATATATTTGTTAACAACAGTAATTTACCAATATTCTTCCAAAGTTTTTCCTTAGAATTATGCAAATAAAATATTGGTATTAAAATTAATGAATTCAAAATCCATCCATTTGGCAAATAAAATGATAAATTACCTCCGTAGTTTATAAAGTAAGTAAACATCCAAGTTGCATCTATACCAATTATTAAAATATATATATATAATATATGATTAATATTTAGTTTTTTATCTTTATTATTTAAGCATTTTATTGTAGTAGATAAGAATAAAATCACTGATACAATTACAAACAATATATGCCACCATTTTTTAACAAACATCCACTGTTGACTAAAGATATATCCGCTTTGTTTAGTTATTATTCCCGAATCTGAACTATTAGTTATTATTCCCGAATCTGAACTTATACCTACAACTCTATCTATTAATGTATTTATTAAAATCCCTAAGGTCTCTAACATATTCCCTCCTGATTTGCCCAAATTTATAAAGTAGAAATTTTGAAGTGTTAATACTATTATAAAAATTAGGGCGATAATTTTTAATTTTGATTGCAATTTTATATCAAATTTGATCCCCAAATATTTTAATAATTCAAGAGATATGATGAATATAATTAATCCACCCGTAAATGTCATTGTAAAATTATAATGCGTAAATAAATTAGCTATAAATATAATAACCATCAATAAAAGTATTTTTTTATTTTCTACATAATTTGTTTCAAAATATTTTAGAAGTAAATAAAACATAGTAAGTACATAAATCAAAAAAATACCATGATATTCCATGACATAAAATTTTCCAATTACATACTTACATATAAACGCATAAATTGTAGTCATCAGTACAAAAAATACAATTATAGAGTATATTTTACTGTTTATTTCACAATATTTGCTAAATATATTATATAATTTATTAAATATTAGGTATAGCAAGATACAATATGTAAAATACGGTATTATAAGATAACTTACAGAATAAGTATTCAATCCTGTTACTTTAGAAATAACACAATTAATAATTCCAGATAACGGCTCATATATAATAAAATCTTTTGTATGTCCTTGCCATGCTGAGTACTTTGCATTATTGGATATAAAGTCAACTGAGTCATAATAGTTATTAAATTCACTAAATGTTTCTGCCATGATTATAGTAGATGGAATAAATGGATCACACTGAAAATCTAATGTCATAATATTAATATATAATCCACATGTAAATAGTACGATCAATATAATTTTATAATATATATTTATTTTCATAAAATCCCCATGATTTTGGTGATATAATGGATAAACGCTTATTAATACAAAATATTGACATAATATTTATACTTTTATGTCTGATTATTGTAAGTTATTATATGGTCTTTGAAAAATATAATATACTTAGAGTTATTTTTGGAAGTTTAATGGTTTTGTTTTTTCCAGGTTATTTATTAATAAACACATTATTTTTTAATAACAAAATATTTAATAATTTAGAAAAATTTGGATTATCATTAGGGTTGAGTATTTGCATAACTGGATTGTTGGGATTTGTTTTATCATTAATTTATATTATTTCAGAATATACTATATTACTAACTATATCGTTATGGAATATATTTTTTTCAATGCTATTATTTATTATGCGAGCATATAACTACAAATAACCATAAACACTTAAAATCTAACTTTAATAAAATCAATCCCGTCCTATTTTCAAAAATTTGGGAGTGTCAACTTAACGACTTCTACCAAAATTGTAAAACATTATAAAGCTTTTAACCCAAATAAAACCGTTTTAAAACTACTATTCGTAAGAAATCTATTAAAGAACCTTTTAGTTCTTCTTCTAAGCACTGAAAAGAAGCTTTTTACACAGTTTCTCAGTCTAAATCAAATTCTTCTGAATTATAAGCCTAACTTCTGTAATGCCTAAGGATACCACGTCCATCATCTGGGCTTAGTATCTTATTTCGCTTAAAGAGCTTTTTCTCTTTAATTCGTTCCTTTATTGCTTCTATCGTGAGCTCCATATTTACTATTTTTGTGGATTAAATATTAAAACGTATCTTGACACTGTCTATTATGATATTAAAATAAAACCTACAATACTGGAGAAAGTTAGATGTTATTATCTTAAATCTCTTTTTCCATACTTCCCTATAATTCCATCTAAAATTCCTTTATAATAATACTTTAACAAATAAGGCTTTCTTTTCAAAAAAACAAAGTTAATAAATCTTCGAGCATGTTTATAAGTTAAAAACCAAATTAAAAATAATAAATAATTAAAAAAATTATTATGCTTTTTTGCAAATATTACTGAGTTCCTGGTTGTATAATATACAACAGTAGGTGAAAACTCACCACCTGAACTCGCAGAATATTTATGCCAAATTTTAGAAAGTGGGGTACAATACATTAGATATTTTTTTGATATTCTAAACAACCAGTCACTTTCTTCATGATATAAAAAAAACTTTTCATCTAACAGTCCAAATTCATTAATTGCTTTTGTTTTTACCAATATACAACATCCCACTAAAGAATCAATTTGTTTTATTACATCGTATTGTCCATTATCTATCTCACCATAACCTATCATATTATAATTCCATATATTCACTATATTAAATGGGTTCTTTTTTACAGATACTCCAACAGTTTGAATTTTATTTGGTTCTGAGTAAAAATATACTTTTGGTCCTACTACTCCAATCCTCTCATCACTTTCAGCCACTTTAACCATTTCAATTAAAAAATCCTTATCTACAACTGTATCATTGTTTAAAAGTAAAACATATTTAGGATTTAAAACATTCAGAGCAAATTTAATGCCTACATTATTTCCACCTGCAAATCCATAATTATCTTTATTTTTAATTAATATTAGCCTTCTATTTGGATTTAATTGTTCATATTTTTCTTTATCTAAAAATTTACCATTTCTTGCTTTATCCTCTGTAAGTTCAAAGACTTTTATGGGTTTATTTTCTTTAGAGTATTTAAAGAATTTTGAATTAACCTCTATCTCTCCATTGCAGTATTGTTTAATTTTTTCTATGGATTCATCTTCTGAGTTATTATCTATTACAATAACATTATAATTATCATAATTTATCCTGTATAAAGATTCTAAGCATTCTATTGTATCTCTCCAGCCATTCCAGTTTAAGATTATTATGGATACTTTTGGGTCCATAATTTTTCACCTTCAAATCTTCCTTGCTTTAATAACAAACTGAAGTGCAAATAATGTAGGAAGCATTTTAGTTATAGTATATTCTATTTTTAAAAAAATTGGATGTAATTTTCTCAATCTAAAAAATGGAATCCATGGGGTTGGATAAACTTCCTCTATTTTAAATCCTGCATTTTCAGCTAACTTTATTGCAGTTTTTTTAGTAAAAAATCTTAAATGTGTTCTATCTAAAAGTCCCACATCTTCGTATTCCCATTTTCCCATAAGTAGCATTAAACGGACAGTTATATGGGCAATATTAGGTATAGAACACACAATATATCCATCTTTTTTAAGGTATCTTCTAAGTTTAATTAAAACAGT
This sequence comes from Methanotorris igneus Kol 5, assembly GCF_000214415.1. Lineage (NCBI taxonomy): Archaea > Methanobacteriati > Methanobacteriota > Methanococci > Methanococcales > Methanocaldococcaceae > Methanotorris > Methanotorris igneus. The sequence goes on from NC_015562.1 coordinate 1,567,639, forward strand.
TTGTGGGTTTTTTAAATGTTCTAATATGTCTCCAAAAACAATAACATCAAAATATTCATCAGGGTAATTTAAATTTATAGTTTCAACGTCCCCTTTTATTACATCTATACAATAGTTTCTTGCTATTTTTGCTGATTCGTCATCTAACTCTATACCTACAACTTCACATCCATTTTCTTTAAAAACTTTTGAAAGATGTCCTGCAGAACATCCAACATCTAACACTTTTTTATTATTTCCAACTAATTGAACAATCCTCATATGAGAACTATATGGATTAGTGCTTAATGTAGCATATTTTAACATAATATCCACCTTTTTTTCTTATTAAATAAATTTTTTAATATTTTTTTATCGTCTTTGTCTAATACCATTATATACAAAAGTAATGAATACACAATCAACGAAGAAATGGCTGAAATGATGGTTCCTAAAAATAATACACTTATTTTTAAATATACAAACATGAATATTCCACAAACAGTTAATCTAATTAGAATATTTAATATATTGGCAAATTCCACATACTTCAACTTAATTCCAAGAATAATAACAAAAACTGCAATTGTAAATTCAGTTACTAACGTCGTTATACTGGCCCCAATATAGCTAAATTTTGGTATCAATAATATATTTAATATAATATTCATTACCATCGCAAAACCAGTTACTTTTGTTACAAGTGATTGCCTATTTATTGACTCAAATAATTTTACAAATGGAGCATTTGCGAAAATACTAACTAAACCCCATATTAATATTTTTAATGCAATAATTGTTCCATGATAATCTTGCCCAAATATTGATAATACTACTTCCTCAGCAAAAACAGTTATTAAAATCCCAAGGGGTAATCCAATTGTAAGCATTATTTTAAAATATTTTTCACATATGATTTTTAATGATTTATTTGATGTAATATAATATCTAGACATTATTGGGTATATGGCCGCATTTACAATAATGGGGATAAATAAAAATACTAAGATAATCCTATACGCTGCATTATACCACCCTACCACCAAATTCCCAACCATATATGATAGCATTACAGAATCTATCCAGTAATAAACAGTAATGAAAAAACCACTCAATGCAAACGGCCAAGCCTCTTTTAATAATTCCTTCCAAAACTTTAAGTCAATTTCAATTTTTGGCTTAACAAACTTCCATAATGTAACACATATATTGTATAATAAAACCCCAATTCCCGAAATTAAATAAATATACGCAAATCCTTCAACATTAAACCCTAAATACATGGCAGTAAAAACACCCAACAACATCAAAGAACTATTTAATATATTTCCAATACCAACATATTCCATTTTTTCATGGGCTTGATAAATAGAATAAAACATATTGTTAAAGGAACCAATTAAAACATAAAATGCTACTAAATAAACAACATAAACAGTTTCTGCTGGATAATTCATTAAATTTATAGTTAAAACAATTAATATAAATGTAATTATCCCCAAAATAGATTTTATAACTGCAATATTCCCCAAATATTTTCCAGTTAACTCTGGATTTCTCGCAACCTCCCTAACAGTTAGAGGTTGTAATCCAAAATCAGCAATAATGCCAAACATTCCTGTAAATGCAAGAGCAAAAGACAAAATACCAAACCCTTCTGCCCCTAAATACCTCGCCATATAAACTGTATAAACAAAACCAAAAAATTTGGATATAATGTTAGATACAAATAAAATCCCTGTGTTTTTAGCAATCCTTTTTGCTACACCCATACTACTCACATTTAACCTGTGGTATTCTAAAAATTATTTCGCACCAAAACTAAACGTATAGCCAAAAATTAAAAATGCCCCAATATAAAGATACTGGAAAGATCCCATTTTGGAGAAGTTTATAATACAATATACACATACCTCATAATTATATATATACTATACTGTAAGGAACTTAACATCATCCAATCGGGAAAAGGAAAACTGTATTGGTAATTAGAATTTTGATTTTGGTGAAAACCATGATATTAAGCGACAAGGACATTTTTGATTATGTCAAATCAAAAAGGATTATTATAGAGCCGTTTAATCCAGATAACGTTGGGCCGTGTAGTTATGACGTAACTTTGGGTGATGAATTTATTGTTTATAATGATGAGGTTTATGATTTGGAGAAAGAATTAGGATATAAGAGGATAAAGATAAAAAACTCAATATTGGTTTGTCCACTCAATTATAACCTAACAGAAGAAAAAGAGGAATATTTTAAAGAAAAATATAATGTTGATTATGTTTTTGAAGGAGGAGTTTTAGGGACGACGAATGAATATATTGAATTGCCAAATGATATCTGTGCCCAATATCAGGGAAGGAGTAGTTTGGGAAGAGTTTTTTTAACTTCCCATCAAACCGCTGGCTGGATTGATGCAGGATTTAAGGGAAAGATAACGTTGGAGATTGTTGCATTTGATAGGCCCGTTATTTTATATGTAAATCAGAGGATAGGACAGTTGATATTTAGCAAACTTTTATCTCCTGCTGATATTGGTTACTCGGAGAGAAAAAGTTCAAAATACGCTTATCAAAAAACAGTCATGCCATCCTTAATATACAAAGATAAGCAGAGGGATTAAATAAATAGATTAAATAAATAATGTATTAAAAAATTAAAAAGATTAAAGATTAAAATTTAAAAATAAAAATAATAAAAATCATTAGCGGTGGTCTTATGTTTCTTCCTGAAGAAATCATAGAGACAATAAGGATGATTGAATATGAAAATTTAGACGTTAGGACAACAACATTAGGGATAAATTTGAAAGATTGTATAAGTGAGGATTTAGACACATTGAAAGAGAACATCTACAACAAAATAACAACCATTGCAGAGAACCTTGTTGAAGTTGCCAATAGAGTTTCTGAAAAATATGGAATTCCAATAGTAAACAAAAGGATAGCAGTAACTCCAATAAGCCTTATAATAGGTAGTGCGATAAGGGACTTAAGCAGAGAGGAAAAAATAAACGCATGTGTTGAAATTGGAAAAACACTCGATAAAGCAGCAAAGAAAGTCAGAGTTGATTTTATTGGTGGATATTCCGCATTAGTTCATAAAGGTGCAACTAAAGAGGATAAAGCATTAATTGATTCGATCCCATATATGATGGAAAAAACTGAAAAGGTTTGCTCATCTGTCAATGTTGCAACTACAAAATCAGGTATAAATATGAATGCTGTAAAAAGGATGGGTGAAATAATTAAAGAAACATCTCTAAGAACTGAAAATGCCATTGGTTGTGCAAAACTTGTAGTATTTGCAAACGCTCCAGAGGATAACCCATTCATGGCTGGGGCATTTCATGGTGTTGGGGAAGGAGATGCAGTTTTGAATGTTGGTGTTTCAGGGCCAGGGGTTGTGAGGGCAGTTGTTGAGAAGATGCCAGATGCTGATTTGGGAACTTTGAGCAATGAAATTAAAAAGACGGCCTTTAAAATTACAAGAGTTGGGGAGTTAGTTGGGAGAGAGGTAGCAAAGGAACTTGGTGTTGAGTTTGGTATTGTTGATTTGTCCTTAGCCCCAACTCCAGCAAGAGGGGATAGTATTGCAAATATTTTAGAGGCAATGGGATTGGAAAAATGTGGAGCCCATGGAACAACTGCTGCTCTTGCACTGCTAAATGATGCCGTTAAAAAAGGAGGAGCCATGGCGACAAGTTATGTTGGTGGTTTGAGCGGGGCATTTATTCCAGTAAGTGAAGATGCAGGGATGGTTGAAGCTGTTGAGGCGGGAGCATTAAGAATAGAGAAATTAGAGGCAATGACGTGTGTTTGTTCTGTTGGTTTGGATATGATAGCAATCCCTGGAAAAACTCCTGCATCAACAATCGCTGCAATTATTGCAGATGAGATGGCAATTGGGGTTATAAACAAAAAAACCACCGCAGTTAGAATAATTCCAGTTCCTGGAAAAGACGTTGGAGATTACGTTGATTTTGGTGGATTGCTTGGAAAAGCTCCAATAATGCCTGTTAATGAGTTTTCCTCAGAAAAATTCATAAATAGAGGAGGAAGAATACCTGCCCCAATTCAATCATTGACGAACTAAAAAATTATCTTTGGATTGTGTGGTTTTCTTACTGTTTTTATTGCAATTAACACCCTCCTGTTTCACAATTACTAATTCTAAATATCCTTAATACCTTTGTTAAAATAGTAAATTATTTATATGCCATGTTTTATATCCAGTGTAATAACCATTTAGAGTATTTTATTATTTACTAATATTTTATTTTTTAATATATGTAATGGAGGGATAAAATGCTGAAAAAAATAATTATAATTTCATTAATAGTTGCTGTTGCATCCATTGGACTTTGTGGATGTATGGATAAAACCGGCATTAACTCAAATATAACAACACAAGCATCGACAGGAAAAACAAGTTTAAGTGAAAATACAGAAAAGATAAAAATAACAGATATGCTTGGAAGAGAAGTTGAAGTTCCAAAGGAAGTAAATAGAATAGTGGCAATTGGTCCAGGGTGTTTGAGATTGATTACCTACTTAAATGCAACAGACAAGGTTGTTGGAGTAGAGGATAGTGAAAAAAAGTGGAGCATATATGGGAGACCATATAGAATAGCCCATCCAGAGTTTGCAAACCTTCCAACTATTGGAAAAGCAGGACCCAACCCAAAACCATACCCTGAAGAAATTATTAAAGTTAATCCTGATGTTATATTTGCATGCTACATAACAAAGGAGCAGGCAGATGATTTACAGCAAAAGACAGGAATACCTGTTGTTGTTTTAAGTTATGGTAGATTGGCAACATTCAATAATAAAGATTTATTTAAATCAATAGAGCTCGCAGGAAAAATATTGGGTAAAGAAGAGAGGGCAGAAGAAGTTATTAAATTTATAAAAGATTGCCTAACTGATTTAAACAATAGAACTTCTGATATTCCAGATAGTAAAAAACCAAAGGTTTATGTTGGAGGAATAGGATTTAAAGGAATGCATGGAATTGAGAGTACGTCTTGTAATTATCCTCCATTTATGGCAGTTAATGCTAAAAATGTGGTTGATGAATTGAATCAATCTTCCCATGTATTCATAAATAAAGAACAACTCTTAAAATGGGATCCAGATATAATATTTATTGATGAAGGTGGACTAAAACTTGTTATAGAAGATTATAAGAAAAATCCAGACTATTATAATTCATTAAAGGCATTTAAAAATGGAAATGTTTATGGATTATTGCCCTACAACTTCTATACAACAAATGTAGGCACAGCACTAGCAGATGCATACTTCATAGGAAAAGTAATCTACCCAGACAGATTTGAAGATATAGACCCTGAGAAAAAAGCAGATGAGATATATACTTTCCTTGTAGGGAAGCCAGTTTATAGTGTAATGAAAGAGAAACTTGGAGGGTTCAAAAAGTTGGAGTTTAAATAAATATACTTCTTTTTTTGGTGATGATTGATGCTAAAATTTCCTGAAGAAAATCCAAAAGAGTTGTTAAAACTTTTTGAAGAAGTTTATTCAAATGCGAGAATATTTTATCTATTGAAAACTGCATTGGATTTAAATATATTTGATTATTTGGATGAATTTAAATCTGCTGAAGAGTTAGCAAGAGGATTAAAAACTGATCCTTTCCTAACAGAGTACATTTTAAAAATCTTACATAAACTTGGTATTCTTGAGTTTAAAGATAATAAGTATAGGAATAGGGGTTTAGCAAATATATATCTAAGAAGAGATTCAGAATTTAATATAATAACTCCACTTAATTATTATTTTGAAAATATCAAAAACTGGGAAAATTTGAAGTTAATCTTAGAAAATAAACTAAAAAATAAAAATGAAAGTTTAGGAAAAATGTTTTCAAAAGTTATTAAGAGAATGGCTGATGAATGCAAATGTTGGGAGTTGAAAAAAGTTTTGGACTATGTGTCAAAGTATGATGAATTTAAAAATGCCAAAAAACTCTTAGATTTAGCAGGTGGGCATGGGTTGTATGCAATTGGATTTAGCATGCTGAATGAAAATTTAAAATGTTATGTATTTGATTTACCTGAGGTTATTGAAGAAACAAAAAAATTCATTGAAAAGTATAATGCAAAAAACGTCTTTACAATTGCAGGAGATTTTTATGGGGATGATATTGGAAGTGGTTATGATATAATCTTCACCTCCTACAATCCTGGAGGAAAAAACCCTAAAATTGCCAAAAAAGTGTATGATTCATTAAATAAAGGTGGGTTATTTATAAATAAACAATTTTTTTTAGAAGTAGAAGAAAATATTATGGATTATCTAAATAATATGGAGTGGAACTTTTTCAGACCAAAAGGTCTTAAAAAGAATAAATTAAGATATACTTTTGAAGGAGATTTAAAATTTAGTGAGTATATAAGTTACTTAAAAAGTATTGGATTTGAAATATTGGATATTGTGGATATGTCTAAGCTCTTAGATAATGAATACTATTCAAGCACAAAAATGATTGTTGCTAAGAAAATCTGAAATTTTTATTAAGAATAAAATTTTTTGGTATTCTATTATCAACATTTGGTTATTAAATATCTAATTTTTAATAATATTCTCATAATATCTTTTAATGTAAACTAATCCAAATAATAATAAAATTTATGTGATAATTATGGATGTTGTAAAAAAATATAGCAAATACACTAAAAAAAGAATAATGTTTGGAATTGCCCTTCTAATAATTTTATTTTTAAGCTCTATATGTTCCCTAATTGTTGGAAATTATGAACTAACAGTTAGCCAAGTTATCAGTGCATTTTTTGGCAAAGGAAGCCAGAGTGTAAACCTAATTATATGGAATATAAGGTTACCAAGAATTTTTGCAGCAATAGTTGCAGGAATGTCTTTGGCTGTTGCAGGGGCAGTTATGCAGTGCATATTGAGGAATCCTTTAGCCAGCCCTTTCACTATAGGAATATCGCATGGAGCAATGTTTGGAGCATGTCTTGCAATAATAATTTTTGGTGTAGGTGGTGCAGAGAGTACAGGACATATATTCATAAATAATCCATATATTATTACAATATTTGCATTTATTGGGGCATTAATAGGGGTTTTTGTAGTGCTACTTCTTGCGAAATTAAGAAACTTAACTCCTGAGGCAATGGTTTTAGCAGGAGTTGCTATGAGCTCTTTATTCACTGCAGGCACTACACTTATACAATATTTTGCTGATGATTTACAACTTGCTGCAATGGTTTATTGGACATTTGGGGATTTAAGTAGGCCTTTATGGACTGAAATATATATTATGGTTGCAGTTATGATTTCTGCGTTAATTTACTTCATCTATAAGCGTTGGGATTACAATGCATTAGAGGCTGGGGAGGAGACTGCAAAATCTTTAGGAGTTAATACAGAGAGAACAAGATTGATTGGGATGCTTATTGCCTCACTATTAACATCTGTAAATGTAGCATTTTTAGGAATTATTGGATTTATTGGTTTGATTTGCCCACACATAGTTAGAATATTTATTGGTGGGGATTATAGATTTTTAATCCCAATATCAGCTCTATTTGGTGCAGTTTTATTGCTAATAAGTGACACTCTTGCAAGAACAGTGATGTCTCCAATAGAGTTACCTGTTGGAATACTAACTTCATTTATGGGAGCCCCTATGTTTTTATACCTGCTTATTAAAATGTATAGGAAATAAAAGTGATAATTATGATTCTTTCAGTGGATGGGGTTGAATTCTCGTATAAGAGTAGAAAAATACTGGAAAATGTAAAATTTAAAGTTAATAGAGGAGAGGTTGTTTCTATTTTAGGCCCCAACGGCTGTGGAAAATCAACATTATTAAAGTGTATAAATAAGATTCTAAAACCTAAAAGAGGGGTTATATTAATTGATAATTATAACTTAAATGAGTTAAGCAACTTGGAGATTGCAAAGAAAATAGGATATGTGCCACAAAAATCAGATGGAAGTTATATGACAGTATTTGATACCATACTTTTAGGAAGAAAACCTCATATAAAATGGGAAGTGTCTAAACAAGATATCAACTTAGTGAATGAAATTTTGGAAATTATGGATTTAAAAGATTATGCTTTAAGATATACAAATGAATTAAGTGGTGGAGAACTACAGAAGGTTATAATTGCAAGGGCTATAGTTCAAGAGCCAGAAGTTCTTTTATTGGATGAACCGACAAACAACTTAGATTTAAAGAATCAACTGGAAATATTGAGGGTAATAAGAAATATATCTAAATCTAAAAATATTGCCTCAATTATTGTAATACATGATTTGAACCTTGCTTTAAGATATTCCGATAAATTTATAATGTTAAAAGATGGGAAAATATTTGCTGAAGGAGGAAAAGAGGTAATAAACCCTAAGAATATTGAAGCTGTTTATGGGGTCAGTGTTGATGTGAAGTACTATAATGGGATTCCTGTTGTTATTCCACTCTATTAATGAATATTTTATAAACACAACTTGGAAAATTATAGTCGTTCTACAAATTACGGCACTGACCATAATATCAAATTTTAAATTTTAGGTAATTTAACAAAATTTTAATTTAGACTATAGTTAGATTAACTGCCATCTAATTGTAGAACGACTATATCAAACCTCTTAACTCGAAACTGTCAAAATAGCAATATAGGAATTTATAAAATACAATCTTTATTTGATTTGAATACTAAAAAATCCTATCAAAACCCAACTATTAAAAAAGCAAAAATCTTAAATACACGATAAAACCATGGCATTTTTAACGGCAAACCTAAAAAGATTTTGCCAAAAATTATACAGATGAGCATTGCCTAAATTTTTGTTCAGTCGATATGTATATATGAGCCATTAAAATTATGAAATAAGAGGTGTTATTTTGAAGAAGTATAAGGATAAATATCCGGATAAAAATGGAAAATATGGTATTTATGGGGGTAAATTTGTCCCTGAAACCTTAATGCCAGCAATTGAGGAATTAGAAGAGGCATTTACAAGATTTTGGATAAACAATGAGGGTAATTTTAGGGAAGAATTTGAGTATTATTTGAGAGAATATGTTGGAAGACCTACCCCTCTTTATTATGCGAAGAGATTAAGTGAGTTATTGGGATGTAAAGTTTATCTCAAAAGGGAAGATTTAGCTCACTTAGGAGCACATAAAATAAACAATGCTATTGGTCAGGCATTATTGGCTAAGAGAATGGGGAAAACAAGAATTATTGCCGAAACTGGTGCGGGACAGCATGGAATAGCAACTGCAGCAGCGGCGACAAATTTAGGCCTGGAATGTGTAATTTATATGGGGAAAAAGGACATGGAAAGGCAGAAGTTGAATGTTTTTAGGATGGAATTAATGGGAGCGAAGGTTGTTCCTGTTGTCAGCGGTTCCCAAACATTAAAAGATGCGGTAAATGAGGCTTTGAGAGATTGGGTTACAAATGTTAGGAATACTCATTATTTAATTGGTTCTACACTCGGCCCTCACCCATATCCAATGATGGTTAGGGAATTCCAAAGAGTCATAGGAAAAGAGATTAAACAGCAAATCCTTGAAAAAGAAGGTAGATTACCAACCTGCATTTTAGCATGTGTTGGAGGAGGAAGTAACTCTATTGGGGCATTTTATGAGTTTTTAGATGATGACGTTGAGTTATATGCAGTTGAGGCCGGAGGAAAAGGAATAGAAACTGGAAAACATGGGGCATCTCTATGTGCTGGAAGAGTGGGAGTTTTGCATGGAACAAAGATGTATGTTAAGGAGGATGAGTTTGGACAAATTGAGGAAAGTTACAGTATTTCTGCTGGTTTAGATTACCCAGGAGTTAGCCCAGAACTTTCATTCTTAAAGGATGAGGAGAGAATAAAGGCAGTATATGTTACCGATGATGAGGCGTTGGAGGCATTTCAGTTGTTGTGCAAGTTAGAGGGTATTTTGCCTGCATTGGAAAGTTCCCATGCTGTTGCTTATGCATTTAAATTAGCAGAAGAGTTGGATAAAGACGATATAATGGTTATAAACCTATCTGGAAGAGGAGATAAGGACGTGCAGACGGTTGCTAAGGCGTTAGGAAAAATATTATAAACTAAATTAAATTTTGACTAAATTAAATTTATAATTTTGGTGAAAAGATGAGTAGATTAGCAGAGAAATTTGAGGAGTTAAAAAATAAAAATGAAAAGGCATTAGTCGCATTTTACGTTGGAGGAGATCCAAATTTGGAGATTTCAAAAGAAGCACTTGAAGTTATTGCAAATATAGCGGATATTGTTGAAATTGGTATTCCATTTTCAGATCCAGTTGCTGATGGTCCAACAATTCAAAAGGCAGATGTAAGGGCGTTAAATAAAGGAATGAATCCATTAAAGGCATTTGAACTTGTTAAAGAGTTGGATGAGAAAGCTCCAAACACTCCAAAGGTGTTCTTAACCTATTATAATATAATATTTAACATGGGAGAAGAGGAGTTTGTGAAAAGATGTAAGGAATGTGGGATTGATGGGTTAGTTGTTCCTGATTTGCCAATTGAGGAGGCAGAAAGTTTATACAACATCTGCAAAAAATATGGTGTTGATTTGATATTTTTGGTTGCTCCAACAACTCCAGACGAGAGGCTAAAGAGAATCTTGGAAAAATGTAGTGGGTTTGTTTATGTTGTTTCAGTAACTGGAATTACTGGAGTTAGGGAGAAAGTCCAAGAAGAGACAAAGGAACTCGTCAAAAGAGTGGCAAGATACTCAAATGTTCCAATATGCGTTGGATTTGGGATTTCAAAGAGGGAACACGTTGAGGAGATAACACAATATGCGGATGGAGCAATTGTTGGTAGTGCAATAGTAAGGATTGTTGAGAAGTATTTGGATGAAAATGGAGAAATTAAAGATAAAGAGGCATTTTTGAGGGAGTTAGAGGAATTTGTTAAAGAATTAAAAGAGGGGACAAAACAAAAAATTTTGGTGAAGAACAAAGTAAAAACAAAAAAATGATAAAATTGCATATAGAAATATATGGATAATGGAAAACAATAAATATAAGAATTAATTATCTTAATTGATGCGTTTGAGTGTGGTTTTTGGGAATATTATTTATAAATTTATAAATTTTTATAAATTTTATGTTTGTTATTAAAATTATGGCAAATCATTAAGATTATTTTCAAGTTTTAAGGAGGCCTAACCGTGAAAGTGTCATCCCACATATTGGTTCCAAAACATGAGATAGTCCCAAAAGAAGAAGTACCAAAGTTGTTGCAGAAGTATGGGATAAAAATACAGCAATTGCCTAAAATTTTTGATACCGATCCTGTTGTAAAGGAAATTGGGGCTAAAGAAGGTGACGTCATCAAAATTACAAGAAAAAGTCCAACAGCAGGGGAGACCGTTGCTTATAGGTTGGTCATTAGGAAACCTTAAATATACTGAATTTTATTTTAGTTTATTTAATTTGTTAGTTTTGGGATTAATTTATTTGGTTTTAAATAAACTCTAAAAAATATAAGGTGGCTGATTATGGAATCCCGTGTCCTTGTTGATGCATTTTTTAAAGAGCATAGTTTAGTTAAGCACCATATCGACTCTTATAACGATTTTATAGAGAACAAACTTCAAAAAATTGTTGACGAAGTTGGTATATTAGAGACAGAAATTAAAGGTGGATATAAAATAAAATTTGGGAAAATAAGAGTCGGGAAGCCAATAACAAAAGAGGCTGATGGTTCTGTTAGGAAAATAACCCCTATGGAAGCGAGAATTAGGGATTTATCATACTCAGCTCCTCTCTATCTTGAAATGACTCCGATAATTGGAGAAGGTGAAGACGAGAGAGAAGGGGAAACTGTAGAGGTTTATATTGGTGAACTTCCAGTAATGCTCGGTTCAAAGATTTGCCACCTATATGGAAAATCAAGAGAAGAGTTAATCGAACTTGGAGAAGATCCAGAAGACCCATTTGGATACTTTATCATTAACGGTTCAGAGAAGGTATTGGTTACTCAAGAAGATTTAATTCCAAACAGGATTTTATGTGAGAAAGTTGAGAGAAACAACAAAATAATTGATGTTGCAAAAGTATTCTCCACAAGGCACGGTTTTAGGGCATTATGTACAGTTGAGAGACATCCAGATGGGCTTTTATATGCAACCTTCCCAGGAATGCCCGGAAATGTTCCACTCATGATATTAATGAAGGCTCTTGGGGCAGAGAGCGATAGAGACATCATTGAAATGATTTCAGATGATCCAGATATTGTTATGCAGTTAGTTGCAAACTTGCAAGATATGAGGGAAGAGCATAACGTTTACACGAGAGAAGATGCATTAGAATACATTGGTAAAAGGGTAGCTCCAGGACAACCAAAAGATTATAGACTAAAAAGGGCAGAAACTGTTTTGTGCAACTATCTCCTCCCACACGTAGGGGTTGAGAAAGAGGATTTAATAAAGAAATGCTGGTATTTAGGGAAGATGGCTAAAACTGCCATTGAACTTTACTTAGGTTTAAGGGTTGAGGATGACAAGGACCACTATGCAAATAAGAGGTTAAAGTTAGCTGGGGAATTAATGGAGGACTTGTTTAGGTATGCATTTTCCCAACTTGTAAAAGACATAAAATACCAATTAGAAAGACAGACTTTAAGAAACAAAGAACCATCAATTCAAGCAGCTGTTAGAAGTGATGTCTTGACAGAGAGAATTAGGCATGCGATGGCTACTGGTAATTGGGTTGGTGGAAGAACAGGGGTTAGCCAATTATTGGACAGAACAAGTTACTTAGCAACAATATCTCAATTGAGAAGAGTAGTTTCACCATTATCAAGATCCCAACCTCACTTCGAGGCAAGGGACTTGCACGCTACACAGTGGGGTAAAATCTGTCCATCAGAGACACCAGAGGGTCCAAACTGTGGTCTCGTTAAGAACTTCGCATTGATGTGTAAGGTTACAACAGATGAAGATGATAGTAAAGTTATAGAGCTACTTAAGGAATTTGGATTAAACCAAAATGAGACATTTGATAATTAATTTACACAATATTCCAAATTTTACAAATCAATTTACTTCTTTAACTTCTTTACAGTTCCTAAAAATAAAAACCTCAATTTGAAAGGTGAAAACCTTGGTTCAAAAACAAGTAAACGTATACGTTAATGGAAAATTAATGGGAACAACAGATAAACCAGAAGAATTAGTTAAATTTTTGAGAGAAAAGAGAAGAAATGGGGAGCTCTCCCCATTTACTTCAATAGCATATAACGAAGAAAGCGGAGACATTCACATATCTACAGATGGTGGTAGGGCTGTTAGGCCATTGATTGTTGTAGAAAATGGAAAACCAAAGTTAACACAAGAGCATATTGAAAAATTAAAGAAAGGGGAAATAACCTTCTCTGATTTGGTTAAAGAAGGGGTTATTGAATATTTGGATGCTGAAGAGGAAGAAAACGCATACATTGCTGTCTATGAAGATGAATTAACAGAGGAACATACACACCTTGAAATTGACCCATTATCAATACTTGGAGTTGGGGCAGGGGTTGCACCATATCCAGAACACAACTCCGCTCCAAGGATTACAATGGCAGCAGCAATGGGTAAGCAGTCTCTTGGAATCCCAATGAGCAATTTTAGATGGAGATTGGATACAAGAGGGCACATCCTTCACTATCCACAAATTCCAATTGTAAGGACGAAACACCAAGAGATTTTAGGCTTCGATAAGAGGCCAGCAGGGCAGAACTTCGTTGTAGCGATAATGAGTTATGAAGGATACAACATGGAGGATGCTTTTATCATTAGTAAAGCAGCAATTGATAGAGGATTGGGAAGAAGTACCTTCTTCAGAACTTATGACAGCTATGAGAAGAGATACCCAGGAGGACAAGTTGATAGGTTTGAAATTCCAGAAAAAGGTGTTAGGGGTTATAGGGCAGAGGAAGCTTACAGAAACCTTGGAGAGGATGGTTTAGTTGAGCCAGAATGTGAAGTTAAAAGCGGAGATGTCATTATAGGTAAAACATCCCCACCAAGGTTCTTAGAGGAGCATGAGATATCTCTTCAAACAAAATCTCAAAGAAGAGATACTTCTGTAACAGTAAGACATGGAGAAGAAGGTATTGTTGACTGTGTTATCCTAACTGAAACAAAAGAAGGAAACAGATTGGTGAAGGTTAGAGTTAGGGATTTAAGAATTCCAGAACTTGGAGATAAATTTGCATCAAGACACGGGCAGAAAGGGGTTATTGGTCTTATTGTTCCACAAGAAGACATGCCATTTACCGAAAGTGGAATAGTTCCAGACTTGATAATTAACCCACATGCAATTCCATCAAGGATGACCGTTGGGCAAGTTTTAGAGATGATTGGGGGTAAAGTTGGAGCATTGGAATGTAGAAGAGTTGACGGAACAATATTCAGTGGAGAGAAGGAATGGGATTTAAGAAAAACTCTTGAAAAGTATGGATTCAAGCATCATGGTAAAGAAGTTATGTATGATGGAAAAACTGGGAAGAAATTTGAAGTTGAGATATTCATTGGAGTTGTATACTACCAGAAATTGCACCACCTCGTTGCAGGAAAAATCCACGCAAGAAGTAGAGGTCCTGTCCAAGTTCTTACAAGACAGCCAACTGAAGGTAGAGCAAGGGAAGGTGGTTTAAGGTTTGGGGAAATGGAGAGGGATGTTCTCGTTGGTCATGGAGCCGCTATGTTGTTGAAGGAGAGGTTACTTGATGAATCCGACCCAGATGACGAATACATCTGTGTAAACTGTGGTGAAATAGCAATCTTTGACCACAGAAGAGGAATTAAATACTGTCCAATTTGTGGAGAAACAGAGGAGTTGCATGACAACAGAAAGATACCATCTGTCAGAATACCTTATGCATTCAAGTTGTTGCTGGATGAGTTAAAGAGTATGTGTATATATCCAAAATTGAAAATAAAGGACAAAGTTGACTAATTTCCTTTAAATTTCTGATCATTTTCTGTTTTTGTTAATTACAAAGAAAATTTAAATTGTATTTAATTTGGATTATAAAACTTAGGATAACGGTGAAATGATGGACAGATATGAAATCCCAAAGGAAATTGGGGAAATTATATTTGGTTTGTTGTCCCCAGAACACATTAGAAAGATGTCTGTTGCTAAGATTGTAACTGCAGACACTTACGATGATGATGGTTATCCTATTGATGGAGGTTTAATGGATACAAGATTGGGTGTTATTGACCCTGGTTTAGTTTGTAAGACATGTGGTGGTAGGGTAGGAACTTGTCCAGGACACTTTGGACACATAGAATTGGCTAAGCCAGTAATCCATATAGGATTTGCAAAGGATATTTACAAGATTTTAAAGGCAGTTTGTCCACACTGTGGAAGGATAGCGATAAATGAAGTCAAGATAAAAGAATATCTCGAAAAAATGAAAAAATTAGAGGAAGATGGTGGAGACAAGTGGGAAGTTTGTGAGGAGGTATTAAAAGAGGCAGCAAAAGCTAATGTCTGTCCACACTGTGGAGAAATAAAGTATGACATCAAATATGAAAAGCCAACAACCTACTACCAAATAGACGGAAAAACTGAAAAGTTATTAACGCCTTCAGACGTTAGAGAAATTCTTGAGAAGATTCCAGATGAAGATTGTATATTACTTGGATTGAACCCAGAGGTTATGAGACCAGAGTGGATGGTTTTAACAGTTCTCCCAGTTCCACCAGTTACAGTAAGGCCTTCTATCACATTGGAGAGTGGAGAGAGAAGTGAGGATGATTTAACACACAAATTAGTTGATATTATAAGAATTAACCAAAGATTAGAAGAGAATATTGAGGGAGGAGCTCCAAACTTAATTATTGAGGACTTGTGGGACTTATTGCAGTATCACGTCAACACTTACTTTGACAACGAAGCTCCAGGTATCCCTCCAGCAAGGCACAGAAGTGGAAGGCCTTTAAGAACATTGGCTCAAAGGTTAAAAGGTAAAGAAGGTAGGTTTAGGCATAACCTTGCTGGTAAGAGGGTTAACTTCTCAGCAAGGACTGTCATTTCCCCTGACCCATGTTTGAGTATTAACGAAGTTGGGGTTCCAGAGGTCGTTGCAAAGGAATTGACTGTCCCAGAAAAGGTTACAAAATACAACATTGACAAAATCAGAGAACTCCTTAAAAACGGTTCTGAAAAACACCCAGGGGTAAATTACGTCATTAAAAAAGTAAAGTTGAGAGATGGAAGGGAAGAAGAGGTAAAAATAAAAATAACTGAGAAAAACAAAGATTTCTGGGTAGAAAATATTGAAGAGGGAATGATTGTTGAGAGGCATTTAATGGATGGGGATATTGTTTTATACAACAGGCAGCCATCATTGCACAGAATGTCTATTATGGCACACAGAGTTAAAGTCCTTCCATATAGAACATTTAGGCACAACCTCTGTGTCTGTCCACCATATAACGCTGACTTTGATGGAGATGAGATGAACCTTCACGTTCCACAATCAGAAGAGGCAAGAGCAGAGGCAGAGGCATTGATGTTAGTTGAGAAACACATCCTTTCCCCAAGGTTTGGAGGGCCAATTATCGGGGCAATTCACGACTACATTACTGGAGCTTACCTTTTAACGTCATCATACTTCACAAAGGATGAAGCTTCAATCATCTTGAGAAGTGGAGGAATTAAGGACGAGTTGTGGGAACCAGATAAGATTGAAAACGGAATTCCTTTATACAGTGGAAAGAAAATATTCAGCAAAGCATTACCAAAAGGATTGAACTTAAAGTATAGGGCAAAGATTTGTAAGAAGTGTGATGAATGTAAAAAAGAGGACTGTCCACACGATGCTTATGTTGTAATTAAGAATGGAGAGTTAATAAAAGGAGTTGTTGATAAAAACGGATTTGGGGCAGAGGCAGGTATTATATTAGATACAATAGTTAAGGAATTTGGTTCAGAAGAAGCAAGAAAATTCCTTGACAGCTCAACAAAAATGGCAATAAGAGCAATAATGATAAAAGGATTCACAACAGGTATTGATGATGAGGATATTCCAGAAGAGGCAGAAAAAGAAATCCAAAAAATCCTTGATAAGGCAGAGGAAGAAGTTAACGAAATTATTAGAAAATATGAAAATGGAGAACTTGAACCATTGCCAGGAAGAAGCTTAGAGGAGAGTAGGGAAGCATACATTATGAAAATCTTAGGTAAGGCAAGGGACGAAGCAGGGGCTGTTGCAGAGAGATACCTCAGTAAAGATAACCATGCAGCACTGATGGCAAGGACTGGGGCAAGAGGTTCTCTCTTGAACATCACAATGATGTCCGCATGTGTTGGGCAGCAATCTGTTAGGGGTCAGAGGATCTTCAGAGGTTATAGAAACAGAGTCCTTCCTCACTTCAAAAAAGGTAGCTTAGATGCAAAATCCCACGGGTTTGTTAGAAGCAGTTATAAGAAAGGACTTTCTCCAATTGAATACTTCTTCCACGCAATGGGAGGTAGGGAAGGTCTTGTTGACCAGGCTGTTAGAACTGCACAATCTGGTTACATGCAGAGAAGATTAATTAACGCTCTCCAAGATTTAAGGGCAGAGTATGATGGAACTGTAAGAGACTCAAGAGGAACAATAATTCAATTTGTCTATGGAGAAGATGGAGTAGATCCATCAAAAGCAGACCATGGTAAGGCAGTTGATATTGACAAAATAATAACCAAAGTTAAGGCAAAATATGAAGAATAATTGGGGCAATTTTGTCAAATAATTTTCATCGGTGGGTAACATGGAGTTAGCGGAAATGATTAAGAAAAAAGTTGAAAATACGGAGTTGCCACTTTCATTAAAAGAGGAATTGGTAAGCAAACTTGTAAAAGAGAACATAACGGATGAAAAAATTATTGATGAAATTATTGAAGAGACAGTTAAAGCTTATAAGAGGACACTTGTTGAACCAGGGGAAGCTGTTGGGGTTGTTGCAGCACAGTCCATTGGTGAGCCAGGTACTCAGATGTCCTTGCCCTATGATGAGAAGATCGTAATTAAGGAAGGAGAGAACGTCAGATTAGTTGAGATCGGCAGATTTGTTGATGAATGCATAGAGAAATTTGGATTCGTTAAGCAGGGAGTTCATGAAATCTGCGATTTGCCAGTAGATGTCTACGCACTGAGCCTGGATCAGGACGAAAAAGTCCACTGGAAGAGAATTACAAGCGTTATAAGGCACAGATTCAGCGGGAAACTCATAAGGATTAAGACGAGGTCTGGAAGAGTAATCACCGCAACTCCTTATCACTCGTTCGTCGTCAGGCAGAACAATAAAGTAGTGCCCATAGAGGGTAGAAAGCTCAAGGTTAGAGATAGGATTCCGGCGATAAGGTACATGCCATTGAACTGCATATCCGCAATCGACCTAGCTGAGTTCGTCAGCTATCCAGTTTCTGGTGATTCAATAAAGCCGATCAACGGTAAGGTTATTGATAGAAAGCTCGAATTGGACTTCGACCTCGGATACTTCTTGGGTATATACCTAGCAGACGGCTATTCAACGAAATACTTCGTGTCGATCTCGAATACAAACAAGGAGGTCATCGAAATAGTCAGAAAGTTGGCGGAGAGACTTGGTATTAAGACGGCTGAATACGATAACCACAGCGGATTTTCAAAGAGTCATGACATAAGGTTGTACTCTTCAGTTCTAAGTGAGTTCGTCCAGAACTTTGGTAGTAATGCAGAGGAGAAGAAGATTCCAGACTTCGTGTTTAGCGCTGAGAAGGAGTTCGTCAGAGGTATATTGCAGGGTTATTTCGACGGAGACGGAAGTGTAAGCGTTGAAAGAAAGACGATTAGAGCGTTCTCATCATCCAAAGATCTGATAGACGAAATAGCCCTGTTACTAACAAGGTTCGGAATATTCTGCGTTAAGAGAAGGGTAAAGGGACAGTACGGAATCGAGATATCCTACAGGTACGCTAAGAGGTTTGCAGAGGAGATAGGTTCCTCCATTCCAGAAAAGGCTAGGAAGCTTGAGAAACTTGTTGAATCGCTGAAATCTAAAACCACGTACGATCTAATAGACGTGATCCCATCGATAGGTTCGGCACTTTTAGATGCCTCTAAAAAGCTCGGATATCCGTTGCACTACGCGAGGAAGTTTGTCAGAAAGCAGAAGATAGGAAGAACTACCTTGCAAAGGCATCTTACAAAACTTGAAGAGCTCGCTAGAGCGAAAAACGTTGAATTGGAAGAGTTGAAGGTTCTTAGAAAAGCCGTAGAGAGTGATGTCATCTGGGATGAAATAGTATCGATAGAGGAAGTCAACTACGATGGCTATGTCTATGATTTAAGCGTTGAAGGTCTGGAAACTTTCACGACGGCCGAAGGTTTGATCACACACAACACGATGAGAACCTTCCACTATGCGGGAGTCGCGGAACTTAACGTTACTCTTGGTTTGCCAAGGATGATTGAGATTGTTGATGCGAGAAAGGAACCATCAACACCAATGATGACAATTTATTTGGAGGAGGACTATAGATACGATAGGGCAAAAGCAGAGAAAGTCGCAAAGGAAATTGAGAGTACTACCGTCGATACAGTTTCCAAAAGTGTCAGTATTGATTTAATAAGGGAGTGTATAACCATTGAGTTGGATGAAGATAGGTTAAGGAGTAGGGATTTAACCATAGATGATGTTGTTGACGCAATTAAGAAAAAGTTGAAATTAAAAATTGAGGTTGATGGAAATAAGTTATATTTAAAAATAAAGAACCCATCTCTCAAAACTTTAAGAAAGAGATTGCCAAAAGTTAGGTCTGTGCAGTTGAAAGGAGTGCCAAATATTGAAAGGGTTATAATTAAAAAAGAAGGGGATGAATACGTTCTCTACAGTGAAGGTTCTAACTTGAAAGAGGTCTTTAAAATTGAGGGTGTAGATAAAACAAGAACTATAACAAACAACATTATAGAGATTCAGGAAGTTCTTGGAATTGAGGCAGCAAGGAATGCAATTATAAATGAGATGAAATCAACCTTGGAAGAGCAGGGTCTTGATGTTGATATAAGGCACTTGATGCTTGTGGCAGATATTATGACAGCAGATGGGGAAGTTAAGCCAATAGGTAGGCATGGGGTCGGTGGAGAAAAAGCATCTGTCTTGGCGAGGGCGGCATTCGAGGAGACAGTTAAACATTTATATACTGCGGCGATTAGGGGTTATAAAGATGAGTTGAAGGGAGTTATTGAAAACGTTATTGTAGGTAAGCCAATCTACTTAGGAACTGGGTGTGTTAAGTTGTATATTGATAGGGACTATGAAGAGGGTAAAAGTATAAATACTACTAACTTAAATAATAAGGTTGCCGAAGATAGAGATAATTAATATATTTAAACTCTTTTATTTTTTGATATATTCTAACTGTTGTTTAAACCATTTTTGTTGTTTTAAAATGACATTTCAAAATCATGTCCGTATACAAAAAGTATAAAAATAACTTTGAACTATTATAACCAACACATTCAAAACCTTTACGCTTAAAATCAAACAAAATATTTTGGAGGAAAAATCCTCCGGAGTAAAAAATGAGAAGGAGGAGTGAAAATGGATATAAATAAGGCAATTAGAACTGCGGTTGATACTGGAAAAGTTATATTAGGTTCAAAAAGAACAATAAAATTCATAAAACACGGAGAAGGTAAATTGGTTATTATTGCTGGTAACTGTCCAAAAGAACTTGAAGAGGATGTAAAATACTATGCAAAACTCTCAGATATTCCAGTTTATACCCACAATGTAACATCATTAGAATTAGGGGCTATCTGTGGGAAACCTTTCCCAGTTGCTGCACTTCTTGTCCTCGAAGAAGGGAACTCAAATATTTTGAGTTTAATAAAAGAAGGAAATTCAGGTGATATTTAATGAAAGTTAGGTTAACAACAGAAGAAATTATGAAAATTGGTTATTTTGAAAAATTAAGCGGTGCAACTGTCATCGATTGTATTTGTGATGATGATAGGATTGTATTTGTTGTTAAAGAGGGAGATATAGGTGCAGCAATTGGGAAAGGTGGAGAAAACGTAAAAACCGCCATGGAGAAATTTGGTAAAAAGATTGACATCATAGAATATTCATCAGACCTTAAAAAATTCATCAAAAATATATTTGCTCCAATAGAATTGGAAGACGTTTGGTTCAAAAAAATTAATGGGGAATTAATAGCATATGTAAGAATAAATCCTAAATTTAGAAGAGCAGTTATTGGAAACAGAGGAAGAAACATTGAAAGAGCTGTGCAAATTGCAAGAAGACACACCGACGTAAAGAATATAAGGGTCATTGTAGGAAATAGAAGGAGGCCATTCAGAAAAAGATTTGGGGGTAAAAAAGTACTTAGAGATACAAGCAAAGAATCAGTAGAAATGCAAGCTCAAGCAACTAAAACTGAAGAAACCAATACTGAACAACAACAAACTGAAACAACAAACACAACAACAGAAGAAAACCAATAGATATTAAACCAAATCTTATTCAATAAATAAATATATAAATGAAACTAAATGATGAACATGAATATAAGTTATAATTGGAACTACTAAAAATAAAAATAAGAAATTAAAAAACATTAAAATTAAAAAACAATCGTAAAATGGTGAGAAGATGTCAGGAAGTAAATCACCAAGAGGGGAATTTGCTGGAAGAAAGTTAAGATTGAAAAGAAAGAAATGTAGATGGCATGACTACAACTATGTCAGAAGAGTATTGAGATTAAAAGAAAAATATGACCCATTAGAAGGAGCTCCAATGGCAAGAGGAATTGTTATTGAAAAAGTTGGTTTAGAGGCAAAGCAGCCAAACTCTGCTATTAGGAAGTGTGTTAGAGTTCAGTTAATCAAAAACGGTAGAGTTGTTACAGCATTCTGTCCAGGAAACCACGCTATAAACTTCATTGATGAACACGATGAAGTTATTATTGAAGGTATTGGGGGACCAAAAGGGCCAAGAGCAAAAGGGGACATTCCAGGAGTTAAATATAAGGTCATTATGGTCGGTAAGAACTCATTAAGAGAGCTCGTTAGAGGAAGACAAGAAAAAGTTAAAAGATAAATTTGGGGTGAGATGTTGGAAGAAATTAAAATATTTGGTAAGTGGGATCCTACAGAGGTTGTTGTTAGAGATCCAAGTTTAAGAAGATACATAAACTTAACACCAATTTATGTTCCACACACAGCAGGTAGATTTACAAAGAAACAATTTGATAAAGCTAAAATGAGCATTGTTGAGAGATTAGCAAACAAAATAATGAGAAAGGAACACAACACTGGAAAAAAACTCAAAGCATTAAAAATTGTTGAAGAAGCATTTGAAATTATTGAAAAAAGAACAAAACAAAACCCAATCCAAGTTTTAGTTGATGCCTTAGAAAACGCTGGTCCAAGAGAAGAAACAACAAGAATCTCCTATGGTGGAATTACTTACTTACAATCTGTTGACTCATCACCATCAAGAAGATTAGATATTGCTTTAAGAAACATCGCATTAGGTGCATGGCAGGCATCACACAAAAACAAAAAGAGCATTGCTGAATGCTTAGCAGAAGAAATAATTGCTGCTGCAAAAGGAGACATTCAAAGAAGCTTCGCTGTCAGGAAAAAAGAAGAAACAGAAAGAGTTGCTCAATCAGCAAGATAATCAATATGTTTTATATTTTTCCAATTTAGCTTTTTCAATTAACTCTTTTATCTCAAAAATAAAAAATAAAAATTTAAAACTATGTCTATAATCCAAATAAAATACTAAATAAAAAACAACAAAACAAAAAGTAAAAATAATTAGGTGAGGGATGAGATTATGGGTAGAAGAGCAAAGATGATTGAAAAAATTAAAACCTTAATGGAGCAACACGACAGAATTAGAAACATTGGGATTTGTGCTCACATTGACCACGGTAAAACAACATTATCCGATAACTTATTGGCTGGAGCAGGAATGATTTCAAAAGATTTAGCAGGAGAGCAGTTAGCATTGGACTTTGATGAGGAAGAGGCACAAAGAGGTATTACAATTTACGCTGCAAACGTTTCAATGGTTCACACCTACGAAGGTAAAGATTACTTAATTAACTTAATCGACACCCCAGGGCACGTTGACTTCGGTGGGGACGTTACAAGAGCAATGAGAGCAATTGATGGAACAATTGTCGTCGTTTGTGCAGTAGAAGGTGTAATGCCACAGACAGAAACTGTTTTAAGACAAGCATTGAGAGAAAAAGTAAAACCTGTCTTATTCATCAACAAAGTTGACAGATTAATCAACGAGTTAAAATTAACACCAGAAGAATTACAAAACAGATTCATGAAAATCATTACCGATGTAAACAACTTAATTAAGAAAATGGCTCCAGAAGAATTCAAAGACAAATGGCTTGTTAACGTCATGGATGGAAGTGTTGCATTTGGTTCAGCATACAACAACTGGGCAATTTCAGTTCCATTCATGCAAAAGAGTGGAATAACATTCAAAGACATTATTGAATACTGCGAACAAGACAAACAAAAAGAACTTGCTGAAAAAGCTCCATTGCATGAAGTAGTTTTAGACATGGTTATTAAGCACTTACCAAACCCAGTTGAGGCACAAAAATACAGAATTCCAAACATCTGGAAAGGAGACCTCAATTCAGAAATTGGTAAAGCAATGCTCAACTGTGATCCAAACGGTCCATTGGCAGGAGTTATTACAAAAATTATCATGGACAAACACGCTGGACCTGTTTCAGCATGTAGATTGTTCAGTGGAAGATTAAGACAAGGGGACGAAATCTACTTAGTAACTTCAAAATCAAAAGCAAGGGCTCAGCAAGTTTCTGTCTTCATGGGTCCAGAAAGAATACAAGTAGATAGCGTTTCAGCAGGTAACATCTGTGCTATTACTGGATTAAAAGAGGCAACAGCAGGGGAAACGATCTGTTCACCAAACAACATAATTGAGCCACCATTTGAGGCAATTACCCACGTTAGTGAGCCAGTTATTACAGTTGCTATTGAACCAAAGAACAACAAGGACTTGCCAAAATTAATTGAAGTATTAAGACAAATAGCAAGAGAAGACAACACAGTAAAAGTTGAAATTAACGAAGAAACTGGAGAATACTTAATCAGCGGTATGGGAGAATTGCACATTGAAGTTATTACAAAAACA
This sequence comes from Methanotorris igneus Kol 5, assembly GCF_000214415.1. Classification (NCBI taxonomy): domain Archaea; kingdom Methanobacteriati; phylum Methanobacteriota; class Methanococci; order Methanococcales; family Methanocaldococcaceae; genus Methanotorris; species Methanotorris igneus. The sequence goes on from NC_015562.1 coordinate 1,591,818, forward strand.
AAAATTGGAAGAGATGCAGGAATTGAGGTTGAAGTAGGTAACCCAATTGTTGTTTATAGAGAAACGGTAACTACACAATCACCAATAGTTGAAGGTAAGTCACCAAACAAACACAACAAACTCTACTTCGTTGTTGAACCATTAGAAGAGAGTGTCTTACAAGCATACAAAGAAGGTAAAATTAAAGATGAGGACTTCAAGAAGAGAACAACACCAGAAGTTGAGAAAGCATTAGTTGAGGCAGGATTGGACAAAGAAGAAGCTAAGAGGGTAATGTCCATCTATGAAGGAAACATGTTAATCAACATGACAAGAGGTATTATCCACTTAGACGAATCCAGAGAATTAATTATACAAGGATTCAAAGAGGCGGTAAGAAACGGTCCATTAGCAGCAGAAAAATGTCAAGGAGTTAAGGTTAAGTTAGTAGATGCTATCTTCCACGAAGATGCAATCCACAGAGGTCCAGCACAATTAATTCCAGCAGTAAGGTTTGGTATCAGAGATGCGATAATGCAAGCAAAACCAGTATTATTAGAGCCAATGCAAATGGTATTCATCAGCACACCACAAGACTACATGGGAGACGCAATAAGAGAAATCAGCAACAGAAGAGGACAAATATTAGATATGGAGCAAGAAGGGGACATGGCAATTATCAAAGCAAAATGTCCAGTTGCAGAGATGTTTGGATTCGCTGGAGCAATTAGGGGAGCTACCCAAGGTAGATGTCTCTGGAGTATAGAGTTTGCTGGATTCGAAAAAGTACCGCCTGAATTACAGGATCAATTAATAAAACAAATAAGAGAAAGAAAGGGATTGAAAGTTGAATAATTAAAAATAGGTTGTGCTCTATTTGAATTTTAACATAATCCTAACTTCTTTCAAAATTTTATTGTGATTATAGTCGTATGCGTTAGAGATTGAAATGAACTATTGGTAAATTCTTAAAGATTTATTCCTTATTTCAAATTTTAAGGAAGGATAATGATTATTTAAAAATTCACTAATGTATAAATAAGTTTAAAAATCCACTGCAACCTTCGGTTGCAGGGAAGTTGAATAACCGTAGGTTATTCAACTATTCCGCACACGACTATAAATAACTTACAAAAATTCCGCAAACGACCATACCCCACCATAAAATATATATACCACTTCCTACTATTCACTATTTACCAAATTTTTCCGAATGATAAAATTATTTTCTAATTTTGTGAACTGTTACTTACATTTTTATATGGCTATAAATGACAATAATTAAATAAAGTAAAGAAAAAAGTAAAAGTTAAAAAATAAAAATGGAGGTCGTGGAATATGGCAAAACAAAAGCCAGTATTAAACGTTGCATTCATTGGACACGTTGACGCAGGTAAGTCAACAACAATTGGAAGACTCTTATACGACAGTGGAGCAATTGACCCACAAGTTTTAGAAAAATTAAAAAGAGAAGCTGCAGAAAAAGGTAAAGCAGGATTCGAGTTTGCTTACGTTATGGACGGTTTAAAAGAAGAGAGAGAAAGAGGGGTTACAATCGACATTGCTCACAAGAAATTCGAAACTCCAAAATACGAAATTACAATTGTCGACTGTCCTGGACACAGAGACTTCATTAAAAACATGATTACTGGAGCTTCACAAGCAGACGCTGCTATATTAGTCGTTGACGTAAACGACCACAAAACAGGTATCCAACCACAAACAAGAGAACACATGTTCTTAGCAAGAACATTAGGTATCAACCAAATTGCAGTTGCAATTAACAAGATGGACACTGTAAACTACAGCCAAGAAGCTTACGAAGCAATGAAAAAGATGCTCTCAGAACAATTATTGAAAATCTTAGGATACAACCCAGACAACATTGACTTTATCCCAGTTGCGTCATACCATGGAGACAACGTTGTTAAAAAATCAGACAAAATGCCATGGTACAATGGACCAACATTAGTTGAAGCATTAGACAAATTCAACCCACCAGAAAAACCAACAAACTTACCATTAAGAATCCCAATCCAAGACGTTTACTCAATTACAGGGGTCGGTACAGTTCCTGTTGGTAGAGTAGAAACAGGTATCTTGAAACCAGGAGACAAAGTTATATTCGAACCAGCAGGAGTTCAAGGAGAAGTCAAATCCATCGAAATGCACCACGAACAAATCTCACAAGCAGAGCCTGGAGACAACATTGGTTTCAACGTAAGAGGTGTCAGTAAGAAAGATATTAAGAGAGGAGACGTTTGTGGACACCCAGACAACCCACCAACAGTTGCAGAAGAATTCACAGCACAAATCGTTGTCTTACAACACCCAACAGTCATTACAGTTGGTTACACACCTGTCTTCCACGCACACACAGCACAAGTTGCATGTACATTCACAGAAATCTTGAAGAAGTTGAACCCAGCAACTGGTGAAGTTATAGAAGAAAATCCAGACTTCATTAAAGCTGGAGATGCTGCAATCATCAAAGTCAGACCAACAAAACCAATGGTTATTGAAAACGTAAAAGAAATCCCACAACTCGGAAGATTCGCTATCAGAGATATGGGTATGACAATCGCAGCAGGTATGGCAATCGATGTTAAAGCAAAAAACAAATAAATTAGCTTAATTTCCTCTTTTCTTTTTATTTTTTTATATTTACACCTCTTTTTAAACACTTAAAAAATGAAGGGGGATGAGTATGCAAAAAGCAAGAATAAAATTGAGTGGTACAAACCACAAAGAATTGGATGAAGTTTGTAGGCAAATAAAAGCAATTGCAGAAAAAACAGGAGTTGACATATCAGGACCTATACCATTACCAACAAAAGTATTGAAAGTTGTAACAAGAAAAGCACCAGATGGAGAAGGTTCTGAGACCTATGAAAGATGGTACATGAAAATACACAAGAGATTAATTGACATTGAAGCAGATGAAAGAACATTAAGACACATTATGAAAGTCAAAATACCAGACTCAGTTCAAATAGAAATTCAGTTCAAATAAGGTCTTTTTTGGGCGTTTAATTTTGCAAAAGCCCATTAAACGGTTGCAATCCAATTTAGGGATTGCAACAATTTTCTTTTTTAATATTAATTTTTTGGATTAATTATCAGTTTTTTGTTGATTGTCTATTTTGATGATGCACTTTTCATAATTTTGCTAATTTATTATTTTTGCCTAAAATTTTGTTATAAGATTTATAAATTTCATTATATTGATGAAGAAGTCATAAACCTGCAGTAACTGATAGAACTATAATATATAGTAGTGATGATGAAATTAACATAAAAACATAATAATTATAAATTTTTTATTTCTTTTTCAGTGAATTCATCATTTTCCATTCCTACCACTAAAATAAAAAAAGAAAAAGGGGATTAATCAAACTTCTCCAGAGCGTCCTCAGCAGCGAGAGCCAATGGCTCATTTACCATTGAGACGGGTGGGGCATAGCAGAACTCCATATTTGCTAATTCATCTGCTTTAACCCCTTTGAATATTGCTATTGACATGGCATCGATTCTCTCAGCGACTCTCTCTCCACCAACGATTTGGCATCCAACTACTCTTTTATCTTTATCAAAAATCATCTTGATTTCTATTGGTTTTCCTCCTGGGTAGTATCTTGCTCTTGTTAGTGCTTTGCATCTTCCAATAACTATTGGAATGCCATTTTGGTTTGCAGATAAAGCACTTAGACCCACCCCTCCAATTTCCAAGTCTCCTATTTTTGAAACCATTGCATTTAAAACTGGATTGAACTCTGCCTTTATTCCAACTATATTCTTTGCTGCAACCTTTCCTTGCCTTACTGCGGTGGTTCCAAATGGAGACATTGTCACCTGTTTTGTTACAAAGTCAACAACTTCAACACAATCTCCAACGGCGTAGATATTTGGAATAGAGGTTTGCATCTTTTCATCGACTTTTATTGCCCATTTTCCAATTTCACATCCTGCCTTTTTAGCCAATTCGATATTTGGTCTTACGCCAGTAGCCATAATAACCATATCTGCCTCAATGACTTTATTATCAACAACAACACCCTCAACTTTGTCCTTACCGACGATTTTCTCGACTGGCTTATTTAAAATAATCTTGATTCCTTCTTTTTCCAAATATTCCTTAACCTTCTCAGCCATATCTGGATCTAATGCCCTTGGCAATACCTGCGGAGCCATCTCTACAACTGTAACATCCAAACCTCTCTTTTTGAAGGCATAGGCCATCTCTAATCCAATAGCTCCAGCACCAGCAACAACAACACTGTTTGATTTTTTAGCGTATTCATCAATTTTCATTCCATCTTCAACAGTTCTAACTGTAAATACTCCTTCCAAATCTTTCCCCTCAATTGGAGGGACAAATGGTGTTCCTCCTGTTGCAAGAACAAGATAATTGTAATCTAATTCAAACTTTTCTCCATCTTTTTCATAAACAACCTTATTTTCTTTTGAGTTTACATCAACAACTTTTGCCTTAGTAATTATGTCAATGTTTCTTTCTTTTTTGTAGTCCTCTGGTGTGTGCATTATTATATCTTCAAATGATTTTATCTCTCCTTCAATAACATAAGGTATAGCACATGGAGAATAAGCAACGTGCCTATCCATTGTGATTACGACGATCTCCATATCCTTGTCGTATTTTCTTATCGTTGAAGCTGTTGTCAATCCTCCTGCTCCGCTACCAACTATTACCGTCCTCATTTGTTCACCTTTATTCTTTTTAATTCTAAATTAATGATAAAATTAAAATAAAAAAATTAAGATAAATATAAATTAATGTTTCATAAGTTTTTATCAACTCGCTAATATCTCTACATGAAACTTTAAGAAAGTTAAGCAAAACCTTTGTCGGTTTTGCAGCTCGAACCTTACGGTTCGATTAGGCGAAATCAAAGATTTAGTTGAATAACTACGTTATTCAACTTCCCTGCAACCGAAGGTTGCAGTGGACGCTGCTCGAACCTTCGGTTCGATTTCATCAAAGGGGTGCATTGCCGTTTGAAACTGTTTAATTTTTCATTGACGAATGTGGACATTAATGTATTTTCGTTTTCGAAATTTTTATATATGCGTTTATATACATGTAAATATAAGGATGATGCCTCTGATGAAGGTGGATACTGGAGACCTAAGGAGGCGGACTTTACTGAGTGTTAAACCTTATGGGCGGAGTCGGGGTTCTCCCGGAGCGAAGCGACGGGAACTTAAAAACCGTTAGGTTTTTATGTCCGTGACAGGGATGGAGACCGATGATATGTTCCCGATGAACCCAGAGGGAACTGAGGCCGATGACATCCAAGTCCAACGTGGGCATTTGTCTATGATTGTTCACGTTGGACAGACCCCTCGCTATGCTTGGCAATGCTTCATAGATCGCTATCCAATTCACTAATATCTTTACATACACAAAACTCACATAATGAATATTCATTTTTTTGCTTATTTTTAACTGGGCAGTAATAAGTATTTCCCTTTTTTATAATTTTCTTTTTTCCAGGGAACACTAAATTTTCGGGATGAATTGGCTTTTTCGCAATGAAGATTAAGTAAGGGGCTATAATCTTAGACAACCTTATAAATGCATCTTCATTTTCACTGTTCATTTTTTTAAAACTTTCTATTCTCTCAATTAATTTTTCTAACTTTTCTTCATCAATTTCGAAGGATTCTACTGAGTTTTTATCTCTATTCTTAATTTCATTTAAAACATTATAGAAATACATTCCAAGTGATTCTAAAAATTCATTTCTATATTGAGGGGGAAGGTATTTTGCATCATTCTCCATGAAACACCTTGCTTTCATCATATCGTATATGCTAAATTCTTTGGCTTCTTTTTTTAGTTTTTTGAATAACTCTCTACTATTCATAGAACTCCCTTTTTAAAATAATTTTTTAAAATAATTACACGCTTCAATTTATCAAAGATAGATAAAAAATAAAAATTTCATTAAAATGTTTATCCAAAGATTCTTTCAATTACAAAACCAGCCAGTGCAACTAAGACCCCACCAATAACCATTTTTAGCCCAGCTACTATAAGGTTTTCCCGTGAGATTTTTCCAATAAACATCCCAAGTGCAAATAATATTGCAAGTGTTATTGCTATGGCTACAAACACAGCAATTCTTGGCTCGAATACAAAAAAGGGCACAACTGGGAGCATTGAACCAAGCATAGTTGATATTCCATCCACAAATCCACATATTATTGTTTCATGCACGGCCTGTTTGTAAAATATTGTTTTCTTTAAATATCCATTTTCTTTTAGTAGGGATCTTTCTTGCATTTCCCTCTCTTTTTCTAAGGATGCTTTCTCAGCAGTTAAAGCACCTAATATGTTTGAGAGCCCATTTGCAATTCCTCCACCAATCCCAGCAGAAATGATTAATGATGGTTCTCCACTACTTGCCCCAATAACAACACCCAGAGTAGATAATGAACCGTCTATAATTCCTCTTACAACATACCTAAGTTTTGTTTCATTTAATTCAAATTTAAATTTTTTAAAAACTCGCGACAGTGGGGATTGTTCATCATCGTTGTTCAATTCCACCAGCCCTCCTAAGTTATATAAAATAATATATCCAAACAGTATAAAAATTTATCCTTATGGCATGTCTATATGGGACATTTGTAAAATAAAGAATACTTTGAGAGTTTTTAATCCCTTGCAATTTTTACTATGCTTTCTCCCATGCTATAATTGACAAATAAGTCATCTAAGGCATTTTTTAATGAGCCAATTGAATGTGTTTCAATATAAACCTCCATGTTATTTTGTTTGCAGTTTACTTTTATTATAATGCCCTCACTGGTGTTATCTACTTTTAAACTCTCACAGATTTCTTCCTTTGAAGGAATATTCATCTTAAATCTAACTTTCATCATCTCCCTCAAAATTAATTTTTAGTCCTCTTCTTTTTAACTCTTCATAAACTTCTTTTGGAACTTTTGGACATTCTAATGCCTTCATGGCTTTTTCTCTACTTATTAAACCAAACCTCACCATTGCGGATATTCTATCAAACTCAAAACTAAACCCGTATTTTTTATAAAATCTTTCCAATGCAACGCCCAATACCAAACAGTTTGTTGTATAACCTCCTAAATTTGGTTTTTTCCATGGAAGTTTTTTTAATATATTATACCTTTCTTCTTCTGTTAATCTGTAGGGAGCCAACAACCTAACCATTTTTATTCCTTCCTTCATTTCCCTAATTGCAGTGGTTCCAAATGGAAGTTCATGACCTGTTATAATAACATCAATGTCCATAAGTTTTGCAATCCTCCAAATTTCTCTCATATTCCACTCAGAACATTTCCTACATGGGGATTCTCCTTTGTTCAATGCCTCTTCAAATAATTTGGTGTAATCTCTCTGTAATACAATCCAGTCAACTCCCAAATGTCTTGTTACATTGTAGCAATTTTCTATTGCTTCTTTTGCAAGGTATTTGTTATCTACTGTGACGCAGAGAGGATTTAAATTGAATTTTTCTTTAGCCAAATACAATGCCACAACACTGTCCTTTCCTCCAGAGAGGGCAACGATGCAGTGGTATCTTTTGTTTATTCTTTTTTTGCTTAAGAACTCTTCAACTTCCTTTTTCATTTTTTCAAAATCCCTTGGATATTTTAAAGTTACTATGCACTCTTTGCATAACTTTTTTCCTTCGTAATCGTATATCTTTCTTGTTTTGCTTGTATGGAGACACATTTCACATTTAACCTCTTCCATGCTATCACGTTTTTTATGTAATTAAAAATTAAAATACAACAAAATTTAAATACTTTGATTACTTTAAAATTTTGTGGATTTTTTATAGAGCAATGTTATTAAAGTTATTAAAAAAAGTTATTAAAAATAGATGACTTGAAACTATTAATATAACAATATCACTTTTTTAGTATTTATAGTCGTTTGTGTTATGAGTGGAGTCATAATTATCTAATGAAATTTACAAATTATTTATTGTTCTTTTGAAATTTTATCGTGATAGAATAAGTGCAAAGAATTCCAAAAACGACTATATTTTTTATAGTTAAAGACAATTTAAAATTTTTAAGATTTAAAGTTAATTTGGTGAGATTATGGTTGAACTTCTATCACCTGCAAGGGATTTGGCATGTTTAACAGCGGCAATAAAGAATGGGGCAGATGCAGTATATTGTGGATTGAAAGATTTGAATATGAGAATAACTGCTAAGAACTTTGAAAGAGATGAGTTAAAAGAAGGAGTTAAATTTGCACATGACAATAATAAAAAACTCTATCTATGCACGAACACCGTAATTTATGAAAATGACTTAAAGAAATTGGAGGAGATTTTTGATTTTGCAAATAGTGTTGAGGTTGATGCTGTAATCGTTAGTGATTTGGGAGCGATGCAATTAGCGAGAGAGTATGGTTTAAAGGTTCATGCAAGCGTTCAGTGCAATATAACAAATTCATTGGCAGCAAAGTTTTACTCAAAATTTGCAAAGAGAGTTATTTTATCAAGAGAACTTACATTAAACCAAATTAAGGAAATTAGGGAAAATTTAAGGAAGGATGGCATTAATTTGGAGTTGGAAGGGTTTGTTCATGGGGCGTTGTGTGTTGCTGTAAGTGGGAGATGTTTTTTAAGTTCTTATCTATTCAATAGACACGCAAATTGTGGGGATTGTTTGCAGCCATGTAGGAGAAAGTGGAAACTCATAAATGAGCATGTTGATGGAACTCATGAAGTTGTTTGTGAGGGCAAGTATCTTTTATCACCAAAGGACTTGTGTATGATTGAGTACATCCCTCAACTTATGGAAGTTTTAGATTGCTTTAAGATTGAAGGGAGAGCAAAGAATGCTGATTATGTTATGAGAGTAACAAAGATTTATAGAGAAGCAATAGATTCTGTTTTAGATGGAACATACAAAGAAAAATTACCTTATTTTAAAAAGGAACTTGAAAAGGTATATAATAGGGGTTATGATACTGGGTTCTATTTCAGAGATATTAACAAATCTCACGATTTCCAATATGAAAAGGAAGGCAATATTTCCAAATACAAAAAAATTGAAGTTGGAAGAGTAGTGAATTACTACAAGAAGATTGGAGTTGCGGAGATTAAACTTATAAATGATTTGAGAGTTGGAGACACGATTCTAATCATTGGTAAAACCACAGGTTGTGTGGAGGAGGTTGTAAAATCAATGCAAATAAACCATAAAAATGTTGAAATTGGTAGGAAAGGAGAAAATGTTGGAGTAAAGTTGAATCATGTTGTTAGAGAGGGGGATAAAGTATTTGTTCTACTTCCATCCCACAATGGCTGATTTTATCCCAAGATATCCACAATCATACCATCCTTCATTTTTACAATTTTTGTAGCATATTTTGTATATTCCAACTCATGAGTAACCATTACTATTGTTATTCCTTCATCATGGAGATTTTTTAATATATCCATTATCTGCTGGCTTCTTTTACTATCTAAGTTTCCTGTTGGTTCATCAGCAAATATTATTTTTGGATTATTGGCTAAAGCCCTTGCTATGGCAACTCTTTGCTGCTGCCCACCACTTAACTGATAAGGATAATAATACAACCTGTCACCTAAATCAACAGATTCAAGTAGTTGTTTTGCCCTTCTTTTTCTATAATTCTTGCTGTATCCTTCAAGCATCATTGGAAGTTCCACATTTTCTAAGGCAGTTAGTGAATTTATTAAATAAAACTGTTGAAATATAAAACCACTTATCTTCCTTCTAAATCTGGCTCTCTCATTTTCACTCATTCTTGTAGTTTTTTTGTTGTTTATGTATAGATTTCCTTTATCTGGAGTATCTAACAATCCCAAGATATTTAATAAAGTAGATTTACCACAACCACTTGGACCTATTATTGCTACAAACTCACCCTCTTCTATCTTTAAATTAATGCCCTTTAAAACTACTGTCTTAGCCTCTCCTTTTCCATAAGATTTCCATATATTCTCTGCCTCAATAAATGACATCATGGACCCCTTAATGTTTCTATAGGATCTAATTTTGCCCCTTTTCTTGCAGGGAAAAATCCACTAACAATCCCAACAATAAATGAAAACAATAAAACCCCAACAATCAACTCCCATGATATCCAAGCCTTAACCATTCCATAACCCATATTCTTAGCAGCAATTTCTATGATTTTGGCTATAATTAATCCAATAACCAACCCTATTATTCCCCCAAATAAACCTAAAAATCCAGATTCCACCATAAATATTGCTAAGATTGTTGTAGTTTCTGCTCCAAGGGCCTTTAAGATACCAATGTCTTTCCTTCTTTCAAGTATGCTCATATACATGGTGTTTGATATTCCAACAGCACCAACCAATAGAGATATCCCTGCAATCCCAACCACAAATAAAGTTAGCACATCCAATATTCCCCCTAAGGATTTGGCAAGTTGGTCTGATGTCAAGACACTAAAATCATCATTTCCTATGGATTTTTTTAATGCATTTTTTATATCTTCTACAACTTTTTTTACATCTTCTCCTTTTTTCACCTTTACCATCATATAGTTATACTCTCCCTTTTTGTTTAGCAATTCTTCACCAACTTTTAGTGGAATTATTATTATATTATCATCTTGAGGATTACCAACCTGATTCATAATTCCAACAATTCTAAACCTCTTACCATTTATAACAATCCTATCCCCAACCTTTAATTTTTTACTAAATAGATTATTTGCCACACCATAACCAACAACACATTTATACTTATCTCCATCTGATAACCATCTACCTTTCTCAATACCATAACCTCCAACATCCTCATAAACTGACTTTAATGCCGAAGGTTCAGCATAAAATAGGTTTGCAAATCTCTCTTCCCTACCAAATTTAACATTCATCCCACCATACCAACCATACAAAACCTTATCCACACCTTTAACATCCATAACTGCTTTAACATCTTTATATTTAAAATAGTGCATTGGTGGAACTCCAAAATGTTTTATTGGAAGTATCTGTATTTTGTTTGCTCCTAATTTTGATGTTTCTTCTTGGATGTAATTTTGGACACCATAGCCCAATGAGATTAGGCTAACCATAGCTGTTATTCCTATAACAATACCAATTATTGTCAATATACTTTGGGTTTTCTTTTTTGTCAAATTTTTTCCAGCAAATGCAATGATGTCAATAAATTTCATTATCTCCACCAGATGTGTTATAGTTTATACTTTTTAAACTAAATAAGTATATACTCAATTTATGCTTAAAGAAGATATAACATCATCTAATCAAAAACAACATAACCACATATCAACTAATAAAAAATACAAAATTGGCAAGCATTTAATATTTTTAACAAATCCGCCCTTTAATGTTTTTTTATTGTTGTTTCTTTTAGCAAGATCTTAAAGATTTAACATATTTTGGTAAAACCTTTTTTTTAGGTTTTGCCTTCCGAAACTGTTATATATTGGATGAGTGTTAGTTATTATTGGTGAGTAAGTATGAGTTTAGAAAGACTATATACGATGAAGGAAGCTTGTGAATTGTTAGGAGTTCATATAAAAACACTGCAAAGATGGGATAGAGAGGGAAAGATAAAGTGTGTTAGAACTGTGGGGGGAAAGAGGAGGGTTCCAGAGAGTGAAATAAAACGAATATTAGGAATTAAAGATAAAGAACAAAGAAAAATTATCGGCTATGCAAGGGTTTCATCTAACACACAAAAAGACGATTTAGAAAGGCAAATAGACGCGATAAAATCATACGCAAAAGATAGGGACTGGAATATAGAGATATTAAAAGATGTTGGTAGTGGATTAAGCGAAAAAAGAAAAAACTACAGAAAACTTTTAAAAATGGTTATAAACCGGGAGGTTGAGAAAGTAATAATTGCCTATCCAGATAGATTGACAAGATTTGGCTTTGAAACATTAAAAGAATTCTTTAAATCTTACGGAACGGAGGTAATCGTTATTAATAAGAAATGTAAGGCTCCACAAGAAGAGTTAGTAGAAGATTTAATAACCATTATCTCCTATTTCGCAAGAAAATTATACGGAATGCGTTCCCACAAATATAAAAAACTTATAAAGACAGTTAAAGAAATTGTGGGCGAGAATAATGCAAAATAAAAACAAACTTCCATCCGAAATCGTATTAACTTACAAGATTAAACATAATTACGATTTAAAAAACTTGTTAGATGGATTTATGAGTACCTCTCAGAAAGCAGTTGATATTATCTGGGAAAATATCAACTGGAAAGAAAAACAAGTTAAACATCGATTTAAATCTAAAAATAAATACAAATACTACACAACCACCCGATTAATCCCAGAAATTCCAAAAGATAAGGATTTCAAAAGAGAACTAAGAAATTATTTACTAAATGGATGGAATTTTGCTTCTCATTATGTTGATGGAGCTATTAAAGTGGCTTATTCAACAATAGAGAGTTGGAAATCGAATTATTTAGATGGTAAAAGAAAAAGAAATAAACCGACATTTAAAAGACCTTTTGTTAGAGTTAAAAATACCCTAATAAAATACGATAAAGAAAATGGAACGATAAGGATAACGATAAAAGCGAGGAGAGAGTATTTAATCTTAGATATTAAAAATGAATGGTTTTTCGAAAAAATTAAAGGTTTTGACATTGGAGAGATAATATTAAAAGACAGTGAAGCATTAATAACCTTTAAAAAACCTTTAAATATATTTGATAAAAAAGTCGTTATCGGTGTAGATAGCAATCTAAAATCCTTAGATTTATTCCATCCAGAAGAAGGGTGGATTAGAATTGATTTATCTGAACTGCGTAGAATAAAGAATGTTTATGATGTTATTATCGATAAGTTAAAGTCGATTTATAAAAAAGCCCCAAAAAGAATCAGTATCTTGCTAAAAAAGTATTATAATAGGAGAAAAAATCGAGTTGAAGATTTTATTAACAAATTAACCTCCCAATTGTCAAAGCTTTTCCCAGATGCAATTTTTATCTTTGAGGATTTGGATAAGCCCAATATGTATAAAAATTCGAACTTTAACAGAGATTTAGATAGAACGAGTTGGAGAGAGATAGCGAAAAAGTTAGAGTATAAGAGTATTGTTTTTTACGTTAATCCTCACTATACTTCAAAAACCTGTCCTATATGCGGGAGTAAAATGGAGTCCCAAGAGGGACAGGTTGTAAAATGTGAAAAATGTGGAGTTTTCAATAGGCAGTTCGTCGGCTCTTTTAATATCTTTAAAAGAGGAGTTAAATTAGTTAAAAAACTCTTAGGCGGAGTTGGGGTTCTCCCGGAGCGAAGCGACGGGAACTTAAAAACCGTTAGGTTTTTATGTCCGTGGCTGGGGTGGAGGTCGATGATTTACTCTCCAATGAACCCAGAGGAGAGTTGAGACCGATGTCACCCAAGTTCATCGTGAGGGTTAATTTAAGCGGAAGCACTTTTATTCACATTTACTCCTAAATCCTCACGATGGACAGACCCCGCATATCTGGTTAGTGTAGAGATTGTAGAATAATTATATATTTATAATAGTTTGAAATTGTAATAATAAATATCATATATGTGGGTGAAGTTATGTTAAAAAAGATATTCTTTATTTTAATGATTGCCATATTTGTTGCAAATACCTACGCATTAACAATAGATAACCCGCAGTATAGGGTTGATAGATCAACTCCCACAGACAAATACCCAAATGTCATTCATCCTGGGGATGATGTAGATGTGTGGTTTAAAATAACAAATGACTATGACTACAACTTAAAGGATATAACTGTTACTATAAAACCCTATTATCCATTTGAGATAAAGCAAGTTAATCCAACAAAAGGTGTTGCTAAAATCTCACATCTAAACTCTGGAGAGAGTGATATAGTACATTTTAGGCTTCATGTGGATGAAAACGCATGTTCTCAGGATTATAAGATATGTGTAAATGTTGTGGCAACTGAATATGACAAAAAAGAAATAATAAACAAAATAAATATATCAAAAATCTATTACCTTCCAGTTTATGGTGTTGCCAACTTTGAGGTTTTCTTGGATAATTATTCAATAACCCAATCAAAATTAAAAGATATCAAAATCATCATAAAAAACATGGGTACGGGCATTGCAAAGGATACATCTGTTAGGTTGGTAGGGAATGAGAATGTTGATGTTGTAGGACCAACACAATTCTACTTAGGAACCATCTACCCTAAAGGAAGTGTGGGAATTTTTACCAAAATATATGCAAAAAATGATATTAAAGATGGAGTATATCCAATATATGTATCAATTTTTTGGATTGGAGAGGATGGGGTTTTATATAACACAACAATACCAATAAACATAAGAGTTACAATTAAACCATACAACAACAGTATCTTCATATATCTTGATGGATGTAAATATGTTGATGGAAAATATGAGATTGATATAGGCGTGGCAAATAGAGGATCAATCCCTTTAAGACATTGTGTTTTGACAATTAAAGGATTAAAATTAGATAGAAATGTTAATTATATTGGAGATTTGGATGAAGATGACTATGAAGTAGTTTCCTTTACAACAGATAAGGCAATAAATAAAACCACAGAAATAACAACCTTGTTATCTTACTTTGATGATTATCACAATGAATATAAAGTTATTAAAAAGTTGGTTGTATATCCAAAAAAAGTAGAAAAATCAAATAATTTATTGGTTTATTATATCTTTGGAGTAATAGTGGTTTTAATTTTACTCTATATGGTTCTTAAAAAAATCAGGAAAAAAGAGGAATTTGGTGCATAATATACGTTAAAATTTGGAATTACCTTATCAAATTTTTAATGAAGGATAAAATGCATAAATAACCTTAAATTCTGTATAGATCATAAATAGAACTTACGTATATTCTTAAAATTAAAAAATATAATGCAATAAATTTAAAAATTATTTTTTAAATCTTTTATCTAAAATGTTATGAACTATAACTATGCAGTGGTCTGCATGCAGTTCCAATGGAGATAAAGAGACCTTTTCTGCTCCGATATCTTCCAAAAATTTCTCATCCTCTTCCCCAATACCAATATGATCCCCCAAAACAAACATAACGTCTTCATTTTCGTTAATCTTAACATTTTCAAAATCTTTTCCCTCTTTATGCAAATATAAAATTCTTTTTCCTTCATTCTTTTTCTCCAAAATGATATCTCTAAACTCTTTTTTAGCAACATAAATTCCTGGTGTGGACTCTGTCCATTCAGTTTTTTTATTTTCGGGGGTTTCTTCAAATTTTTTTAGTGCCTTTTTTATAAATATGGCTATATTTCTCTCATCTGGGGAAACTTTTTTTAATTCATTTCCAACAAACTTCAATGCCACTGGTGGATTTGGCTCTCCATAAAAAACGGCATAGAAAATAACATCTCTCCTAATGTCATGGGACAAAAAGAACGCGCTACTTACACATCTACAAACCAAATCTAACCTCCCACAACTTCCTGGAAGGTCTTTTAAATTTATGTTTGAGGAGGTTATTGTTTTATTTGCCTTAAAAATAAATTCTCTCAACATTTCACCTCAAAATTACATTTAGTATTAAATGAACAATCACTCCAATTAATATTGAAATTCCAAAATTTTCCCATTTTTTATATGATAGGAATACAAATATTAAAGCAATTATACTTATACTTAAACTTTCCAACTTAATTGGAAAAGACACTAACGAAGTAACAAAAAGTGCAGAAATAATGGCAGATGATGAATAGGCAAAAAATTCATTAACACCTTTTAATTTTTTAAATCTTTTATTAAATATTATTGGCAACAATCTCATTAAATATGTCCCAATTGAGACAACCAATATTGCTAAATAATGTTTCATGTTATCCCAAATCTTATTTTATTTTTAACACTACCAACGGGCTTAAAATGCCCGCAACCAATATACCAATTGATGGATAACCAAAATAATAAAACACCAATGCAACAACTCCTCCAACTATTGCCGATGAACCTAATTTTTTAATATTTGGGATTAATAAGATGAAATACAATGCCGTTAATGAAAATAACAAAGAAGGGGCGATAATTTCATTGGATAATAAAATATCTCCTCCAAAAATTCCCACCAATGTCCCCAAAATCCATGACAAATAACTCCCAACCTCCAAACCTAATATATATTTTTCATCCTTTTCCTTTGAGACTATGGAAGAGGCAAAAACCTCATCTGTCAACCCAAATGCAGTTATAAACTGCTTTTTTAACTCAAACTTCTGGGAAATGAGATAGCCATAAATTATATGTCTTAAGTTTAAAATTAAGGCAACAGATACCGCATCAATAACTGAATAAGGTAATAGAGAAATTAAAGCAAACTGACTCGCCCCTGCGAATATTAAGCATGACATGAGCAATATCTCAACCTTACTAAACCCCAAAGCCAATGCAGAGACACCAAAAGTAATGGCAACTGGTAAATAACCAATAGCAATTGGAAAACTCCCAATTAACCCTCTTTTAAACATATTCCCAACCTAAAATAAACTTTTAATTTTCACAATTTCCATTGGAGGATAAATCACCACAACAATTGCTGAAACCTCCTCATCCAATGCCTTATAGATATGTGGAACATCTCCACAAAATTCAATCTCTTCCCCAACCTTCAAACATTTTGGAGAACTTTTAGAGCCAACAACCATCTTTCCCTTAATAACCAAAACTTTCTCAATAACTCCTTTTTTGTGCGGTTTTGCTTCTCTAACACTATTTGGCTTTAATTTCATTAAATAAACCTCAATTTTTGGTTTTCCTTCTGATTGCTCTATTAGTTTAATAGTTATCCCAAATTCATCGACTTCATTAAATTCTTTTGGTAGTAACTCTCCAAAAGAAACATTTAATGCATCTGCTATTGCCCATAGCGTTGAAATTGTTGGATTTGCATTTCCAGATTCTATGCTTGATAACGTTGATTTTGAGATTTTAGCAAGTTCTGCAAGTTTGGATAATGATATTCTTTTCTCTTTTCTTAATTTTGATATCTTCTCTCCAATAATTTTTGAGATGTTGTTGTTCATTATATCACACATTTTGTTATTATTGTTCGTAATATAGAACAAAGAATATATAAAGTTTTCCTTTTTGTTGTTGAATGTAAAAAATAGTTTTATCTAAAATATTCTAAAAATCTTCTTAATTCATTAAGTTCTTCTGATTCAAAGTTCCAATAACCTTTTTCTGCTCCAACACCAACAGAATAAACAATCTCTGGCATAATTGATAAATATGCTAACGCTTTTGCTTTTGCGATATTTCTAATTATCCCATTGGAATTCGAAAAATTGTTTCTGTAAAATCCTCTCTGCTTAAAGTACTCATAACTTTCAAAGAACCTCTTAACAGAGCCATTATTATATAAATTTTTAGCACACTCAATTAAGTTATCAACACACTGAATTAAAGGACAATTTTTAACAGTCCTTATACACAAATCTTCTAACATTCCATTTTCAAAATTACCTGGCATGATATAAACCCCAATTCTTGGATATCCATCAGAAAAAACATACATTTTTTGTGGTGGCT
The DNA here is from genome assembly GCF_000214415.1 of Methanotorris igneus Kol 5. Classification (NCBI taxonomy): domain Archaea; kingdom Methanobacteriati; phylum Methanobacteriota; class Methanococci; order Methanococcales; family Methanocaldococcaceae; genus Methanotorris; species Methanotorris igneus. The sequence goes on from NC_015562.1 coordinate 1,609,381, forward strand.
TTAAACCCACATTTCTTAGAATATCACAAACACTTTGAAAAGATGTGTGTGAATTGTTATCTGCATCAATAATAATTCCAAAAATATTCACATTTCTAAAATTAGAATCTCTGACCCAAACTTTCAATCTGTTTTTAAGGTTATTTTTTCCATCGTATTTTAAAATTTGAACATCGGATATACCTAAAAAATTTAAAAATTCTTTGAAAAATCTTTTTTCGTCTTCCCCTTCAACAATAAGTATCTTTCCTTTCGTTATTTTCTCCATTACCTCATCTCCCACTTCATTTTAATCGCTTCTTTAATTGTTTCTCTATCATAATCAATAGCTTTCAACTCATTTTCATATCTCTCTATTCTATACAACCTTATATCAACCCCTTCTTCTGCATCATTCTCATGAACATTGCTAAATGCTTCTATACATTCCCATGAATGTGTTGTTGCAAATATCTGAACGTTAAATTTCTTTGATGCTTCAAAAATCCCCTTCCATAAAATTTCTAATGACGAATAATGCAAACCATTTTCTATTTCATCGATAAATACGAACCCACCCTTTGCATTATATATTGCTGATAAAATAATCAATAATTTTAGAATTCCATCACCCATTACATTTATTGGTATAAGTTTTTTAACACCTACATCACAATATATAATGCCGTCTGCCCCAATTCTCAAATCTTTTATAGATGGTTCTATTTCTTGTAATATTTCTATTATTTCGCCAATTTCTTTTGAAATTTGAAGTTTATTTAACCACCCTGCTATATCATTCATATCCATCTTTGGTGATAAATATACTGATTTTTGTTCTTTTGTTAAGCTAGCTATTTGAGAAATTCTAACTCCCACAGGAAAAGGAACAACAGATTCTATACTATTATTTTCTTTAATTACAATCTTATTTTTTAATCTTTCTCCCCTTTCCCAAATAGACACTTCATAACATTTTTCATCGGTTATATTAGAACCTTCAAATGTTATGTAATTTAAATGTAATCCTCCAATTGGAAAACCACCAATATTCTCATCGTATCTAATCTTACTTTCATCTATGTAATTTATAGTAAGTTCTTTTTTCTTATATGAATTTATAAAACCTTCAATCTTAACTGGAATGTCAGTATCCATATTATTAAAAATTGTCAATAATGCGTTGTTAAAAACTTCTGAATCTATATACATTTTCCTAAAATTTCTAATATTAACTAAATTTAAAATCGACATAGGATTACTTAGTAAATAAATCCCTTCAAGAACTGATGTCTTACCGCAATTGTTTTTACCAACAAATAAATTAACTTTTTTTAAATCATCAATTTCAAGATTATTTATACTCCTAAATGAGTTAATTATAACTTTTTTAAACATTTACATCACCCCAATAACAAAAAGAAAAATTATAGTTTATAATGCCTTCTCAAATGCAATCATCGCACTTAATACTTTTTGGTCTTCAAATGGCTTTGCCTGAATTTGCAATCCAACTGGAATACCATTTACATCCCCGCATGGCACAACTCCAGCACAGATTCCACAGATGTTTGTTGGGACTGTTAAAACATCGTAAGCATACATTTCCATTGGACTCAATTTTTCTCCTAATTTGTGTGGTAATTTTGGAACTGTTGGGCCAACTATAACATCAACATCTTTGAGGATTCTCATCATCTCCTTTCTCATAACATTTCTTGCTTGCAGTGCTCTTTTGTAGTATTTACCACTGTATTCTTTTTCACTGATGTGTTTTCCAATCAATATTCTCCTCAAAACCTCTTCTCCACAAACTTCTTCTATTCTGTAACCATACCTTCTCCCATCATACTTTCTTGTTGCAGAGAAAAACTCCACATAGTTAATTAAGTAGTAGGTTGGCAATGCTAAATCAACATACTTATAACTCAACTCAACGATTTCGCAACCCAAATCTCCAAATACTTCAATGCCTTTCTCTATCTTATCCCTAATCTTATCATCGGCAACTTCCATAAATTCCTTAACGACACCAACCTTGTAGTTGCTGATATCTTCCTTTTCAAATTTTGGTGTTTCTACTGTTGTTGAATCACTTGGATCTTTCCCTTTTATTATATTTGTTAATAATAAGGCATCTTCAGCGTTCTTTGTTATAGGCCCTATTTGATCAAAACTCATTGCTAAATCACAAAGCCCCTGCCTACTAACAACTCCATAAGATGGCTTAAATCCAACAACTCCACAATGTGAGGCAGGATTTCTAATACTTCCCCCAGTATCGCTTCCAAGTGCCATGTCACAGAGGTCAGCGGCAACAGCGGCAGCACTTCCTGAACTACTTCCCCCTGGGATTCTATCTTCTGCCTTTGGGTTTTTTGTTGGGCCGTAATATGATGTTTCTCCACTACTTCCACATGCAAATTCATCCATATTTGTCATTCCAATTATTAAGGCCCCATTTGCCTTTAACTTTTTAATGACTGTTGCATCATAAGGGGCTATATAATTTTCAAGTGTTTTTGATGCACATGAGATAGTATAGCCCTTAACGTTGATATTGGCCTTAACTGCAATAATTTTACCGTATAATGGTTTATCTTTTAATTTTTCATTTTTTTCTAATTCTTCTGCCTCTTTTAAGACTCTCTCTTTGTTAACTTCAATGTATGCATTGATATCCTTCATTTTTTCAATTTTTTCCAAATACTCCTGAACTCTTTCAACAATCATGCAATCACCATTTTTGTTAAGATTTGTGCTTATGTGCGTTTAAAAATGATAATCATACCAAAACCTTTGTTTAAATTTTTATTACATTAAATTTCCACACAAAACTATACAAAAACTATTAAATAAATATTGAGCATAAAAATTTATCGAAAAGCAAATTAATTACTTTTGGGTTCTTATATGATATAAATATTTTTCATAAATTTAAACTTGTCTTTTTTATTTTTATTCATCAACATAGTAGTACTCTCCAATTTCTTTTTGGTATAAATCTCTTTGACTTCCTTCCTTATTTGCCCTTGGCCTTCCTGTATCCGGGTCTCTTCTGAATGTTATTCCCATCTCTTTTAGGAAGATATTTGCCCCATCTCTCTTATTCATTGGTGATGAACCTTTTCCGTATCTTCCTGGTTCTCCACTGAATACTATGAATCTATCTGATATGTAATCTTGGAATAATATGTCATGGTCAACGACAAACATTGCCGCTTCCTTCTCATCCGCCATTCTCCTTATAACTTTGGATACGCTCAACCTTTGCTCAACATCCAAGAATGCTGATGGCTCGTCAATTAAATAAACATCTGCATCTTTGCTCAAACATGCCGCAATAGCAACCCTCTGCAATTCCCCACCAGACAAATCTTTAACGTTCATATCCAACAATTTCTCCAGTTGTAATGGCTTAATTATCTCTGATTTGTAGTAGGATGAGTTTATGTTCGTTATTGATGATAAAAGCTCCTCAACTGTTCCATCATAGTCGGGGGTTATGTATTGTGGCTTGTAGGATATCTTAATATCTCCCTCAACATTTCCTTCATCTGGCTCAATAATCTTTGCCAACAACTTAACAAATGTTGTCTTTCCTATGCCATTAGGCCCTAAAATACCAATGACTTCCCCTTTATAAATTTCTCCACCTTCAACTTCCAACTTAAAGCCATCCAATGCCTTTGACATTTTTGAATATTTCAGCAATAGAGGCCTGTTAGATGTATCTAATGGTGGCCTTTTCTCAAACTTTATTGGCTCTTTTCTAAACTTTATGTTCTCCTCCTTCAAATGCCCATCTAAATATGCATTAATTCCAACTCTAACTCCCCTTGGATGGGAAACAATACCATAAGCAGAAGGAACCCCATAGACAATGTGTATATAGTCAGATAAATAATCCAAAACAATCAAATCATGCTCTACAACAACAACATGTCCATCTAATTCCCTTATTGTTCTTGCAGCATTGAACCTCTGCTTAACATCAAGCCATGATGTTGGCTCGTCAAAGTAATAGACATCTCCCTTCCTCAAACATGCAGCGGCAATAGCAACTCTCTGCAATTCTCCACCACTCAACTGGCTCAATTCCCTATCCAAAATATTCTTTAAATCAAGTTTTTCTATAATCTCATCCAACTTCTCCTTTTCATCAATCCTCTTTAAGATATCAATAACCTTCCCTTTAACAACCTTTGGCAAAACATCCACATACTGGACTTTGTGAATAACCTTAATCTCCTTATTTTTTAATTTTTCAAAGTAGTTCTGCAACTCTGTCCCTGCAAAGTGCTTTATAACCTTGTCATAAGATGGTTCTTCATCCAATTTGCCTAAATTTGGTATTAACTCCCCACTCAATATCCTCAAAATCGTAGATTTCCCAACACCGTTAGGCCCCAAAATACCGACAACTCCTTCTCTTGGAACAACTAAACCATACAATCTAAATCTATTTTTCCCATAAGAGTGCACTATCTTATCCTCACTCAATTCCTCCGGTAAACCGATGATGGATATGGCGTTAAATGGACATCTCTTAGTGCAGATTCCACAACCACTACAAAGTTCCTCTGATATTACTGGCTTTCCTAAGCTTTCATCCATTACAATGGTCTCTTCCCCCATCCTTACGCCCGGGCAGTATTTGATGCATTCCATTGCACATTTCTTTGGCTGACATCTGTCGTAATCAATAATTGCTAATCTTGACATTTAATCACCTCATTATATTTTATAACCAGAGAGACATCTCGCTTTACTTGGCATCCATACCATTTGGATGCAACCAAACCGTAAGGTTCGGGCTGCATCCACTGCAACTGTAGTTGCAGGGAAGCTGAATAATCATAAATTATTCAACTAAACTGTAATTTTTGCTCAACCTTTTTAAGGTTGCATTGCTAACCTTGACATTAAATTATCTCATTTCAATTCTGTTTTGAAAAATAAATTATTTGAGTTTCAAATTATGGACATCCTAAAAGAGTTTTTTGAACGATTTAGTTTTAATTGTTTAATTATTGATATTTTTTATTAATTCTCAATTTAATTGTTTGGTTAATTTGATGCGACCTTTTTTAAATTTTGTTGTTTTTTGATATAGTTGGTTAATCCTCCCGCTTCTAAGATTTCTCTTTCTATGCCTTTTGGTGTTTCGCAGTTTAGGGTGATTTTATCGTTTATTATAATCTTCTCATTTTCCAAGTCAACTTCAATAACGTCCCCATCTTTAACGTGTTTGGTAATACCCTTACAAACTATTGGAATTAACCCAATGTTTATTGCATTCCTGTAAAAGATTCTTGCAAAACTCTCTGCTATAACTGCTTTTATTCCGCAATATTTTATTGCTATTGGTGCTTGCTCCCTACTCGAACCACAACCAAAATTCTCCCCAGCAACAATAACATCCCCCTCTTTAACCTTCTTCGGAAAATCCTCATCAATCCCAGCCATACAGTGGGAAGCAAGTTCATAAACATCTGTAGTTCTTAAATATGGCCCTGGAATGATTGCGTCAGTATCAACATCATCCCCAAAAACATGAGCTCTACCCCTAATCTTCATAATATCACCATTTATTCTTTTTGTGGAAGATTGTATCATTATTAAAATTATTTTATACCAGAAATAGATAGATCCAAAATTTTAATTTTAAGAAATTAGTCGTTTGCGGATTTTGTAATTTATTTTATATTATTCTATAAATTTCAAAAAGATATGGCGTCCTTAAATTTGGTAGTGCTTATACTCCCATAACATTTGGTTATGATCATTTATAACACAAACGACTATATTATATTATAAAAGTGATTAAGAGTGAGTTAAAAAATAAGGATATACGGCAAAACCCTTTGGGTTTTGCCATTAATTTTTAAACTTATTTATATATCAATGAATTTTCAAATAACCTTTATCCTTTCTTAAAATTTGAAATAACACATTAATCCTTAAAAATTTACCAAATTATACGGCAAAACCTAAAGGTTTTGCCAAAAGAGGCACTGCCGAGCGTAGCGAGGCAGTGCATCCGATTTGGATGAAACCTTTTTTAAAGGTTTCTTTCCGAATTATACGGCAAAATCCAAAGGATTTTGCCAAATTTTCTAACGCACACGACTATAATAGGATTTAATCCTTTTTCAATTTATCCCTAAAAACACACATTAACGTGTTTGCTTCTTTTCCACTTATGAATGCCCTACTTATAATCCTTTTAAAGATGACTTTGCATAAATCTTTCCTATAATCTGGAATATTTGATTTATCTACGAATTCATTAAATAACTTAATTAGTATCTCCTTTTCCAATTTTGATGCCACTCTCATTTTAACATTATATGGGATTTCTTTTTCATGTTCAACCCTTGTAACATAAAGTTCATACAGAATTACAGCAACAGCATGGGACACATTCATTATAGGGTATTCCTCTGATGTTGGAATAGAAACCAACAAATCACACAACTCCAATTCTTCATTAGTTAAACCATCATCTTCCCTACCAAAAACAATTCCTACTTTTCCTTCAATTTCCAAACTCCTCTTTGCAAATTCTCTTGGTGTAATTGGAACTCTCTTCAAATTCCTATCTCCACCAATTGCACCAGATGTCGCTACAACAAAATCAATATCTTCTATCGCATCCTTTAAACTGTTGTAAAATTTTGCATTGTCTAAGATGTCTTTTGCATGAACTGCCCTGATGTATGCTTCTTTATCTAAAATATCTCTATTTCCAACAATCCTCAATTCCTTAACTCCAAAATTTTTCATATTTCTTGCAATTGCTCCTACATTTCCACTATATTTTGGATTTACAAAGATTACTATTGGCTCCATATAAACACCAAATTGTTTTTCTTTTATTCTTTATTTTCTTTTTTTATTTTTTTTTCTTAATTTGTAATAATGATACTCAACAGTTTTTAAAGGAATACTTGTTATCTCAGCAATTTCCTTTGGATGCTTATCCATGTATTTTTTAATGAGTTCGTCTTTGTTTGTAGGCCTTCCACATTTTGCATCTATACTTTTAACTTCAACGCCTATCTCTTTTAACGCATTTATAATTTTCTTTGATGTTCGTTGATATTTTGATTTTGGAAGGTATATTTTGTCAATTTCCCAATTCTCTAAAAGTTCAATTACAACGTCTCTATTCAATTCCTGATTAATATAGACCTCATTATCGTCCATTTCAGTTTCTTTTATCTTTTTTATCAAATCTTCCTTTGATTTTGCTCTTATATATTTCATAACTTACCACATTTTTTTCTTTTTCTTTCTTTTAGCCTTATGTTTTTTTCTTAACCTGCCTTTGACCATTTTTCTCTCCAAAATCCCTCCACAAATCTCACAGACATCTTCCTCGTGTTCCATTGGGTACATTTTTTTACAGCCTTTACAAACCTTTCTCCATATAAACTCCTCTTTAACACCCTCTGTAATTATTGACCTCACTTCAACACCAAGTTTTCTCGCAACATTTTGAATACCATAATCATCAGTATATAAAACTCCATCTAAATCCAATGCCAATGCTAAAATGCCAATATCTGCCTCAGATAAAGCATCTCCAGTTTTTGAAACCATATCTTTTACTTTTAATATATTCTTAACACTTGGTTCCATGGCCTTTAACTTTCCAAGATTTAGAGATTGCTTAACAATTTCTGCCCGCGATTCAACCTCACTGATGATGTCGTATGTTGTATAATGTTCCCCTTCCTCTAAAATAGGATTGTAATCATGAATAAACGCTGAAGCATCTAAAATTTTAGGTTTCATAAAAACCACCTTTAGAAATTACTTTAAAAAAATTAAAATCTCAAAAAATTTAAAATCTTATATGAATTTATAATTAATTTGGAACTTTTGATTTATTCTGTTATTAACCATTAGTCGATAAAATTAATAGTCACTACCCACATTATTTAAAAACATTTAAAAAACTAACAACCTAATAACATTCTTTGCTTTTTTTATTTTTCATATTTTTTAAACATAATACATAATAATAAATACCATTAAACCTTTTTGGTGATGTTATGGAGTTAAATGAAAAAAATAATATTCTTGATTTATCATCATTTAGGATGATTACTGGCGTGAAAAGTAAAGATAACAAATTAATTTTGGAAATTAACAAAAATTACGAGTGCGAGGTAGAAATTCCATACAATGTGGATATAGAGGACGACAAGATTATAATAAACGAACATCCACTCAAAGTAGAAAATATAAAAAGGGGGATATTAAATTTAATATCACTTAGTATTTCCCAAAATTTGGTAAATAAGATAACCAATAGAAGAACATACTACATAGCTCCTCCAATTCCTCTCATAGGACACACTGCATTTGGTTTAATAGATAGGGGAACAAACATTATCCAAGTTAGAGGCTTGAGTGGGTGTAATATAAACTGCCCATTCTGTTCTGTTGATGAAGGGAAACATTCCAAAACAAGAAAAAATGATTACTATGTTGATGTTGATTATTTGGTTGAAGAATATAAAAAGATTGTTGAGTTTAAGGGAAACAAGTTCATCGAGGCACATTTAGATGGGCAGGGAGAGCCTACCCTATACTACCCTTTGGCAGATTTAGTTCAAAATCTAAGCGAAATAAATAAGGAAGGGAAAGGTATTGTATCGATGCAAAGTAATGGAGTAGGTTTGACATACAAGATGATTGATGAGTTGGAAGAAGCAGGGCTGCATAGGATTAATTTGTCAATTAATGCATTAGATGAAAAGATGGCAAAAATCTTAGCTGGAAGAAAGGATTACAATATTGAGAAGATTTTAGATATTGCCGAATATATAAAGAATTCAAAGATACACTTGTTAATAGCCCCAATTCTATTGCCAAATGTGAATGATGAGGAAGTTAAGAAAGTTATTGATTACGCCATAGAGTTAGACCAAAGAATTCCGCAAAATGTCATAAACCCAATAACTAACAAAAAAGACCCAATATTGGGAGTTCAGTTGTGTTTGATTTATCAGTTTGGTAGAAGGGTAAAGAAGATGAAAATTTGGGAATTTAAAAAATTCTACAAATTATTGAAGGATTATGAAGCCCAATATGGGGCAAAGGGTATTGATGTTAAATTAAAACTCCACCCAAGTGATTTTGGAACACATAGAAGAAAGAAACTCCCATGCCCTTTTAAGGTGGGAGAGGTTGTTAATGTAGATGTTGTTATGGATGGGAGGATTAAGGGAGAGGTCATAGGTGTTGCAAAGAACCGAATAGTTCAAATAATAAATTGTAAAAATGAACATAAATTAATTGGAAACAACATAAGGGTTAAAATTTTAAGGACAAAAGATAACATCATAGTTTCAACGCCAGTATAATATCTATTTGCGTAAAATAACTTAATTTTATCAATGATTAAATAATGTATTTAATTAATGTCTTAGGTATAATTTTAATAAAAGCCATTATTAATTTAAAATTTATTGCGTAATGTGTAATATCAAAATTTCGCAAATGATTATAATCTCAATAATAACATTTAAATATATGAACCTTATATTATAATCATGTTCAATATAAGATGTGATACCATGAGGATTATTGGAGTTATAGGTCCTAAAAATTCTGGAAAAACAACCCTTATCTGCGAACTTTTAAAAAAACTCCCATTTAAAGCAGCAGTTATAAAACACACATGTAAAGACATTGATGTTGACGCTGAAGGAACGGACTCTTATAAATTAAAGCAATTCTCAAACACAACAGTTTTTTCTACAAACAAAGGGACTGCATTTTATAAAGATAAGTTGTCTCTTGAAGAAATTTTATCAAAAATAGATGAAGATTTTGTTATTGTTGAAGGGTTCAAAGAAGAACTCTCAAAATTAAATATACCAAAAATAGTTATGATTAAAGGTAATGAAGGTTTAGAACTTATTGACGAACACACCATAACGGTTATAAAGGATTACGACTATGATGTTGAGGATGTATTAAAACTCGTTTTGGAAAAGGCTACTGTACCATCGTTCAACTTAAATTGTAAACACTGTGGTTATGACTGTAAATCTTTTGTAAGTGCTGTTGTTAAAGGAGAGGCGAAATGGAATGACTGCGTTTTGTCCAGTGGTATAAAAATTGTTGTAAATGGGAAGATTATCCCTGCGAATCCATTCGTCTCAAAAATAATAAAAAACACCATAAAAGCAATGATTGAAACCCTAAAAGGTGTTGATAAACCAAAAAACATTGAAATTAAAATTGATTAAACTTTGATTAAATCTTATAAAAATTAAATTAAAGTTACAAAAAATAAAGGAGGGTAAAATATGGACAATGGAAAATACGAAGCTATGGCTGAGGTATTTAAAGCATTTGCAGACCCAACAAGATTAATGATTTTGAAGTTATTAACTGAAAATGAGAGTATGTGCGTATGTAAAATTATTGATGAGTTAAAGAAACCACAACCCACAATATCTCACCACTTAAATATCTTAAAAAAGGCAGGTATTATAAAGGCAAAAAAAGAAGGAACTTGGAACTACTACTACATTGTAAATCCAAAAGTTAAGGAATTAATTCAAATGATTGATGAAATTCTATAAGAAACTTTTAGAAAAAGCTTATCAAAAAGAATTATTTCCTTCCTACATAATTAAGCAAAACAGTTCTTCACTTTGCTTCGGTTAAATATAGTCGTGTGCGTTGTAGAATAGCCATATATGGAAAGATTCTCATTGCTTTTTTTAACTTTTAGTTCGATTTTGCAATTTTCTGATTTTTCAATATTTAAGTTTTCAAGAATTTTTATGTGAATAATTTTATAAATAGATAAGCTCTTAGAAAATTTGATAATATCAATACCTTAAATATTTTGTTTGGGATTATAGTCGTGTGCGGAATTAATATATAGCAAAACCCAGAGTTTTGCCGTTAATTTTTAAACTTATTTTATAATCAGAGGTTGTCGAAAAATACGAATACTATAAATAATAGTAATAATAATTATGAGCGGCAGAAAAACCAAAAGAAAAGGATACTGGAAAGCCTACGATAAGAGGTTTAAGATATTCAATATTAAGTACACTTATGATTTTGTTTCATTTATTATAAATATTTTACTTCCATATAAAGAAAAACGCAAAGTAGGAAGGCCTTTAGCTATAAGTTACAATGAATATATAGCTACTCTAATAATAAAACACATTTTTAGAATTAGTTTAAGAGATTTAGAAACTCTTTCCGATTATTTACATAAAAAGCATATAGATAGCTCCACATACGGAAAAGCTTTTCAGAGGATTAAAATAAGCGATTTAACTAAAATAATCGTTGGATTACACTTAATTATTGCTAATTCGTTAAAATCATCGGTTATAATTTACATAGCTGATTCCACTGGAGTCCATTTATTAAGAGTGTATTGTGAAAGAATCAGAGTTGTGAATAATGAAATAAAAAAGGTAAAGTATCGGGTTTTTGACAAAATGCACGTATTAGCTTGCTATTATAAAGATTATGGATTAATTTCGATTGTTATGGTAAAATGGGATAATGGATATAGTTCAGACAGTAAAAACTTACTAAAAATGATAAAATCTTTAGATTTTGTGAAAGGTGCGATAATATTGTTGGATGGTGGTTACGATGATGAAGATTTACTTAGAGAGTTGTTATCCATAGACCTCATTCCAATAGTTAAAACAAAAGAGTTTAAATGGGATTACGGTATTTCTAAAATCAGAAAGAAAGTTAAAAAATTGTTTGATAAGAAACTGTATAAAATTAGAGGGGTAATAGAAGCGATATTTGGAGGGCTAAAAACTAAATTTAGATTAACTCTAAATGAAAAACTACCTGAAAGTAGATGTAGAGCTACTTTAGCAGTAGCAATCGTTCATAATATTTTAACACTAATGAGAGTTATTAGTATTAGAGAGTAATATTTAAATTCATTGATGAAATAATTTTTCGACAACCTCTCTTTGTCTTTAAACTATATTAAGGAACACATTGGATAATATAATTAATTTTTTATTCAGACAACAGGATAATACACTATAGACACGATCTTTTAGTTGTTTTTTATAGCCATATTTTTTTTACTATAGTCTTGGACAAAAATATTTGGAATATTAACGTTATTAAATTTTTCTAAAAGTTTATGTTGTTGGATGAAAATGGGGAGTCAGAAATTACACACTTGTTAAATTTTATTGAAAAGATAGTATCCTAATGCCGCTAAGTGAGATTTTAGAAATAAACTTGGTAATTTTTGATAAAATGGGTAAAATGTTATTTAGGACAGAAGCATCTGGAAAATTATATGCCATTAAGGAAAAATTTGAATGCTTAATAGAAAAATCTGAAGAAATTAACAAGACAATATTTTTTGAAGATGAGGTTCTGTTTGTAATTCCACTTCATGGGGTCTGTCCATCGTGAGGATTTAGGAGTAAATGTGAATAAAAGTGCTTCCGCTTAAATTAACCCTCACGATGGACTTGGGTGACATTGGCCTCAACTCTCCTCTGGGTTCATTGGAGAGTAAATCATCGACCTCCACCCCAGTCACGGGTACCCCGATTCCGCCTAAGAGTTTTTTAACTAATTTAACTCCTCTTTTAAAGATATTAAAAGAGCCGACAAACTGCCTATTGAAAACTCCACATTTTTCGCATGTTACAACCTGTCCCTCTTGGGACTCCATTTTACTCCCGCATACGGGACAGGTTTTTGAAGTATAGTGAGGATTAACGTAAAAAACAATACTCTTATATTTTAGCCTTTTTGCAATCTCTCTCCAACTCGTTCTATCCAAATCTTTGTTAAAGTTTGAATTTTTATACATATTGAGCTTATCCAAATCCTCAAAGATAAAAACTGCATTTGGAAAGAGTTTAGATAGCTGGGAAGTTAATTTATTAATAAAATCTTCAACTCGATTTTTTCTTCTATTATAATACTTTTTTAGCAAGATACCAATTCTTTTTGGGGCTTTTTTATAAATCGACTTTAACTTATCGATAATAACATCATAAACCTTCTTTATTCTATGCAGTTCAGATAAGTCAACTCTAATCTACCCTTCCTCTGGATGGAATAAATCTAAGGATTTTAGATTGCTATCTACACCGATAACGACTTTTTTATCAAATATATTTAAAGGTTTTTTAAAGGTTATTAATGCTTCACTGTCTTTTAACGAATCACTTATATATGCTTATGAAGATGTCAAAAAATTTATAAACTCTGTTTATAAATATAATTAATTTGTTTAATAAATATTATAAGACTCTATCTATAAAAAGAAAAAGTAAAAAAATAAATAAAAATAAATTTAATTTAAATAATTTAATTTTAGTTCTTTTAGACAGTTGGGGGAACAATATGACAATGGTTTATGATAGTAAAGATATGGATATAACTAAATTAGTAAATTCAGATAGTTGGAAAGATAGGATTAAAGCTGCTATGCTAATTTCTGAAATAGAAGATAGAGAGGAAATAAAAAAAAGAATAGTGGATATTTTTAAACTTTTGCGTGATGAGAATTTACTCGTAAGGATAAATATGATAAATTCACTTAAAAAACTTATTCTAAAATATCCTGATATACTGAAACCACTAATTCCAGAGATTCATGCTTTAGCACATACTAAAAATAAAATGTTAGCATCAAATGTTAAATCTTTAATTGAATTAATCCCTCCACAATTAATACAAGAAGTGGTAATTGATGCAACTAACAAGCTCTACTCTGCAAATGGTTTAGATAGGGCCGTGAGATTATGGATTCTTTCCACTATTTCTCTGACATCACCAGAGTATCTTAAAAATTCGTTACCTGAACTAATGGCAACATCCATAAACGATAGATATGAATTGTTACAGATGTTTGCTTTATCTATAATTGAGGAATTTAAAGAAAAAGAAATGAGTATGGTACTTGATAAGTTAAATATGATATTTCCTTGCCATATAGTAAAAAGTGATTGGAGTTTAGATAGTGAAAGTTATGATGAACTAATATATGCTCTAATGAAAAGATATTTTGGGAAAATAACAAAAGATGATCTCAAAAAGGTTCTAAATTTTATAGATTATAAAGATTTATTAGTCAAATTGTTATCAATAGCAATACTCAAAGAAAATGCTGAGATGTTGTGGGAGATTTTGGATGACTGGGAAATTGAAACATTAATAGCAAAATTGATGAAAAATTTAAATAGTAGATATTGGACTGTAAAAACTGTATCTTTACTATCTCTTGCAGAGATTCTAACGTCATGCACCAGGGATAAAGAACCAAATTGGAACGAATCTATAGAAAGATACTTATCAACACTCGTATTGAAATCAAGTGAACTTTTGAGAATTAGTTTTATAACCAAAGCTTATGCATTAGATGCATTAGCAATTATCTACAAAAGATCTAATTCACCAGAAGTAAGAACAAAAATAGAAGAATTAATTGAAAATGTCAATATTAAAGAAATTTTAAAAGAGCATTATATATCATACTTTAAGGGCATTTCCTTAATTGTAAAATTAAAAGGAGAAGATATTGTAAATTACCTAACTCCTGAAATCCATCCATATATAGATATTGACTTCATAGAAGAACTGAGATCAGAAAATCCATTAAATTATGGTGGCATATTTAGAGAGATCGAGTTGGGAGCAAACAGTGATGATTGGTTAGATAGATGTGTAAATATTAAACTTTTAGGGAATGCACTATATGCGCTACCTTCATTTGCGGAGGTTTATGCTCAACAAATAAAAGCACTCTTAACAGACCCTGTATGGATGACTAGGTCGACATCAGTATGGGCTTTGAGAATAGTAAATTATGTTAAGGGGTTAAATTTCACAAAAGAGGATTACTTAGATTTATTTGAGTATGCCGATGATTGGTATTGGACAGTTAGATGGGAGTATTTAATGTTGTTTCTTGAAGTAATTAAGAAGGATCCAGAGATACTTGAAGATGATGGATTGAGAAATGCTCTACTTTCCGTAATAACAACTAAGTATTTAACTGATAAAAGCCATACTATAAGAAAAATGTGTAGATATATACTACAAAAAATCCCTGGAACTGAAGAGATATTGAATTATTTTAGTAAAGATTACGCAAGTAGGTATAAAATCCTACAAAGTATGGTAGAAAATCCCGCATTAAGAAAAAGTGCATTTATAAGATTAAAAATTAGATTAAGAAAGGCTATAAAAAGTAACAACGAAGAAATGATAAAAAGACTCTTAGAGTTTGTAAATGGAAAATATTATAAAGAGACATCATATATTCTCCATGAATTGGTATTGTTATATGATAAATACAAAATTGCAAAAGACATGGTTGATACAATAAAAGCAGAATATCCTGAAATTATACAACATAGAATGGATCTATTACATAGAATGCTAAGTGAACTCATAGTTGTTAAAAGAAGGAGTGCTTTGAGGGAATTAAAAGCATATGTGGAAATTGGTATTCCAATAACTGAAAAAATCTTAAATAGATTAAAAGAAATGGTCGTATATGACGTTGTTGACCCCACTATCGTAAAACTTACAATATATATACTTGAAAAGGTTGGTGATGACGAAGCCAAACAACTCATTAAAGAAAGAAAAGAACTTATTGATGTTGGTAAAGACTATTCATTAGAATTAGGAAACGTACTTAAAGGTAAATCAGCCACATGGCATAGCGTTTATGGTTTAATTGAACACATGCCAGATGATAGATTATTAAATTTGGACTTGGATTTGATGGAATTGTTACATATCTTATCCAAAAAAGATACTGGTATAATATTAAAAGTCAGAATTATAGATTTTATTATTAGAACAATTAAAACGGATGATGAAAACTTTAGTAAAGTTATTGAAGACAATTATGATGACATATTTAATATAATTTTTGAATTAATGAATTGTGAGTACTATCTTGTGTCAGAAAGAGCCACAAGACTCATGAAAACAATATTACTAAAATATCCACTACTATTTAGAAGATGGATTTTCAAAAAGTTGTCAAGATCAGAGAATAATAAAAAATACATTGCACTTGTAAAGAAATTATTGGAAGATCCAAATCCAGACATTAAATTGGAGGGATTGTATGTTATTGAATGTCTAATAAATAGGGAATACTCTGATATGGCATGTTCATTTATTTATGAAATGTTGGGGGCATTAGGTGATGAGAAATGGGAAGTGAAGAAGAAATCATTAGACCTTATTTTGAGTTTAGACATTAATGATGAAGAAATTGTAGATAATATTGTTTACAAAATTATAAAATTATTAAAATTGAAAGATACAGAAGAAGATTTTAAAATATACTTACTTAGGTTGTTGAATCAACTACCTACATCAAAAAAATACTGCAAAGAGGTTTTGGATGTTTTAAGTGAGTTTAAGGAATCTCATGACCCATACATAGCAGAAATTGCCAAAAGTATTATAAAAAAGTACTCAAAAGAAAATTCAGAAGTTGATTTATAGGGGGATTTTTTTATATTGTATTGCAACATAAATTTTAAAATTTTACAAAATTATAGTCAAGTGCATTATATAGTCGTGTGCGTTAGAAATTGGAATAAAGTGTTAGTAAATTTTTAAAGATTTATGACTTATTTAAAATTTTTTGGCAAAACTGAAAGTTTTGCCGTATATTTTAAGAAAGGATAAGGACTATTTGGAAATTCATTGGTATATAAATAAGTTTAAAAATCCACTGCAACCTTCGATTGCAGGGAAGTTGAATAACTATATTATTCAACTATTCCGCACACGACTATAATTAAACTAAAACTGCAATAAATTTTAACGGCAAAATCAAAGGTTTTGCCGTATGTCTTCTGCACATGACTATAAATATCCAAATTTACATTAAAAGTTATTAGAGATTTTAAATAAGATTGCTAATAAAAAATACATTTGGTGAAATCTATGTTCTTCAACAGAGAAAAAGAAATAAAAGAAATTCTATCTATTATAGAGAGTGAGCCAAACTTTATCTATTTTCTTTATGGACCTATTAATAGTGGAAAAACAGCTTTAATAAATGAAGTTATTAATAAATTAGGAAAAGATTATGTGGTTTTCTATTTTGATTTGAGAGAGATTTTTATCTCTAAGTATGATGATTTTATAGAAGTGTTATTTGAAGAGTATGAAGAGGGTAATATATTAGAGTTAATTAAAAGCTTAATAAAAGACAGCTCAGTAATTTATAGCTTTCCCATTCCTAAAAATACTTTAGAGAAATTATTAGATAATAAAAAACCAAAGAACGTGTTTAAATATATAACTAATATTTTATTAGAGATTAAAAACTCTGGAAAGAAACCAATAATTATATTAGATGAGCTACAGAAAATAGGAGATTTAAAAATAAATGGCTATTTGATTTATGAGCTATTTAACTACTTTATTAGCTTAACCAAACATAAACGCCTATGCCATGTGTTTTGTTTAAGCTCTGATTCTCCGTTTATAGAGAAAATTTATAGCCAAGCTATATTAGATGATAGAGCAGATTATATTTTAATAGATGATTTTGATAAAGAAAAAGCTTATGAGTTTATGGATTTTCTCTCAGAGAGAATTTTAAATAGATCTCTCTCTAAAGAAGAGAAAGAGTTAATCTATAGCTATGTAGGTGGAAAGCCAGTTTTAATAATAAAGGTAATGAATAGATTAAAATCTGATGAGTTAGAGAATGTTTTAAACTACTTGCTTAAAGATACTAGGCAAAGGCTAAAATACTTCTTAGAAGATGTAAAAGAAGAGAATAAAGAGTTATATAAAGAGATAATAAAAGCTTTAAGTTTATTTAAAAATAACTATGAAATAGAGGATATAAAAATAAATAAAAGAATTAGAGAGTTATTAGTTAAGAAAAATATTCTCTTTTTAGATCCTATAGATGGAATTTTGAAACCACAGAGTTTTTTAATCTGGAAAGCTATAAAAGAGTTTATTTAAATCTTAATCTCTACATATAACATATAATCTAATAGACCGTGTAATATAGAGTGTATATTAGATTTGTTAATCAATATTTTTAAATTAGTGAGTGGTATTTTTCACCACTCACACTTCTTAAAAGTATATAAGAAGAAATAGGATCTGTCCAACGTGAACAATCATAGACAAATGTCCACGTTGGACTTGGATGTCATCAGCCTCAGTTCCCTCTGGGTTCATCGGGAACATATCATCGGTCTCCATCCCTGTCACGGACATAAAAACCTAACGGTTTTTAAGTTCCCGTCGCTTCGCTCCGGGAGAACCCCAACTCCACCCATAGGTTTAACACTCAGTAAAGTCCGCCTCCTTAGGTCTCCAGTATCCACCTTCATCAGAGGCATCATCCTTATAGTTATATATATAAACTCATATATAAAAATTTTGAAAACGAAAATACATTAATGTCCACATTCGTCAATGAAAAATTAAACAGTTTCAAACGGCAAAATCCAAAGGTTTTGCGTATGTCTTCTACACATGACTATAATTTTAAATAGTTGTTGGGATGGGTTTGTTATGTCAATTATAAGCTGCACAACCCTGTTCTTTTGGGAATACCCAATTGAGGAAATAGCAGATATATTTAAAAGTGTAGGATTGAAAAGTATGGAGTTTTTTCCTGAAAACCCAGAATTTTGGGATAAGAGATTTGATGAGGACTATTTAAAAGAGATAAAATCCATTCTATCAAAATTTTATTTAACTATTCACGCTCCATACATTGAGTTAAATCCATCTTCTACAAACCCTTATATCCAAGAGGCTACTATTAAGGAGACTCTTTGGGCGATAGATTTGGCTAACTTTTTAGGGGCAGAGGTTTTGACAATCCACCCTGGAAAAAGACCTACAAAAAGACCGCCTACTATGGAAGAATATGAAAAATTTTATCACTATTTGGATGTTTGCATACCGTATGCAGAAGAGAAATCCGTTACTCTTTCCCTCGAAAATATGCCAAAACTTGTTAATTATATATGCCACTCCGTTGAAGAAATAAAACAGATTATTGAAAGATACAGGATTGGACTTACTCTTGACTTTGCACATGCGAAAGAAAATGCGGAAAGATTTGTTGAAGAATTGCATGAATATATAAAAAATACCCATATTTCTGGAGTTTGTGATGGTAGGGAACATTACCCCCTATATCACTCCCAGATAGATTTTTCCCCATATATAAAAAAGTTGGTTGATTATGGATATAAAGGTAGTTTGGTTATTGAGATAAATGATTTAAATTACAATAAAGAATTATCAAAAGAAGAAAAAATTTCGGAATTATTAAAAGAAATTGAATATTTGGAAAAACTAATATGATTGAGTGAGGGAGTATGTGCTCGATAAGTGGTATAATTATAAAAGATGAGGAAGACCCGCGTAGTTTGAGGAGAGATATTTCTAAATATTTATTAACAATGATGAAAATCTTGAAACATAGGGGCCCTGATGCATCGGGAATGTTGGTAGATGATGAAGTTATATACTTCAAGGATTTTGAGGACGTTGAAAAGAGCATCATCGCAGATTTTGGATTTGGGCATAATAGGTTGGCTATTGTAGGTTCTGCAACTCAACCAATCCCAAATGAAGATGAGAGTTTGTGGGTTATATGTAATGGGGAAATATACAATTACATTGAGTTGAGAGAAGATTTATCAAACCATGACTTTAAAACAGATACGGATTCAGAAGTTATTGTCCATGCGTATGAAGAAGATATGTTGAATGAACTTGATGGGGATTATGCATTTGCAATATATGACAAAAATAATAGCACCTTAATTTTAAGGAGAGATACTTTTGGAGTTAAACCGCTATTTTATTTGGATAGGGATGGTTATTTTGCATTTGCTTCTGAAAGAAAGGCGTTATGGTATTTATTGAGGGAAATTGAAGGAATTGATGGAAGTCCAAAACATCTAAATGAATACATAAATAGATTAAGCCCAAATAGTGAACTGATCTATTACTTAGAGGATAATAAATACACCATAACAAACAATATTGAAAAATTAAGGTTTGATTATTTAAAATACAAGTCCTATGAGACATGCAAAAAAGAACTTGACAATGCATTATGGAGGGCAGTTTGGAAGAGAACAAGGGGTATTGAGAGGGTTGGGATTATCTATTCCGGTGGAGTTGATAGCACATTGGTTGCAAAGATGGCATCTGAGTATTGTGAGGTTATTCTATACACAGTAGGCACGGAAGAAAGTGAAGACATAAGATATGCAGAGAGAGCGGCAAGGGATATGGGATTAAAACTTAGAAAGAAGATTATAAAGGAAGAAGAATATGAAAGATACATTTTTGAGGTTGCAAAGGCAATAGATGAACTTGATTTGATGAAGATTGGGGTGGGTATCCCAATATACATCGCATCTGAGATGGCAAGAGAGGACAATATAAAGGTTGTTTTATCTGGTCAAGGAGCAGATGAGTTGTTTGGGGGATATAGCAGATATGAAAGAATTTTAAGAGAGAAAGGAGAAGAAGAACTAAAAAAAGCACTATTGAATGACGTCATGAACATCTATAAGGTTAATTTGGAGAGGGATGACCACTGCACAATGGCAAATAGTGTGGAGTTGAGGGTTCCATTTTTGGATAAGGATGTTGTGAGGGTTGCTTTATCAATTCCAGTAACCTATAAAATGGATGAGATGAGAAAGAGGATTTTAAGGGATATAGCATCAAAATACATCCCAGACTATATAGCATATAGACCAAAAAAAGCCGCTCAGTATGGAAGTGGCAGTGAAAAGATGATATTTAAAGTTGCAAGAAAATATGGATATTCAAAAAAAGAAGTAAATAAATTCTTTGAAGAAGTTGTTTTGAAGAAGATAAACGAGACCTTATAATTTTAGTTTACCTCACCCTGTTTATTATATTATCTACCCTATTCTTTATATCTACCTGTTCAATCAATCTTTCAACATTTATTGAGATTTCTTTTATACATCCATCTTTTTCTACTTTTATTGTGTGTGTTCCTCCAATTTTAAATGTGTGATATACTACACCATTATTATCTGTTGTTCTCCTTATTGTACCATCAATAATTACTGTAGCCCCTTCTACTGGATTTCCATTTTCATCTACAACTTGTATAGTCACTCTATCTCCAACTTTTATTTCATTTGGATAGCATGTTATGTATAACTGTTTTAATTCGGGTTTTTGTATTGGTTGTTCTTCTTGCTGATTTTCACCAATTCTATTGATTACAACATTATTTATTTTATTATTTTCACTATCTTTATTTTCATTGTTTTCAATTCCAAATTTCTCCTTTAGTTCATTAATACTTACATTTTTCTTTTCTTCAAATGGAATATTCATTGGAGGAATATTGAATTTTTTAATTTCATCTATGTAAGCAACCCCCTTTATTAATAAAGTGATTTTATCGTTTTTTGCTAATCTTATTAAGTTAATTATTACTTTTTTATTTTGTAATTTTACATGGGTATCTATTGGAGTAGATGTTGCCTTGTAAATATGAATGTTTTCTCCTTCACCTTCACCTAATAGTTTTTCACTTAAAATAAACTTCTCTCCATTGTCTGCATAAACATAATACTTAATTTTGCTTATATCAATGTCAATTGGATTTGGATTATCAACTATGAGCTTAACATTTAGATAAAGATTTTCTAAGTCAGTTCCTTCAAACTCAACATCATCTACAGTCACATTTGGTTTTTTAAAGTCTTTTATTGTAAATCCTATTCCTAGTTTATTTTTGGCAGTCTCTGCCATTTTAATCATATTATCAGTTATTGGGATTTCTTTAGTATTCTCAAATGGTATTTTTAATTCTGAAATTCCATATTTCTTTATACCTTCTATATCTATAGAACCTTCAATTTTAACAGTTATTTTTTTGCTGTCTTTGTTGCTCAATATAGCATTTACAACATCTTCATTTGATATATTTACATCAACATATATTGGTGTGGAGATTCCGCCTTTAATTGTGGCGGTATTATGTAATTTTGCACTTCCAAAGTAATGCTTACCATCTTTATCGTAGTAATATGCATGAACTGCAATATCTTTAAGATTAATATCAATTGGATTCGGGTTTTCAACGATAAGCCTTACATTTAATTTTGTATTTTTGAAATCTTCACTGATTCCTTCAAACTCAACGTCATCTACAGTTACATTTGGTTTTTTGAAATCTTCTATTGAGAATCCAATGCCCATCTTTTTTGCAGTTTCTAAATAAGAAACAACATTCTCTGGAAGTTGAACTGTTTGTTTTGTTTTAAATGGAACATCAATACTTGTAATTTTTAAATCAACATTTGCAGAACCATCAATTTCTAAGGTTATTTTGTTATCTTTGCTATTTTCCAAAGCTTTTATTAACTCTTTATTGGAAAGTGCAATTGGAATATCTATTGTGGTTTTTCCACTTCTAATGTCGATATTGGCTTTTTCTCCATGACCTAAATATTTTGGATTTCCATTATTATCTATGTAATAAATGTCAAATACAATTTTATTGACATGAACACCAATTGGATTTGGGTTATCTATTATAAGTTTGACATTTAGATTGGTTGTATCATAATTTACTCCTTTAAAATCTAAACTATCAACACTAAATGTTGGTTCTTTTAATTTACCATTTACACATCCACAATTTATAACACTAACTATTACCAAACTAAAAACCATTAGTAATACCTTTCCCACTTTCTTCAACTTTACCACCTTGCAAAATTTTAATTTATCTCTAAAGATTTCAGATATTTATTTTTTTCTATCCATATATTTAAATCTTACAATAAAATAATAAAATAAAAAATGTTATAAAGGATGTTACTTAAATTTTAGCCATATCCAAAAAAATAAAAAGTGAAACAATGAAAGCGGTTGATATAAATAGGATAGATAATGAGGAAGGAATAAAGAGATTAAAAAAAATGGGATGGTTTGGAGCAATCTATACGCAATATCATGATGAATTTGATGAAGAAAAGTTAAATAAGGTTATTGAACTTGGGGAGCAATATGGCCTAAAAATTTACAGTGGGATAAAGATAAGGACTCAATCTTCAAAAGAGCTTAGAAATTTAGTGAGGAAATACAGAAATAGATTTCATCTCGTTTTAGTTGAGGGGGGAGTTGAAAAGGTAAATAGAAGTGCTTTGGAAATGCATGATGTTGATATCTTATCAACTCCAGAATTAAACAGAAAGGATAGTGGTATAGATCATGTTCTCGCGAGGTTAGCAAGTGTGCATAGGGTTGCAATAGAGTTGAATTTTAATGAGGCATTAACGGCAAAAAATTACGAAAGAGCAAGGATTTTGATGGCATTTAGGAGAAATTTGAAATTGGCAAAGAAATTTGATGCTCCTGTTGTAATTTCAAGTGATGCAAATGACATCTACACCATAAAATCCCCATACGATTTAAGAGCTTTTTTAAACACGTTAGTAGAGCCAGAATATGCAAAAAAGATAATTGAGACCACATATAAAATAGCAGAGTATAGGGCATATCTAAAAAAGAAAAATGTTGTTAGATTTGGTGTGGAGATTGTTGAAGACGATGAAGTATAGTCACTATTATTAATTCAAATAAAAATTTCTAAAAGTTAAGAACAATTAAGGAAATTTTAACGTAAACAACTTTATACGGCAAAACCCTTGGGTTTTGCCATTTATTTTATAAGTTAATCAATCTCATGTGTTGCTAAATACTCTTCTAAAACCTTTCTTTTTCTGTATTCTAAGATTTTCTTTCCAATGTAGATTCCAAATATCACTGCAAACAATACAATCCAAAACGGTATTGGAAAACCAAGTACTTTATAATGCATAAGTTCATGTTCTTTTCCTGACAACAGCAGTAAAATATGTATTGCTTCCAAAGCATAGACACCAAAGATCCCAGCCTCAAGCAACTCCATTGCCTCTCCAATTGCTACTTGGTGCTTTACACTCTCTGCCAACTGGTTTGAGATTTTACTCTGCAAGTTGTCTGATAAGGTAGTTAATAACCTTGTTAAACTTGTCGCAAGTTCTAAATTACTCTTTATGGCATTTTCAATCTCAATTATTCTGTTATTTAATTTTTTAAGTTTATTTTTTGCATTTATCATTTTTAACAATCTTGCATCTTCCCCAGTGAATTTTGATAGGAATTTTTCTTCATTCATTAAACTTGAAATTTCTTTTAAATATCCACTAACAATTTCAATAACTGCCAGTTCTTTGTCTATTTCACTCAACTCATTCCTTAACTTAGTTATTGTTTCTACGTCTATTTTTCCTGTTAAAATATTGCTTAATCTCTCCAATCGTGTGCTGATGTTGTTCAACTTAAAGAATAAATCTTGAGAGCTTTGAACCACCGACCTTATGAAGGAATAACATGATATAAAGTTCTCAAATTTTTTTGGATTTGGATGCATTAGTAACATTCCAAACTCGCCAAATATTAACTTACCTTCACCAATATCAATAATTCTCTTAACATTTCCAATAACTTGCCTCACTTCTGCAAGGGTGTTTTCATTTATCTCAAAAATTGTCTCTGTTAGTATTGAAACGTGTTTATAAACCTTATACTGTCCATATAATGTCTCAATTATATACCTTTGGGATGATGCTATCAAGGATTTTATCATTTTTGACGTATCCATAATCATCTCAGGTATTATAAAGGCAAGGTTGTCGAGGCTGATATATACTTCTTCATCTCCCGCACTTTCAATTTCAGAGGCATAAATACATCTTCCCAAATAGTCAACATAAATAAAGACGTCCTTTTCTTGGAAAATTCCTTCCTTTTCAAAATTCACCTCTGCTATAAATTTTACATACATCTCTGGTTCAAAATCAATTATATTAACTTTTGTATAGTATTTTGATGTTTTAAAAACAGGTTCTATTGTAGAGATGTTATCTACGACCTCTGTGAAATATTTAACTCTCTTTTTTTGATACTCTTTTAAGGTAACCCTATCAATAAATTCAGTCATATAGTTTTTCCCAAAGGGAATCCATTCAGTTATAACAACTTTTGGATTTTTTAATTTGACAAAATGAGTAAATGTTTTACTCATAAAGAAACACCCAATATATAACTTTTTGACTTGTAGGGGACAGTTCCAAGTTTTGTGATATCTATTCTTAAATCATCTCCCTTTTTAGATTTTATTACAATGCCATTGTCAGTTAATTCCACTGGTTTAACTTTCCCATCTTCAATTAAAACTTTATCAATTTCCTCTTTATTTGGGAAATCGTATTCTACAAGTTTTGCTATTCTATATCCTTTAACTGGAATGTTGAGACCTCTTGTGGATAACAAAATCTCATAGATATATTCATTATCAAGTAAGTAATCCAAATCATTCATTGCCTCATAAGATATGTTGATGTAAATTGGTTTATCATCCCACATATATGGACTCGGTGAATAATCGTAAGGTTCATCAAAAACACCATTTTTAATAAAAAAATATATTAAAGCAAACAATACTTCTTGCCTTATCCACGAGTCTCTATTGTTGTGGGTGTAAAGGTAAATTAAATAGTGTAATCTTTTTTGGTTGTTTGTTAGCATAACTACCACTCTTTAATTACTTCATATATTGGCCCATTTGGGGTTAGGGTACTTTTCATCAACTTTATGCTTTTGACCTCAAATTCCCCAATGTCTATTTTTCTGTGTTTTTCAATTTTATCCTTCAATGCCTTTTTATTTTCAATGAACTTCACCCTTCCAATAGTTACGTGTGGGACGTATTCCCTTTCTTTTTTAAATCCAATCTCTGAAAGTTTTTCATCAACTTCTTTAAATAAATCAACTAAATTTGTAGCTCCTAACCAGATAACTCTTATATAATTTTCGTTTGGAAAGACACCAATGTTTTTAATCTTTACTTTAATTGGGCTTATTGATAAATCCAAATTTTTAATTTTTTCTACTATTTCCTCATCAATCTCTCCAAGGAATTTGATGGTTATATGTAAGTTTTCTTTCTCTACCAACTTTATGCCCTTAATTTTAAAATGCTTTTTCACTTCCTCTATTTTGTCTTTTATCTCCTCTGGCAAATCAATAGCTATGAAGCACCTCATTTTATCCCTTTATTTTATTTTTTAAATTTTTAAATTATTTTTTCATTTTTTTTAACAATATCGGGATTCCATCAACAATGTCAAATGTTTTTTTGCAAGATTTGCATATTAGTTGGTTTTTTTCTTTTATGTATTCTAAATCTCCACCACAATAGGGACATTGAAGGATATTTAAATACTTCTCTATCCAATCCATAACCTCACCAAAACATACAAATTAAATTTATATAATAAAAAATTTCACATTAATTACAATTTAGCCATTAATGGAAAATTATATATTTATTTTTTTAAGAAAGTTAATTATGTATCCTAAGATGATAAATATTAATGGTTTTTTAGCAAATACTACAAAGTCATATCCAAATATTTAACATATAGATGGGCTAAATTATGACACAAACATAACTTTGAGAGGAGAGACCCATGGGATTTTTAGATAGTATAAGGAAGATTTTTAAAAAATCACCAAAGATACATTATGCAAAATCTCAAACAGTTGATTTAATTGAATTAAAGAGAAACCCCTACTATATTGTGGCGTCAGTTGAATTAGGTAATACTACAACAAAAGCCATCATTACGGCAACAAACATGGACACTGGAAAAACCTATATTGTGAGCAAATATGTAAAAATGACAAGGGACGTTAGAAAACCAAAGAAGGGAGAGGAAGTTTTTGGGAAAACATTATGGGGTGTTGAATTAACAAAAGAAGCAGTTGCAGATATGGTTAAGGAGGTTTTGTTGAAGGCCCTCGAAAAAGGAAATCTAACAATAAATGACTTACATTTCGTCGTTAGGAGCACTGGAGTCACAGCTGGCTTTGCATCTCCTGAGGAAGTTGGGGCGATGATTATTGCATTGGCAGATGGGTGTTTAAAGGCAGGAGTTCCTCCATCAAAGATGGCACCTGCAATGTCAAAAAACCAATTGCCAAAACCTTTTGATGAATACAGTTTGATGGACAAGGTAATATTTGATGGGGCTGTTACTGGTGTTCTCCCTCCAACGGGGAAGGAAGTTGTTGCAAATGAGATGGAGGGTGAGCTTGTTACAGCAGGTATAAAAGTTGGAAGTAAATGGACAGAAGTTGACTTCAGAAATCCATGTATGAGTATTGACTTTGGAACTACATTGGCAGGAAGAATAACCAATGATACTCTACCTTACGCAAAGGTCATTGGAAATTTGTGTGGTTTGGCTGGGGCTATTGCTGACAGTATTGCAAGAGGTTCTGGATTAGTTAGTAGAGATAAAGGAGCGGCTTTAGACATAGCAAAGAAATGTGGCGACAAACCAAATAAAGAACTTGCAGAAGAATATGCAGAAAAAGCCCACAAATATATAATAATTGATGAAGTTCCACCAAATGTTGACAGATTTGGAACTGTTCCAGTAAATCCAGAGGCGGCAAAAAAGGCAGGAACAACTTTAATTGGGTGTGATGTTGGGAAAAATGGAAGTGACTTGCCAAAATTAGAGGAAATTGGGAAGAGAATTGTTGAGGAGTGCAATGTTTCAACCCTGCTTTATACTTTAGATTTGGTTTCTGCAGAAATAGCAAAGAGGTTAGTTGAATTCGCATATAAGAAAGGACTTGTCAATGAAAAAACTGCAATAGGCATAACAGGGAGAGCAGGAATTACTGGAGAAAAACCAAGATTAATAATAGAGAAACTTAAAGAGTTGGATATTTGGGATAATGTTGAAAGCAATGTTGTATTTGTTGAAGATGGGCTGGCCTTAGGGGCAAGTGTTATGGCAAGATGTATGAACTGCCTTGGAACGCCAAAAGTTCCAATTGGGGGTAATAGAGGAGGGGGTTGCATTTTGGGCCTAAGGAGAAAATGGCAAAAAGAGAGAGGTATGATCAGATAACAAATATATATGTTAAAAAGTTTAAAACACTCATCATTACTTATAGCAAACAACTTTTACCATTAATTTTTACCTCATTTATGAACAACACAAAAAATACCAAACTAAAAAAAAAACAGTCAAAATAACAATAATAGGCAAATTTTTGGCAAAATCCAAGGTTTTGCCGTAAATAATCCTAAAAAACCTTAAAAATAACGCTTTAAAGGACAATTTGTTAAAAATATTAACAAATGTTTGCTTAAATTTTTTATCCAGTTGATATATAGATGGGTCTAATTTTTTACATGCACCGCCGTTTGAAACTGTTTAATTATACATAGACATTTATGAACATTTGTGAGTAAATATTGAAGAAATTTTTAAATATTTGATAATACTATAATCCTACTAAAAAAACAAACAACGATTACTATGCCCAATAAGACAAAATCAAAAGGGACTCAGGAATTATCCTATCAAGTCGTTCTATCTTACAAAGTTAGTCACAACTATCCACTTAAAACGTTCTTAATCGAATGCAAAGATAAGTTAAACGAATGCATAGACATGATTTGGAATAACATAGAATACACTAAAAAAGATAAACCAAAATTGCCAAAATCAAACGAATTCAAAAGAAATCTAAGAAACAAACTCTTAGAAAATTGGAGTTATGCCTCTCACTACATCGATGGGATTATAAAAACCTCCTATTCCATCCTACAAAGTTGGGCTTCGAACTACAAAAGAGGTTATAGAACTAAAACAAAACCAGTAGTAGAGAGGTTATTCGTTAGAGTTAAAACAACCCTAATAAAATACGACAAAGAAAGAGCGGAGATAAGAATAACGATAAAACCAAGAAAAGAGTATTTAACCTTAAACATCAAAAATGAATGGTTCTTCGATAAGGTTAAGGACTTAACAATTGGAGAAATTATTTTAAAGGAAAATGAAGCGTTTTTAACCTTCAAAGATAATCTAAACTATTCAGACAAAGATATAATCGTTGGAGTAGATAGCAATCTAAAATCCCTCGACTTATTCCATCCGATAGAGGGTTGGATAAGGATAGATTTAACCGAATTACACCGACTTAAAGAAGTTTATGATAAAAAGATTGATGGGCTTAAAAAACTGCTTAAAAAATGTCCTTTAAGAGTTTTGAGAAAGATAAATAGGTTATTCGAAAGAAGGAGAAATAGGGTTAAGGACTTTTTACACAAACTTACAACACAATTATCTCGACTATTTCCGGATGCAATTTTTGTCTTCGAGGATTTGAATAAGAGAAGGATGTATAAAAATAAACACTTCAATAGAAGAATAGATAGAGCGAATTGGAATGGAATAATCGAAAAAATAAGTTATAAGGCGGTTGTTATCTTAGTTAATCCTGCCTACACTTCAACGACCTGTCCTATATGCGGGAGTAGAATGGAGTCCCAAGAAGGGCAGGTTGTTTGCTATAATTGTTCAAACTCTTTTAATCGCCAAGTAGTTGGCTGTTTTAATATTTTTAAACGAGGTTTGGGTGCAATCAAAAGATTTATGGGTGGCTCTGGGGTTACCACGACAGGGGCAGAGGTCTCTGCTAAGGGACTGATGACGCCCAATCCCAACGTAGTTTATTATGTGGATTTAAATGGCAAATATCTTAAATGTATATAATTGTCCATATTTGACTACGTTGGGAGAACCCCACAAACTATTTATGGGTAATCTTGAATTAACATGAGCGAATTTTAATTATTGTGATTAGTGCTGTAATTCGTAGAACGATATAATAATGTAATACATAATCGATATATCCAAATTTAGCATAAATGGCAAAACCGAAGGTTTTTACCACATATTTTTTAAAGGTGAGACAATGCATGAAGGTATTAGTGATATTAAGTATGGTGTAATAACAGTAAGCGACAGTAGATATAATGAAATGTTAAAAGGTAATAATAAAGTTGAAGATAAATCAGGTGAACTTTTAAAAAATGAGTTAAATGCTATATTCCATGCCCTAATCCCTGACAACAAAGATATGATAAAAGGGGTTATAGACCATGTTATAGATTTTTTTGATGTTGACTGCATTGTTATAACAGGAGGGACAGGTATATCTAAGAGAGACACTACACCAGATGTATTGAAAGAAATTTTTGAGAAGGAGTTGGAAGGATTTAAAATAATTTTCCACAAAATAAGTTATGAAGAAATAGGGACAGCAACAATCTTATCAAGAGCCACGGCTGGAATTTATAAGGGTAGAGTTATATATGCTCTTCCAGGTTCAGTAAATGCATGTAAAACAGCCTTAAAAATTATAAAAAAAGAGACAGGACATATTTTAAAGCATGTTAGGGAATAAAGAGAATAAATTAAATTTAATTAAATTAAATTGTAGTTGGTGAAAATAATGACAAAAATCATAGCAATAAGCGGAAAAGGTGGAACTGGAAAAACCATGTTTTCAACTTTATTGATAAAGGCATTATCCAAAAAAACAAACAGTATTTTAGTTATTGATGCAGATCCAGACTCAAATTTACCAGAAACACTT
Source organism: Methanotorris igneus Kol 5 (assembly GCF_000214415.1). Taxonomy (NCBI): domain Archaea; kingdom Methanobacteriati; phylum Methanobacteriota; class Methanococci; order Methanococcales; family Methanocaldococcaceae; genus Methanotorris; species Methanotorris igneus. The sequence goes on from NC_015562.1 coordinate 1,639,951, forward strand.
GGAGTTGAAGTTGAAAAGACAGTTGGAGATATAAGGGAGGACTTAAAGAAGTTAGTTGAAGAGAACAAATTACCTCCCGGAATAACAAAGCAGGATTATTTAGAAGGAAAGGTTTATGAGATTATAGTTGAGACAGAGAACTTTGATTTACTTGTTATGGGAAGACCAGAGGGAAGTGGATGCTATTGCAGTGTAAATAATTGGCTTAGGCAGATAATAGATACTCTCGCAAAGTCTTATGAGTATGTTGTTATAGATACTGAAGCTGGATTGGAGCATTTGAGTAGGAGAACTACTCAAAACGTTGATTTAATGATTGTTGTTACAGATGCATCAAAGAGAGGTATTGGAACTGCAAAAAGGATAAAAAAACTTGCAAATGAACTGGAAGTTAAATTTAAAGATATATATGTTGTGGCAAATAAGGTAAATGAAGAAAATGAAAAAATTGTTGAAGAATATGCAAAAGAGTTAGGATTAAATTTAATTGGAAAACTACCCTATAACAAAGAAATAGCTGAATATGATTTAAAGGGAAAACCATTGTTTGATCTGCCAGATAACAATGAAGTTTATAGAAAAGTGGAGGAAATTGTAGAAAAATGGATTATATAATCTGTTAAATTCTGTTAAAATAAACTGAGATAAAAAATTTAATAGGTTCGCTCATGTTCATTCGGGATTGCCTATATAAATAGTGTGCTGTTATTGTGGTTTTGCAGATAGCACATAAAAATTATCAATGGTAAAACTTGTTTGCTATAAGTAATGATGTTTGCGGATGAGCATAATCATTATAAACCCTAAGTTAAAATTAAAAGATTAATTTAAGGGTCAGAGGGGTTTGACTAAGCTGTTAAGGGGTTGAGTAAAAGTATAGAGGCGGGTTAGAGAGCGATGAACAATTATTTAAGAGATTAAGGGGAAAAATAATTTTTTATTTTTTAAAATAAAATTTAAGGTGAGATAATGGTTTTCAAATTCATTAAAAAATTATCTGGAGTGGATAAAAAGTTAGTTAGTGAAGGCGATAAACTATTTAGTAAGTGCGAGTATATAAACGTTTATGTTCATTTTAGATTACCTGATGTATAGGGTGTGTTTATTTTTATGGTTGTAGGGTTGGGGTATATAAATGAGTCTATAAATAAACCCTCCAAACAAAAATCCAAACATCAGATAATCATAATTGAGAATGAGCGAGCCTCATTATTTCTCCGTTCTGGTTATCCGCTACTTTTGAAACATACGAAACTGTCGTAGCGGATAACCTTCCACCCTCCCATCTTCATTGGGTGGCTTTCGGGGGGAACGGAAACTCCCCACATCTTCATGACTTTCAGCAGTCTCCATTCGGGCTTAAGACCCCACATATCGGAGACTGTACTGTCATAAATAATTAATATTTCATGATATATAAAAATTACGCTACTCGAAAATACACAAACTTTGCGCTTGTTGCTATCTATGAAACAGCCCTAATTGTGATTATGTGGGGAAAGTATTTAAATATTTCGTTTGTTGCTATCTATGAAATAGCCCATGAATCTTGGGAATGCCTCTTTATATGCTTTTGCTAATTTTTCAACTTCTAAGTTAATTAACTCTTTTCCATCCAACTTTATAGTTAATTTGTTTCCTTTCACTTTTCCAATGACATATCCTTTTGTTTCTTTTAAGACCTCCTCAACATGCCTCTCATCAACTGCCAAAATTATTCTTCCAGATGTTTCTGAGAATAATAATATATCTTCTCTCAAATTGTTTTTGTTGTATTCACTTAAATCTAATTCCGCCCCTATATTATTGTTTATGCAGAGTTTTGCAATAGCGACAGCCAATCCACCTCTTGAGCAATCTACTGCTTCATTTACAATACCTTTGTTTATTAATTTAACAACGCTGTTGTATATTTCTTTTTCTTTTTCCAAATCAACTCTTGGAACAATTCCCTCCTCTGTGTTGTGGATAACTTTGTAGTATTCGCTTCCTCCCATTTCATCCTTAGTTTCATTTGTGATGATTAAAACATCTCCTTCCTTAATCTTGTTAAATACTCCTGGAACCTTTTCAACATCCTCTACAATTCCAACAACCGCTATGGCAGGTGTTGGGTTTATTGGGTAATCTTTATCATCAATTATTGTCTCATTGTATAAACTTACGTTTCCTCCAACAACTGGGATATCAAAGAACTCAGCAGCATCTGCCAAACCTTTAACACACTCTTTTAATTGCCAGTATCTTTCAGGCCTCTCTGGATTTCCAAAGTTCAAGTTGTCGAGCATTGCAATTGGCTTAGCCCCTACTGTTGCTAAATTCCTAACACTTTCTGCAACTGCATTAACTGCCCCAACATAAGGATTTAGTTTGCAGTATGTTGAGTTACAGTCAGCAGTTAATGCAATACCCTTTGGATATGCCTCAACTAACCTTAAAACTGCAGCATCTTTTCCTGGTTTTACAACAGTCCTTATTTGAACTTCATGGTCATATTGTTGATAAATCCACTCTTTTGAGCAAATATTTGGGCTTTCAAGCAATTTTAATAAAACTTCATTCAAGTCCTCTGGCATTTTTATTTTTTCTTTGTCATCCTTTTTCTCTTTTAAATCCTCTTTTTCTTCTCTATGTAATAATGGTGCCTCACAAAGTAAATCTAAAGGTAAATCAACGACAACTTCTCCTTTATACTTTGCCACTATTCTTTTTGTGTCTGTTGTTTTTCCTATCACTGATGCAGGTAACTCATACTTTTCAAATATCTTAATAATCTCTTCCTCTGCTCCTGGCTTAACTGCTAAGAGCATCCTCTCCTGGCTCTCTGAAACCATAATTTCGTATGGTGTCATTCCCTCTTCTCTTAAAATAACGTTTTCTAAATAAAGCTCTGCCCCAACACCTCCACCATAACACATCTCTGAGCATGCTGATGTTATTCCTGCTGCTCCTAAATCCTTCATTGCCTTAACTTTTCCTGTTTTGCATGCCTCTAAAACCGCATCAATTAAACACTTCTCTGTAAATGCATCTCCAATTTGGACACTTGGTCTGTCTTCTTCACTCTCACTTGTTAAGTCCTTTGAAGCAAATGAGGCCCCACCAATACCATCTCTTCCTGTTGAACCAACTAAAATTAAGGATAATCCCGGTTCTCTTGCTTTTCCGGTTATTATTTCATTTTCCTTAACCAACCCTATACACACAACATTAACTAAGTTGTTGTAGTCGAATGAACTATCAAACTCACACTCTCCTCCAACGGTAGGAACTCCAATTCTATTCCCATAATCCCCAATACCTTTAACAACACCTTCAATGAGCCATCTTACTTTATCTTTTTCTTTTCCATTTATATCTCCAAACCTCAATGGGTCTAATAATGCTATTGGTTGTGCTCCCATTGATAAAATATCTCTCACAATTCCTCCAACTCCTGTTGCTGCCCCGTTGTATGGATCTATGTATGATGGGTGGTTGTGGCTTTCCATAGCCAATGCTATACATAAATCTCCATCAACTCTAACTATAGCCGCATCATCTCCAGGACCAACAACTATATTTTTGTTGTCTTCCTTTATTGTTTTTGCAAACATTCTTAACAATGCTTTTGAAGACCTGTAAGCACAGTGCTCACTCCATAAGTTCTCAAACATTCCGATTTCTACATCATTTGGCTTTCTTCCCAATTTTTCCTCAATATATTTCAAATCATTTAAGTCCATACTCTTCCTCCTCATTCCTTATAAATGCTTATAAAAAATCAGTTTGTAGTAAAATCATAATTACTCATCAAGTTTTTTAATTTTTTCTAAGGTGTTACCGTAGTTTCCATCAAACATATAAATATATAACTACATCAATATACTTTAAATATTAAAATCTCAACATCATAATACCAATATCGTCTGCAAAATTTATAAATATTTAAATACGTGATGGGAATTAGTGTTAATCATAAATCTAAATTATCAAAAATATTATTTCAGCATTTTAATAAAAAAGTTTATATATCTCTAACTTTATTGAAAATTAGTTGTTAATTTAATATTAATAAGTTTTAGTTAAACTTTTTGTTTAATTTATTAAAGTGGAAATATATTTATTTTTATTGTAGGGATATTTTGGATATAGGGGGGAGAATGAAGATATCAATAATGCATGCCTGAAATTGACGTTGATCTTGTAAACAGAAAGCTTGCTGAAATTATAGTCGTGTGCGAATTTTTAAACTTATTTATATATTAATGAATTTCTAAATAACATTTATCCATCCTTAAAATTTGAAATAAGCTTTATCAATAGCATATTTTCAATTTTTAGTGCACGACTATAAACAACTACTTGGTGAACTCAAAGACATCGTTAAATTAGGCTTGGAAAAATTTTTATCTGACTCATACATTAGGATGTTTCAGATCTGGAGGAGTTTATTAAGGAGGTAAGGGATTATGTTGGTAAGCAAGGAAAAAATAAAGAAAAAGATTAAGGAAATTCTGGCTGAAAAAGATGAGGTCATCTTTGCATATCTTCACGGCAGTTTCAACGAGATTTACTTCAGAGATGTTGATATTGCAGTTTATGTTGACGAGAACAAGGTAGGGGATTTTTTGGATTATGAACTAAAGATCTCTGCGGAGATTGAAAAAACTGTAAGATTGCCTGTTGATGTTAAAGTCCTGAATTCTGCACCACTGAGCTTTAAGTATAGGGCTATTAAGGGCGAACTCTTGATCAGTAAGAACGAAGAAGTTAGGTTAAGATTCATAGAGAGGGTTTTAATGGAATACTTGGACTTCAAACCTATAGAAGAGAAAATAATAGAGGAAATTTTAACGGTATAACATTTAGGATATCAAGTGAATAATTTTTATGTGTGGTATTATGGCTGTTGCATTACCTAAGTTATATGAGTTAATACTTAAAAAGGTTAAGAATGAAAAAGAAGCAAAAGAGATTTATGATATTATTTTGGAATTGAATAAGGAAAATAAAATCATAATTAAAAATGAGTTAAAAGATGAGTTAAAAAATGAGTTAGCTACAAAAGAAGATATCTACATTTTAGAAGAAAAAATGAATGTAATGGAAGAACGATTAATGAGATATGTAGATAATAAATTCAACCAGTTGGATAAAAAAATAACGGTTGGTTTTGTAATTATAATACTACTGTATATATTAACTAATCCTAATGCTATAGAGTTGATAAAATTGTTATTTGGATTAAAATAACGATAAATATGCTAATTTAAGATTACTTGTGTAGAAAGGTATAAACAACTTTAACCCAATAAAAACACGAACACTAGAAATTTTAACGATATAATGTATATTTGGTTAATTTAGGAAGGTGATTAGAAATGTCATTAGATAATTTAGTTTCAGTTATTATTCCCACTTACAATTCAGAAAAAACTATTGGTATATGTTTAGAATCTATAAAAAATCAAACTTATAAAAATATTGAAATAATTGTTGTTGATAAATTTTCTAACGATAATACTGTTGAAATTGCTAAGAAATATACTGATAAAGTTTTTGTTATAAATGCTAAAGAAATGTGAATAAAAGAACTGTAGAAAAAAATTTGTTTGATGTGTATATTAGTTTAAAAAATTCTGCAATAACTATAAATAAGTTTGAAGAGGGATACATTGATGAAAGTGTCTATAGTTGTCCCCACATACAACGAAGCCGAAAATATAAAGAAATTGATACCTTTATTAGATTCTGTTTTGAAGGATTATAATCATGAGATTATAATTGTAGATGATAACAGCCCGGATGGAACAGCTGAGGTTGCTAAGAAGTTGACTGAGAAATATCCAGTTAAGGTTATTGTAAGAGAAAAAAAGTTAGGGTTAGCTTCAGCAATTCTTGAAGGAATAAAAAGCGCTAGAGCAGAATTAGTTGTTGTGATGGATGCTGATTTACAACATCCTCCAGAGTATGTTTTAGAACTTCTTAAGAATTCTAATGGTTACGATATCGTAATAGCTTCTAGATACGTTAAGGGCGGCGAAATAGAGGGTTGGAGCATTTTCAGAAAGGTAATATCAAAGGGTGCTTCTCTGTTAGCCAAGATCATGCTACCCAAAATTAGAAAGATAAAAGATCCAGAATCAGGCTTCTTTTTAGTTAGAAGAAGTAAAATATTAGCCATTGCAGATAAAATAAATCCAACTGGTTTTAAGTTTTTACTGGAAGTATTATGTGTTGGAGACTTCAAGGTTAAGGAAATTCCTTATACTTTTAGACCAAGAGAACATGGAAAAAGTAAATTTAACTTTAAAGAAGTTATTAACTACATAAAATTACTTTTAAGACTTTCAGATTACAGAGTGATTAAGTTCGGTATAGTTGGTGCTACTGGAATTGTTGTTAACGAAGGTTTACTTTACATTTTAGTTTTGTTGGGTTGTCCTCTGTATATTGCAAGCCTCGTAGCAATTGAATCTTCAATTCTCTCAAACTTTATTCTAAACGATTTATGGACATTTAAAGATAGGAAAGAAGGTTCATTCATCTCAAGATGTCTGAAATATCATGGAGCTGTAGCCTTAGGAGCCGTAGTTAATTTCATAACTTTACTGGCCCTGGTTTCTTTGGGAGTTCATTATTTAATAGCAAATTTAATAGGAATATCTTTAGGTTTCGTTGTAAATTATATTGGAAGTGAGGTGGTAGTGTGGTCAAGATGGGGAAGAAATTTTTAGTTGGCATAACAAGTATAATAACGAAACTGAAAGGTAAACAATCAAGAATGAGAAATAAAGAGAGTTCTAATAGAAATTTAGAGAGAATTTTTAAATTCTTTCTTGCAATCTTGCTTTTTAAGTACTCTCTTGAGTTTTATTGGACTGGATTATTGACTTATCCATGGGATATAGCTTTAATGATGAGTATGCATTTCATTGCGGTGCTTCTCTTAATAGATAGCGTTCTAGAAATATTTAATACAAGCTTTCTTAGTTATATTGGAGCTGGATTATTACTAAGCAGTGTTCTTGTTCTGTTCACAGTTTACTTTAAAGAACCACACTTTGGTACAGATGGAATTCTCTTCTCTAGGTATGCGATAGATCTGCTCTTCAATGGTGAGAATCCCTACTCACACTCTATGCTCCCAGCATATGAAAAATATGGGTTAAATTATCGGTGGACCACACCTACTCTCGAAGGGGGTATAGTTGATAGGTTCAGTTATCCCCCTTTGGGCTTCCTAATATTTATTCCCCTTTTTCTCTTGGGTATTCCGGACTTAAACGCAACAACAATACTTTTCTTTGTTCTTACCTTATTGTTCCTATGCTACGAAGCAAGAAGACTATGGCTTCTTCCAGTAATAGTAATGTTTCTAGACCCAAACCTTTTTCTTTTCTCGGTTGGGGGCGTCTATGACATAATATGGGTTTTCTTTCTCCTGCTTGCAATGAAATTTTTCTATGAGAAACAAAGGGTTCTTTCAGCTGTTTTTCTCGGGCTTGCAATTTCAGTTAAACAAACACCTGCACTTACAATTCCATTTATCTTGATATATTTACTTAAAGCATCTGGGATGAAAGATACTTTTAAGTATGCCCTTACAGTCGGAGCGACTTTTATTATTATAAGCCTACCTTTTCTTTTATGGGATCCCAAATCTTACTTGGCAGGGGTGCTAGCTCCTCTCTCTGGAATTATGCATGGAATGGGATTAGCTTCCCTCGTCTATTTTGGGCATATTAACCTTCACCCAGCGTTCTTTAGGGTGGCGGTGAGTGTGATCCTTGCGACACTTTTGGCTCTTTACTGGATAAATTTTGACAAGCTGAAGCACTCATGCTGGTTCATGCCTATGCTTATTCTATGGTTTCACATGAGGAGTTTGCAGAACTATTTTATCTCTTTTGTGCCAGTAGCAATGTATATTTTTATTCTATGGCAAAAAGGTAAGATTAGAGGGATCAAGCATGAAGATTAAGAAGAGACTCAACCCCAAAATTCTCAATGCTATAATCCTTGGTTGTTGTGGTATAGCACTCATTGCTAGCGCCCTATACTACTCTAATCAAAATCTTAAAGTAGAAATAGAACTGTTTTCTGCTAATGACACCCATGAAATATATCGATACGATGAGCTTACTATTAGACTTAAGAATCTCGAATCTTTTACGATCAATCCAATCTTCTTTATAAATAACGGTGTTGACAAGAAATCTTGGGATATTGTTACTGGACCCAAAAGTTTGAAGTCTGGAGAGGAGGCCATTTATGTTCTTAGGGCACCAGATGCGGATGTTGCTATAGAGGCGAATAAAAGCTTCTATATAGAGGTTAGAGATTTATCTACAGGTTTTTCATCGTTTTCCCAACACTATAAGCTTTCATCTCTTCGCTTCCCAGGTATTCAGAACCCAAGCTTCTATTATTGGACATACGACCCTACCAAGAATATACACAAGCCATTCGCTTGGGATGCAACATGGTGGAAGATCGAGAAAGGAGAGGTAGCTGTACTAGAGAAAAAAGAGAATGCTGTTTACTTGGCTGTAAGCAACCTAACAAGGAAAAGTGGTAGTTGGCTAATGAGCGGAGTCCAGCAAGCTGTAGATTTCCCAAAGAAGTTGAGAATTGTTGTAAAACCTATGTTTAGTACTCCGATATCAAAATATCCTCCTTATGCGGCAGGTATCGAATTAGCAGACGGAAACAAAAGAGTTTGGATCGTGTTTACGAATGAAACAGACGAGCCAATACTTTTGAAGAGGTATGGAGAACTTACGTACGCACTTTACTTTGTTCCTACAAAAATTGGTAAGTGGAACAATATCACAGTAAATGTAGAGAGTATCTACAAAGAGATGGGTTGGAATTTACCTCCTAAAATTCTAGTAAAAAGAGAAGGAAATTTGTTGAAAATTAGAGAAGTAAATCTTTTAGCGTTTGTTGCTTGCTATCCCGGAAGTGAATGTAAAAAATTTGAAGTTTATTATAAGCTAATTAAATGTGAAGAGCGCCTTTAAAGCAATGTCTTTAAGTCTTTGACTATCTCCTTTCACTTTGTAGAACTTTTATCTCTTTAGCTCAAATATCGACATTTTACTATTTTCGTACTCTTTTTTAAATCTCTCATCCTTCTCTAACAGGTTTTTGAACAGTTTTGGATGTTCACCGGGGTAATAATCGTATATGGCTATATGAGTTGTGTTAAGCTTCTTATTTATCTTATAAAACTCATCTAAATCAATATTTCCAGTCCATTCCATAAGTCTTAGTTCTTGTATCTCTTTCCAGTGTTTAGTTCCCTCATCGTACCAACCGTTTGTAACTTCTTTTCCTGCATAAGCTGGAATTAAGTATGCGTGCCAATTCCAAAATCCAATCCCCCAAACTCTCTTAATATCTTCATTATATTTTATAAATTCCAATCCGTCTTTTAACTCTTTATCTAAGACAAAAGGCTTGAAGCTTGTATAGGCTTTAGTAAAAGCAGAAACATGATCAACAATCAAAATAATTAAGAATATTGCAAATAAAGCAACTATCACCTTCCGATTTTCAAATTTCTTCAAAACTCCATATAACGAGAAAGTTCCATAACCTGCTATAATAGAAAGGAATGGAACCATGTAAAACCAGAACCTTGCAACATCGAGCTGATTTGAAAATGGAATATATTTGTAAATAACAGTCGTTGTTCCAAAACTTACCAAAAAAAGTGTTAAAAAGCTCCAGAATATTGAAAGGGCATCTTTCGATCCTTTATAGTGTGCAAAAGCTCCGCCTATAACTCCAAGAAGAAGTAAAGTTATTCCAATATAAGAAGGATAAACGTGTAAGCCTATAAGATTTTTATCAAACATAGCCTTGAAGTAAAACTGCTTGGTGAAAAACCAGCCACCTTCTAAAGGTCTTTTGAACCCTATTTCCCCTATTCCTTCCACGAACGGTAATAGCCACCAAGATGAAATTGCAAAACCTATAATTAAAGTGATACTTAAAGCTTTTATAAAAATATTAATTCTCTCAAAATATAAAAGCTCTGCTAAAGTTAAAGCAATAAAAACTATTGCCAGTGCATATGCTGTTAGGTGGTGAGTTAAAATTGTTAGTCCAAAGCATACGCCAGCTAAGAGAGCATAACGAAGGTTTTCTGTTTTCACGCATCTCTTAAGGAAATATACCGTAAAGAGCATAAAAGGTAAAGCACAGACAGTAGGGTACCATCCCCACAGACTGATAGAAGAAAACAGCGGATAAGAAGTCAAGAATAAAAATGAAGAGAAGAAAGAACTCCACTCTCCCATTCCTATTTCTCTTGAAAGTAAATATACTGCGTATCCACAAAGGAAAAAGCTTAGAAATATAAAAATCTTATAAGCTAAGACTTCTCCAAAACCAAGAAATGAGAGAATACCAGCTGTCCAGTAGCTTAAAGGAGGATAATATTTGAACGGAGGATAACCACCATACCAATAAGGATCCCAGAAAGGTACTTGCCCCTTTTCTATTAAAGATTTCGACACAAGCCAAATTTTTTCAAGGTGGCTTGGAGTGTCAACCCCTGGAGGGAGATTTGAATTTAAAAAGGGATGGAGAACAATACTTGTAAGAAGGAAGAGTAGTAGAACTTTTGAATATACTTTAATACGTTTACCATAAAAAAGGAAGAGTTTATATGGTTTTTCTTTATTGTATAGCATGTTTATTCACCCATAGTTTTTTCTTTATTTAGATTATTATCATTTGTTTTAACCCTTGTAAATTACCCCTCCAAAACACAGCACACCTAGGAATACACTTCATAAAAATAATTTAGTTTATGCTATAAAAATATTAACATCTTTTAGTATGAGAGACATAGATACTAAAAGCTAGAGTATTCAAAAGATTGGAAATTTGATGGAAAAGAACCTTTAAAGGCTTATGGTGTTGTTAATGCCTATAAATATGATGGAGAAAAAGAAATGAAAATAGTTTATGAAAGATTTTATAAAATATGCCTACCATCTTATATAATTTCATTACTTGCCTTTATTTTGTGTATGGGTTATTTAGTTAAAAATAAGGTGTTAAATCATGGAAGATAAAATCTCAGAATATAGGGAAATAGTTTTACAAACTTTTGTGATGTTGTTTATTATTTATGTCTTTATTCTTATATATAAACACTACAACCCCTACGCCCTACCAGGGGTAGAAAAGAGATTTTTGTATCTTTTGATAATATTGGGGGTTATAGTGATTATATTCTACATCCAAAAATTAAACAAATTACTAAACTTCATAATAAATACATCAAACAAAATCTTTAAACCCATAATTTCACTATCTGTGGGGCAAAAATTTGTTTTATTGGCTATAATTTTTTTAATCACCTCTGCAATTGATCTTGCATTAAGTAAGGAGTATCTTGCAAACGTAGATGCTATGATAGCATACTATTTCCTAGTACTTGGTGTTTTAAATTTACTTTTTGAGTATGGAAGTGAATCCTTTCCAAAATTACGAACATGTTTAAGCTTAATTATATTGAGCATATTAATTTACTATACTCCTCAAATTACGAAGTTGTATCCTAAAGCATACCTCATCCCCATCATTATTGTCATCTTTATTCTAATTTTATCAAAAATTAAAATAAAGTTAATAAAATAAAGCACTGTTGTATCCTGAAATTATTTCGTTGTTCATGTTCATGTTATCACCTCTTTATTGCATTTGGTATTTTCGAAGTATACTTCGTATGGGGTTTTAAAACTTAATGAGCGGTGTGGTTTTATTTGGTTGTGCCATTCAACGAATTCTTTCAGGTTGTTGAACTTGTCCAGTCGATATTCAACTTCCCTATTTATTCTTTCAACTTTTCCTATCGTTTGAGGGTGTCTGATTGAGGTTTTTATATGTAAAATTTCCCTTTCCATCAGGAACTTCTGGAATCTCGAGATTCCACCCCTTGCAGGGACGAATTGGGTTCCATTGTCAGTTAATATCTTTTTCGGCGTTCCATGCTTTTCAAAGCATTCTTCTAAAGCCGAGATAACAACGTCGGTTGTAGCTTCTTCGTAAATTCCAGCGTGTAGGATGAATCTACTGTGATCATCAATTATTAACAGGAGATTATATCTAACTCCATCCACATCTACGATTTTAAAATCCATCTGCCACATTTCGTTAGGTTTTGAAGCGCTGAATCGCTTTGGCTTTTTCTTTCTTTTCTTCTTTCTCTTGTGGGTGAGATCGAACTCCTTCAGTATAGTATATATACGATTATGAGGAATATGTATATTGTGCTTATTCTCTATGTATTTCTCTAAATGCACTGCACTGGTTCCTTTATACTCCTCAACTGCTTTAAGAACTAAATCAATTTCTTCCTTCGATATTTTCTTTGGCTTTCTACCCCTACGCTTTATCTTTGGAATTTCTCCGGTCTCTCTATATTCTTTCCATATTTGCTGAACTCTACGGGGGGTTACTCCAACTTTCTTAGCTATACGGCTGGTTTCAAAGCCCTTTTCTTTCCATCTAATGATTTTCCTAATCATTTTATCGTTAAGTTTTGCCCCCTTCATATTATTCTTATTATTAACATTCCTCTTTTTATTACCTACTGATGCGAAATTATTTCGGGATACCACAACAGAAAAATATTTATATAATTAAAAGTAAAAGTACCTTAGTATAATAAAATGTGAGTGGTGTAAACCATGATCAAAATTAAAAATAACAAATCCAATAAAACCATTATAAGTTTAATCATAACCATGATTTTAGCATCTATGTTAATATTAAGCCAAACTGCAGCAGTTTCGGTAACTTTAACTCCATCAAAACAAGAATGTAATGTTGGAGATGTAATTGATATAAACGCAAAAGTAGAGATACTCAGCAGTAAGGGGGAATGGGCAAATATAAAAAATATAACACTTAAAGTTGAAAAGGATGGAAAAGTAGATACTGTCCAAATTCCATTAACATTAGAACCTGGAAAAACTGTATTATCCAATAAACCCCTCTCAAATACAAGTAGTGAAGTAATTGAAGTTAAATTATTAAGCACCAATGCAGTGTATGGCTATGGATATGGTTATAGTTATGTAAATGATAGCGGTTATGGGTATCTAAATTGGCATTATGGTTATGGATATGGCTATGGCTATAGTGGATATGGCTACAATGTTTTAAACTCTCCATCAAATGCCATAATTGAATACAACATAAAATGGAAACCAAGTGAAACTGGAACTTACAAGTTTACATTGGAAGTTACATTGGAAGATGGAACGAAGTTTGGTTCAGAATGCACTGTTAATGTAAACCCAACCACCTCTGTAACTTCCGGAGGTGGGGGAGGAAAAAGAACAACAACAAGTGAAGAAGGAGCAAAAAGTTTATTAGAAGCAGTACCTGAAAAATACATTGTTAAGGAAATAACAGTAACTCCAGGCAAGGAAGTAGCTATAGCAATAGATAAAGAGTTATCAGATCTCATTGGATTAGATAAGTTAATGATAACTCTCGATAAGTCAATGAACTTACAAGTTATCGTTTCTGCTGTGAAATCTCTACCAACTACAGTCAATGCACCACCATCAGGAGAACCGTTCTCAATATTCGAAATAGTATTTGTAAATAAAGATGCTGGAGAACTTGTAGAACCAAAAGGAGAAGTTGAGTTTAAAGTTCCAAAATCTTGGTTGATGGAGAAAGGATATGGTAAAGAAAATGTAGTATTAGAAAGATGGAATGGTAATAAATGGGAAGATATATCAACAGAAGTGGTTGGAGAAGATGGAGAGTATATTAAGTATAGAGCTAAATTGAATTCATTCTGTATCTTAGCAATTTGTGCTAAAGAAATTGCAGTTGAAAATATAACAAACGTAACCGTAACTAAAAACGTAACAACTAAAGATGTAACAGTAAATAAAACTAAAAATGTAACTGAAAATATAACAGCCAAAAACGTAACAAAGGTAACTGGTAATGTAAGCAAGGCTGAAGAAGAGAAGAAATCAAATATTGGACTTGTAGTTGGAATAATCATAATATTAGCAATATTAGGAGCTTTGGCATATTTCTTAACAAGAAAGAAATAAAGAAATAATAAAATAACTTTTTTACTTTTTTTCTTTTTTATTGTTTTTTAGTGTCTATAATAATTACATTGCCTTTCAATTTTTCAATTTCCTCGTCAGTTAATTTTTCCTCAACAACACCATCCCCAATAATAGCACTATGCCCCAACGGGTCTTCAATTATTAAAGTTGCAGTTTCTTTCCCTTCTTTAATTTTTTTGATTCTTTCTCTTAATTCCTCTCCTTTCTTTTTCTGCTCTTCATTTTCTGCCCATCTTATTAATGTTTGCAAAACGTTATCTACCCTGTTTAAGACCCCCTCAACATTTGAAACATAACCCTCTGAAACTGGGCCTGGGGTTATTTCAACACCCAACTCTGGAATTTTTACATATCCTGTTGATGATTTTATAACTCTTCTGTTTAAGTCTCTCTCATTTTTAATTACCAACTTGTATCTTTTTGGTTCCCTAACCTCTAATGGAAAAACGTCACTTTTTCTATATTTACACCTATCGCACAACATTGTAGTTTCAATAACCCTACCAAAGTAAGGTATTTCAATCTCATGATTTGTTATTGTAAAGGAATTTTTTCCTCCACATATTGGACAATCTAACTTCTGAACTGCCAATTCTTTGCTCATATTATCACCATGTTAATTTTTGTAGTTACTATTTTTAGTAATGTTGTTATTTATAGTCATTTGTGGAATTTGACTAAAATCTATTTAACCCCATTAATGATCCATAAATCAAATTAAATGAATGTTATTATGCCTTATTTTTTTGTTATGTGTAGATAAGTGTAAAAAAATTCACAAACGACTATGTATTTGTTGTGAAAACTGCAACTACATTTTTTCATATATAAATTTTATGGTTTATTTTTTTGGGAAAGATTTATAAATATCCCATGGGAATAATATTATTCCAGTGCAATATATAATGATTAAACATGACTATTGGCGGAATGTATTTTCCGATGTGAGATTATGTATAAAAAGTTGAACATCATAGAGAGAGCCATCTTGCTAAACCCCAAGTATGTAAAAATATTCCGTGAGAAGTTAAATATAACTCAATCTAAACTTGCAGAGGAAAGTGGAGTTAGCCAATCTCATCTGAGTATGCTCGAAAAGGGGAAGAGAAAAGCCACTGAAATGATTGCAGCAGCAATAACACTTGGTTTATTAAAGTGCAGTGATGTTTGGGATAAAGAAGACCCTATAATGTATCTTCTCGATATCCTATCGTTAACAAAATTGGAAGAGGCGATAGTAGAATTCATCAATGATATAAACAATTCTGGAAATTCCCCATCATTTAAAAGATTTGTTAGGTATATTGAGGGTTATCCTGTGATAGTTGTTGATAAGGATGCATTTACCGAAGAATTGAAAAAAAGATTGGATGTTATTGAAATTAAAAATATTGAATTCAAAAGAGGATGCATGACCGTAAAAGGTCTCCATTCAGATAAAAGAGAAGTTGTCATTGACCTCGATTGCTCAGATATTAGAAGATTAGAGAAGAAGGTTTCAGAGAAAATAAATAAAAAAACAATAATTCAAATATTCCCAAAAGATGAAACTCCTCCAATTTATTCGGTTAATAGAGACTGCATGATTGTTCATTGTTGGGGATAAGTTTGTAATTTATATGTTCTTATATGTTCAAAGTCAAATTTTGTTGTGATAAATGAGCTTTTAGAAAATCGCTAATCCCAAATATTTTTGTCGATAAAAAATATTCCTTAATTCAACATAAATTTTTATCACCAACTATAATTTAATTTTAAGTGTCGATAGATGGTGATATCAATGGAATATTATGTCATTTCAGTAATTGCGTCGATAATCTTTGCGTTTATGTTAAAAATGCCAATAATTCCAAAAGAAAGACCTATAAGGGACTCATTTGAAACATCAGTTTTATTTCCAACTCCGATTATTGCGTTAGGTTTGACAGCAATAGATAAAATTTTGTTTACCCCTGATTTGATGTCATGCGTTTTGATTGGTTTAATATCTGCATTGTTTTCAAAATTTTCAGATAAAATATTTGGGTGAATTAAATGCTTGAAGTTCTAAAAATTGCAATAGCTTCAATAGTATCCTGGATTAATTTTGTGTTAATAGACACTTACTTTGGACTTCCAGAAAAACCTGGAGTTTTGGGAGCAAAGGTTATTGGAGAGAAAGTTAGAGATATCGGTGGAAATTTAAATGGCGGTTATTTCATGGGAAATATTGTTTGTTCTCCTGATGCATCAGCAGGAACTTTACTTGCATCGATATGCTATTACCTCATGGGTATTGAAGGGGGTTTAATTGCAGCGTTATTTGTTTACATTGGTAATAGATTATGCCATGACCCCGGTTACGCGGGAACAATTGGGGCTTTAATGGCGACGGTATTAATTCATTTATTCAGCCCAATTATAGAGCCAAAATATTTTATTGTGGGAATGGTTATTGCGATATTCTCAATACAAGGATTTGACCACGTTCTTGCTTCAAAAGTTCTTGGAGAAATAGCAAGGAAGATGAACAGAACGGGGAGATAAGAATGGATTTATCATCAATAATAATTGGAGTTATTGCAGTTATTTGTGGGTTGAGGGTTTTCTTAACTCAAAGTAGGGCGAGAAAGTTGTTGTATCTCTGCTGTTTAAATTTCTGCATTGCGGCATTGATAGCATTGTATATAAAAAGTCCTATGGGTAGTTTGGCAGCTATTGTTTATTTAATCTCGTCCACACTCTCAAGTAACGCTATAGCATACACATTAGAGCAGATGAAAAAAATGGAATAAAAAACATGAATATAGTCGTTCTACAATTAAATGACAGTTAACATAACTCTAATTTAAATTGGAGTTTTGTTAAACTTGCTTAAAATTGAAATTTTATTAGGCGAAAACTCCTGCGGAGTTTTCGCTGCTCGAACCTTACGGTTCGATTAGGCGAAATCAAAGATTTCGCTGCTCGAACCTTACGGTTCGAAGTTGTAAATAGTGCCGTATTTTTATAAAAAACAACTGTGTATGAAAAGGTGGAACGATGGATATATTACCAACTGTATCCGCAATTTGTTGTGTTCTTGGTGCTATTGGGGTTATTGTTCACACAAACCCAATAAATAAAATTATAATGTTTGCATTTCTTGAAAGCGGATTAATTGGGCTTATTGTTTCATGTTATTATTTGGATGTTGCGATTGTGTCTTCAATATTAGAGCCGATAGGGACTGTGGTCTTATTGCTTGGGTTAATGAAGTATGAGGTTGTTAAAAAGAGCAAAAAGAAATATGGTAGAAAATTACCTATATTGACAAAATAAGGTGATTTGATGGATTTGATAACGCTGATAATGTATCTTGGATATTTCTTGTTGGTTGTTGGGACGATAGGTGTTGTGTTTGGACCTATGACTGATGACCCATTTAAGAGGTTGTTGAATATTGAAGTGCCATCTATGGGGGTTGCGTTGATATTCTTGGCTTATAACGAGACACTTGCGTTAATGACATTCCTTGGAGTCAATGCAATACTCATCCTTGTCTTGGTTAGAGCAATTGTAATAAACACTGAACTTAGTGAAGAACAGGAATAAATTGTTTCATTAGGAGGGAAACAAATGAATAAATTAAGCAAAATTTGGAACTACTTATCAAAGCCCCACGTTGTTCCCCGAATATTTGCGGGATTTTTGGCATTAGTTATGATCTTTGGTTTATTGTTGCCTCATGAATTAAATAAAAATCAACTCTATCCAAAACCTGTCCCACAGTCCCAAGTATTGAAGACACCTCTTGCCCCTTACGATAGGGGAGGAATTCCTCTTGAAAAACCAGCGGAAATAATTTCCCAATATCCTCAATTTGAGCCACTGCTTGGAAAAATAACGGCCTATTTAACTCCAATAGCAGAATGGATTAGTAAAAAGACACTTTATTTTGGAACTACAATCGTCTCAACGCCTGGTGGAATATTGGATGAGATTCTTTACTACACAAGGGGATTTGACACAATCCTTGAAAGTACAATACTGTTGGTTTCATTTATCATATTCAGTTGGATGCTCATGAATAGGGATGGGTGAAATGATGGAAAACATAATTTACTCCTTCTATAACCCCTCAATACTTGTTGCGTTTATTGTTGGGATATTGTCTTTGTTTGCATTATCTTATCAAAAATCTGATCTGCATATCTTGTTGCTTACTGACTTAATAGAGTGTGCCATGCTTGTGGTTATTGCAGCAGTTGGGACTGATTTAGCGGAGGCACTAATCTTGCCTGGCTTGGTTGTTGGTATGGCGGAATTGTTGGCAGTTTCAGAGATTTTGGTGATGAAGAAATCATTAGCTAAAAACAAACCAAAGAAAAAACTGTTTGAAGAATTTCTATTGCCTTTGCACCATGGTGTTTTAGAGCATGAAGTTGAGATGGAAATACTAAAAACATCTCCAAAATTCTTAGCATTGGTGCTTGTTGTCTATGGGGCAATATTAAGTGGGTTTACAGGAGGGGCAATAATAGCGAGCGGCCTTCTTTATTATGCGTTATCTCAGAGGGCATTGGGTAGAGAGTTTGATGAAACAATTAAATGCCTATGGGAGGGAATTTCTGGCCTATCTGGAATTGCATGGGCTTTGTGGATTTTTGGGTTTATAGGATTCTTTATCAACCCAGATAACTACCTTGTATGGTTGATGCTCGCAGGATTAGGATTGGTCATAAAAGTTGGCTCAAAATTAGGATTAATTGGCTATATTGGTGAGGTAAAATGAATGGAGATAGCATATTAAATATCGTTGGAAATTTTCATGGGTATGTTCCACTTGGAGATATTGTATTCTATCTGCAACCTTTTAAAAAGGTTGCATCCAAATGGGATGCATTGCTCACTTCGTTCGCAATGCCTCTTAAAAATGGCTATATTGGTGAGATAAAATGGATGAAAATACTCTACTAAATATCGTTGGAAATTTCCACGGATACATCCCACTTGGAGACATTGTATTCTATATAACTGATTTTTCAATTATTTGCTTCTTGATAGCGATATTCTTTACTATTGTTGTTTATTTGTCAAAACCAGAAAAGCAGTTAGAGGCAAAGTTGCATGATTTTGGGGATGTGTTCTATGATGTCAGTTTGAAGGAATTAAAAATCAGAAGAATGATGGCAATATTCTGCGGAATTGCAACAGCAGGAGCAATGCTTACTGGGGACTTGTTTGATTATGCTTTATTTTTAGCTTTGGTTGGAATTGCAAATATTGGTATCGTCTCTGCGGTAAAAAGGGAGTGGGTATTAAATGCAGCATATCAATACGGGATTATAGCAATGGTTGCAGGATTGCCATTATTTGGTTCAGCGGCAATGATACTTGCCAAAACAGGGACTCTGTCCTTATTTGAATTGGCAAAAACCAATGCAGACCTTTTCTATCCAAAAGTTCTATTTGCAGTTGGTATGGCTGGGGAAACAGGTATAGCCCCATTCTATGCGGCAAAGGCAGAGATGTTTAGAGCCCCAGGAGCACCATATATCTTAATGATACACCTTTCATCCCTCTTGATTATTGTTAGGACGGTCGAGATTTTGCTAACAATATAACTTGGTGGGACTATGACACCAGAAAAGAAAAGTGGAATCGTATGCTTAATATTATCACTCATTGGATTTTGCATATTGTTAATTACCAATAGTGAAGTTGTTACCTATATGGTATTCTCTATATTTGCTCCCATGTTCATTTATGGAGTTGGGACGTTTTTAATTCCACCAACGAGGAGAAAAAAAGAAGGACAAATACCATTTAGAGGGTGGTGAGGAGAGAAATAATCTGGAAGTGATAACATGAACTTTGATGCGTTATTGGGATCCTTATCATTGTCATTGTATGCATTTTTAGTTGGTAGTTTGTTGTTAGGGTTGCATAGGAAAATAATGGCGAGAATTCAGGGAAGGCCAGGCCCTCCAATAATTCAGTATTTGTTGCATATTCTAAAGTTTTATGTTAAAGAAATTACCTTCCCAATCTCAGCAGGGAATCCACTATATGTGTTTGTTGCATTGATGAGTTTAATGGTTTGGTTGGGAGCTTTGTTCATTGGAATCTCATTGAAATCATCTCTACTAATTCTAATAGGTCTCTACGTCCTCCAAAAGATTATAGAGCACGGTTGTGGATTGAGTAGCGGTTCTCCGTATGGAAAGGTTGGTGGGGTTAGGAGTGTTTTCTCCGCAGCGGCAGAGGTGCCATTATTTGCAGTTGTTGGGATAATCTATCTTTCAACCCATTCAGTCATAATTGAGGATATATTGGCTTATGAAGCAGCACATGGACCATTATTATTCAAACTTCCATTGGCAGCATTTGCGTTCTTTGTGCTTGTGCTTTCAAAAGCACCATACAGCCCATTTACAATAGTGAAGGGGAAAGATATTGTTAGTGGATACATTACAGAACATTATGGGTTGTTGGAGAGTATAATCTTAATGGGAGAGGCAGTAGCATGGTTTGTCCTGCTGTGGTTGTTCTTGGCTTTGTTTATAGGGCCAATAGTGGTTTCAAATCCAATAATAACACTAATTGCAATGACAATAATGACGGTTGTAATCTCATTTATATGTGCTTTAACCCCACTACTTGCTCCACACCACTCAGTTATGCTTCAAATTACAATAGCGGCGTTGGTTTTGATTGATGTTGCTTATAGATTGATGACATAAGCAAAAATTAATGGCAAAACCCTTAGGTTTTGCCGTATAAAAGGTTTTGGGTGAAAAAATGCTCTACCTTTATCTTTTATCAATTGCTGGATTGATTACTGTCTTGTATATAATAAGTGTGAGTATTTACCAATTAAACATTATGTCATTAAGTTTAATTTTTGTTGGAATATTTGTTGGAATTTTATTGCTAAAATACAAAAAAATCTGCCATTTAATGGAAAAACTGGAAATTGCATTTATGTTCCTTGTATTGATTGGATTCGCTTATTTAGGATTCTGCTTATACAGTGTAGGGTGGTTATATGCTCCTTAACATAATAGCATTTATTGTTGGCATCTGTTTGGGTTTGGTATATAGCTACAGCAAATATAAAGCCCCATACGTAGAAAAACGCATTGATAAATTGGCATTAGCATCTGCAATTATTGGAGGGTTAATATTTAACTTATCTCCGCCTATAGGAAGTTTATTTCTTGGATTTCCACTTGGGATGAGACCAGGGTATGGAAGGATGGAGTTTTTAATTGGTGTGATTATTGCAGTATTGATATATTTAAGTTTAAAAATTTAATTCAATTTTTGGTGATTGTAATGATAAAAATAGATGAAAAATACAAAAAAGACAGTTTAGAGCAAAAATACAACATCATTAGGGATAATAGATACATTATGGAAGAAGTTATAATTCCAATTTCAAAGGTCTTGAATCTTCCTACTGAAGAAGTCGTTGAGATCTTTGTAAGGAAGTGTGATAGTGCAACATTGTATGAACTCCATGCCTATGCAGAGCAGGCAAAGATGGGGTGTTTGGGAAGAAGAGTGGATATTGATTTAGGATTATGTTGGCTTAGTGATTTCTTTGGTTTGATATCAAAGAAAGATGCTGATTTGATTAGGAAAAAAGTTGTTGAATCCCATATTTTGTATAAAAAGCCATATAAGGAGGCATTGGAGGAAGGAAGGAAGTTAATTATCCAATTATTAAAGGAGGATTTGAGGGAGGAATAACATGCTAAAGGAATTTGTAAGAAAGAGGTCAATCCATGTCTGTGTTGTTAATACCGGTGGGTGTAATGGTTGTGATATTGAGATTGTCTCTTGCTTAGCCCCAAGGTATGATATTGAGCAGTATGGTATTTTTGTCCATAATAACCCAAGAGAAGCAGATGTTTTACTTGTTACAGGTCCAGTAACTCTTCCTTGGAAGGAAAGATTGAAAGAAATTTACGAAAAAACACCAGAGCCAAAGATAGTTGTTGCTGTTGGTGCCTGTGCTTTGAGTGGGGGCATATTTAAGGAAGGGCATGTTGTTGGTGGAATTGATAAGGTAATTCCCGTAGATGCAAAAATCCCTGGTTGCCCTCCAAGGCCTTCTGAAATCATAGAGGCAATTTTAAAAGTGGGGCCTGATGCATTAGCAATGAAAGAGAAAATGATTAAAGAAAAGATAAGAAAGGGAGAGGTAATTATTTAAAATCAAATTAAAATCCCGTGATAATATGGCAGTGATTCCAATAGGTCCAATACATCCAATATTAAAAGAACCATTGAGGATAAAGTTGCATGTTGAAGGGGAAAGAGTCGTTGATGCAGAGATAGAGATGGGTTATGTGCATAGAGGAATAGAAAAGATAATGGAAGGAAAGCATTACTTAAAAGGAGTTCATTTAGCAGAGAGAGTTTGCGGAATTTGCTCCTACATCCACACCCAAACATTTGTGGAGTGTATAGAGCACATATCAAAAATAGATGTTCCAGATAAAGCAAAATATTTAAGGGTTATAACATGTGAATTAGAAAGAATCCATAGTCATCTCATTGCTTCTGCTGTTTACAACTTTGCAATAGAGCATGAAACAATAGGTATGTGGTTGTTAAATGTAAGGGAAATGATAATGGATTTGTTGGAGATGATTACTGGAAACAGGGTAAATATGGGATTCAATGTTGTTGGGGGAGTTAGAGTTGATATTGATAGGGAAATGATGGATAAGATATACAGAACCTTGGATAAATTTGAAGATGACATAAAAAATATCATAGAGGCATTTGAAACTGGTCCAATGATAGGTTTGAGGAGTAAAGGTATAGGGGTTATTGGCTATGGAGAGATTATGAAAACAAGGGCTGTCGGCCCTGTGGCAAGGGCTTCTGGATTGCCAGAGAGTGATTGGAGATTAAGACACCCAACATATCAAGAATTAAAGTTTAAACCAGTTTGGAGGGAAGAGGGGGATAACTTTGCAAGGATGATGGTAAGGCACGAAGAGGTACTTGCAAGTATTGAGTTGGTTAGAAAGGCATTGGAACTTTATGAAGAATGTTCTGGGGGAGTTAGAAAAAAGGTCCATGTAAAAGGTGGGGAAGGAGAATGGAGGAACGAAGCTCCCAGAGGAGAGGTTTTGTATAAGATAGCAATAACGAATGATGGAATAATAAAGAGGATAATGATAAGAACTCCAACAGTGATGAATTTGGAGGCATATAAGTATATGCTAAAAACATGTCCAACAATCTCAGATGCAGTTGCCACTTATGCCTCAATAGACCCATGCGTATCTTGCACTGAAAGGGCAATCATTGTTAAGGATGTTAATAACGGCAAAGAAAGAACCATTAAATTCTAAGATTATGTTGTGACAAGGTGGTATTATGTCATCCGCTATTTGGTATTTGTATGAATTTGCCAAGAAAAAATGGCTTAAGAAATTTTTTGATGCAAAGACGGAAAAAGAAAGCACTATTCCACAAAAAAGATATAGAAAAGTTCCTCCAATAGTCCAATATATAGAAAAATGTATAAGTTGTACTGCATGTAAGGAATCTTGCCCATCTTTTGCAATAGAAATGATCTATAATAAAGAATTTAAAAAAGAAATCCCAAAGATTGATGATGGTTCATGTATAAGTTGCGGAAACTGTATCGAGGCATGTCCAACGGGTGTTTTGGAAATAGATAGTTTAAGGGAAGATACAGATGGGTTACCATTTGACATTCCAAAATACACCAACTTAATTATTGATGAGGAGTTATGCGTTAAGTGTGGTTTATGTAAAGAGAACTGCCCAGTTGAAACAATTCATTATGAAGAAGGGAAGTATAAGATTCATTTGCATGATTGTGTTGCATGCAATAGATGTGTTGAAGTTTGTCCAGTTGATGCCATAAGGAAATTTACTGAGAAAGACCTAAAAGAAAAAATTGACAAAGCTCAAAAGATTAAGTTCAAAATGCTTACAGGAGAAATTGAAATTGAGAAAAATAAGATTAATAAAGTCCCATATATTGTGGAAAGTTTATGTATAGATTGTTATAACTGTGTGGATGTTTGTGTTGGGAAAATTGATATTAAAAACCATAAGGTTATTGAGTGTGTTAAATGTGGGTTATGCTTGGAGGTTTGTCCAACAAATGCTTTAAGAACAGAGAAACTTAAACCAAAACCAAAAAGAACTGATGTTTGTTACATGGTTGATGAGAGTAAATGTATTGGTTGTAGAATTTGCTACAACGTCTGTAATGTAAATGCCATAAAGATAGGGGACGAAACAAAACTGCCTTACATAAACCCTTTGAAATGTGCAAGGGAGGGAATGTGTGCAAGGGAATGTCCTGTTAATGCAATAAGTTTAGTTGAAACAGAGAAAGCATTGATGAAATATAAATTAACTGCCATATGTGATGAACTCAGAGGAATTATGAGGAGGGACTTGGAAGAATATTCCAAAAAATATGTCCTTGCAAAATCAGAACTTGAAAAGATTGCTGAAAATGAAATTAAGAAATTATTTAAGAAATAACTATGGCATAAAAAAATTTACCTGACTACTTTATGGAAAATTACCGTAGTTTATATCCAAAATTAAATTTTATTGTAATTAATTTTTATGGCAAAACAAGGTTTTGCCGTATAATTTGGTATGAGGGATTGTTATGCTAAATGATATTTTAAAAAAATACTTTAACGGGGAAGAGATTATTCCCAATTTCAACATAAAAGCAAGCATGAAAAAGATTGAAGTTAATGAAGAAAAGTGCATTGCGTGTAATAGATGTGTTGAGGTTTGCCCAGTTAATGCAATAGAGCCAAACACGCCTTTCCCAGTTGAAATTGATGAAAAAAAATGTATATATTGTGGAAAGTGCGTTGAGGTTTGTCCAGTTAATGCAATTAATATTTTTAAAGCATCTGCAAAAATTGAAGATGGGGAACTTAAAATTGAGAAAAACATAAAAAAATACAAAGAACTTATCTACAATAGAAAAAAATGCTGTTTATGCTTAGTTTGTCTTAAAACTTGTCCATTTGGTGCAATATTTGAAGATAAAAGCACCTTAAAATTTGACATGAAGAAATGTACGTTATGTGGTCATTGTGGAGAGGTATGCCCATTAGATGCCATTGAATTTAGCTGACCTCCTCTCCGCCCTTTAGGGCGGAGGTTCCCATGGGGAACACCCTCTCATCCTCGTCGCCGAGGCGTCATCGGGCAGGTTATGTTCATCAGGCTGGGTCAGGCAGCCTTCAAAGAATACTATATAACAACATTGTATATAAGTTTATCGATATTAACGAGGTTGTCGAAAAATACGAATACTATAAATAATAGTAATAATAATTATGAGCGGCAGAAAAACCAAAAGAAAAGGATACTGGAAAGCCTACGATAAGAGGTTTAAGATATTCAATATTAAGTACACTTATGATTTTGTTTCATTTATTATAAATATTTTACTTCCATATAAAGAAAAACGCAAAGTAGGAAGGCCTTTAGCTATAAGTTACAATGAATATATAGCTACTCTAATAATAAAACACATTTTTAGAATTAGTTTAAGAGATTTAGAAACTCTTTCCGATTATTTACATAAAAAGCATATAGATAGCTCCACATACGGAAAAGCTTTTCAGAGGATTAAAATAAGCGATTTAACTAAAATAATCGTTGGATTACACTTAATTATTGCTAATTCGTTAAAATCATCGGTTATAATTTACATAGCTGATTCCACTGGAGTCCATTTATTAAGAGTGTATTGTGAAAGAATCAGAGTTGTGAATAATGAAATAAAAAAGGTAAAGTATCGGGTTTTTGACAAAATGCACGTATTAGCTTGCTATTATAAAGATTATGGATTAATTTCGATTGTTATGGTAAAATGGGATAATGGATATAGTTCAGACAGTAAAAACTTACTAAAAATGATAAAATCTTTAGATTTTGTGAAAGGTGCGATAATATTGTTGGATGGTGGTTACGATGATGAAGATTTACTTAGAGAGTTGTTATCCATAGACCTCATTCCAATAGTTAAAACAAAAGAGTTTAAATGGGATTACGGTATTTCTAAAATCAGAAAGAAAGTTAAAAAATTGTTTGATAAGAAACTGTATAAAATTAGAGGGGTAATAGAAGCGATATTTGGAGGGCTAAAAACTAAATTTAGATTAACTCTAAATGAAAAACTACCTGAAAGTAGATGTAGAGCTACTTTAGCAGTAGCAATCGTTCATAATATTTTAACACTAATGAGAGTTATTAGTATTAGAGAGTAATATTTAAATTCATTGATGAAATAATTTTTCGACAACCTCGATATTAACCCCTCTCCGCCCTAAAGAGCGGAGCTTCCTTGACAACAAATAATGGTGATTGCTAATGATAACAATAAAAAAGTCATTTAAGGATTTAATCTCAGATTTAGGAGAGAAGTTTGAGATGGATCATGAGAAAGTGGAAGAGGTATTAAAAAATATAAAACCAATAAAAGAAAAAACCATATTCATTAATCCAGATAAATGTGTGAGATGCAATCTTTGCGTTGAGGAATGTCCAGTTGACGCAATAAAAAAACCAACTATAAAGAGACCTGCTGAAATAACAGACAAATGTGTAAAATGTGAGATATGTGCCCAAACATGCCCAGTTAATGCAATTGAAGTTATTGAAGGTAGGGCTTATGCTGAAAAAGATCATATTGTCTATGAACTCAAAGAGCTCAGTGTCCCTCATAGGAAATTGAGGTTGAAGAATTACAAATTTGATAGGGATAAATGTGTATTTTGTGGTATATGTGCAAAGTTCTGCCCAACAAATGCAATAGAAGTTGAGATTGGTAAGAACTTTGAGGTTGATTTAAATTTCTGCATGGGTTGTGGGGCTTGTGCATATGTATGCCCAAAAGATGCAATAGAAGTTGAGAAGGAATTGGGAGGGGTTATATTTAACAAAATCATATCTGTAAATAATGACGTATGTGTTGGATGCCTTGCGTGTATTGAGGTCTGTCCAGTTAATGCAATAAAAGAGATACCTGAAGGAGTTGAGATAGATAAAGAAAAATGTATATTCTGCGGTAGGTGTAGAGACGTATGTCCAGTTAATGCAATAAAAATTGAAAAAATTAATAAAGATTAAAAACAAAAATTAAACGTTAGGATTGTCTGTATTGGGAGGAGGTTCTATGAAAGTGAAGGAACTTATGGATACTAACTTTTTGAAGGTCTATCCAGATTATACAGTTGAGGAAGTTGCTAAATTAATGCATGAAAAAAATAGATACTCTGCCCCTGTTGTTGATGAACATGATAAATTAGTTGGATGGGTTAATGCTATTGATTTGCTAATACTTAATGATGAAGATAAAAAGAAAGAAATAAAAGAATTTATGCACGACGTTGATAAGGTTATTGTGTTAAATGAGAATGATGAGGCAAGAGAAGCGGTAATTAAAATAGTTAAGTATAAAGTTGTTAGTATTCCAGTAGTCAATAATGAGGGAAAGGTTGTGGGTATAGTTAGGAATTGTGATATTACAAAGACACTTGCAAAACTCTATGACATACCCGTTTATAAGTTATTTAAGACACTGCAGGAACAGCTTAGGGGTATAACTTGGGAAGAGTTGATGGAAGCAGCAGCAATTGTAACAAAACAGACAACTGGAGAGGAGATTACTCCTGAAGAATATGAGAGAAGGATAAAAAATGCTACATTTGGTAAGGCAATTTGGGCATGTGGTGGTTTGGAGAAGTTCTTTGCTGGTTTGATTAGGATAGGGGAGGTTGCTCTTGCAAGAAAGGTGGCAAAAAAGAGGGGTATGTAGATGATTGAGAGTAAGTATGTTGATATTGAAAAGGAAATTGAATCAATGGTTAATAGGAAGGACTTTGATTTTTGGGAATTTTTAAAGAGGGCTTATGAGAGCAATGTGAAGCTTGATATTGGGCATTTTATTATACTCAATATTTTAATTGGAGTGGGGGAATTATATAGGCGTTTGAGTGAGGAAGTTGGTAAAAACCAAGCACGGAAGATACTTGAAAAAAAAGGCATATTCACGAAAAACTCTGAATATGTTTCTGGAGAATATTTAAAAAAGTTTATAGGCAGGAGTAGTAGAGTTGCCGTACATAATAGAATAAGAGACTTGAAAGATTTGGGATTTGAAATTGAAAGTAAATCTGGACCTTTGGGAGGATATAAATTAGTGAAAACTCCAGATTGGTTTCAATGAAATTTAGGTAAAAACAACAATATAAAAAAACATTAAAAATAATGCTTAAAAATATTAAATGTTGCCTATATTGGTATTTTATTAGGTTAATATGCATATAAGTTTAAGTTTAAAAAATTCGCACACAACCATATTTGGCTGATGGATATGAAAGTCCATGTTGAATTTGAAAACATAACAAAAGTAATTGAGGTTGAAAAAGGTTCAAAGGTTGGGGATTTATTGAAAAAATTGAACCTGAGAAATGTTATAGTCATGAGAAATGATGAATTTTTGTTAGACGATGATGAATTAATAGAAAATGATAATATAAAGATTATAAAAGTATCTTCTGGGGGATAATGTGATAAATTATATTTTTGGTTTAGTCCGGCTAATAAAGCCAGTGCTATTATTAAAATTTATTTAATGACTTTTACTTTATCCCCATCTAATTCAACAATCATAATATCTTGATTTTTGTATATTCCATTAATTACAGCCAAAACACATGCTTTTGTACCATTTCTATCAGAACCTGCAAGAACAAGAATGTTGTGCTTTGGATTGTATGGGTTTTTTATGAGTTGTATTACCCCTCTATTTTTACCTGGGTTGTTGTTGTCGATTTTTATCTTTAACTTATCCTTTATTTGGTTAGTTATGTTATTTGAAACTGGCCCTCCAATTAATATTAGGTCAGAATCTACCTTCAAAACATTATCATCTAAAATTTTTCCACATCCAAAGTAAAATGTTGCGTTTTTGTATTTTTCCCCACAATAGAACACGTATGTTTTATTTCCTTCCTTTATCCCCCAAACGTCATCCCCAAGATATTGAATGTCATCTATTTCTTCTTCATAGTTGTGAGTTGTTTTTACTCTAAATGTTGTTATATTCCCAAAACTATCAACATACACATTAAAATTCATGATTTTAAAGTTCTCTGGGAGATTTTCTGGATGCTTATGTTCTAATTCAATCTTATTACCTCTAATATATACAATAAAATCTTTGTTCAATGGGAATTCTTCCCCATCAACCAATTTTATAGCATCATACACATTAAAATTGAAATACAATCTTTTTAAACTTTCGTAAGTTTCGTTATATATTATTCCAATATCAGAATCTTTAACTTGGTGATATTTGCCTTTCTTTAGTTTAACACTTTCAATTAGTTCATTGTCCTTATATACATCTACTAAAAGTTCATTTTTATCAAAACTTACAGCTTTGAGAACAATTTTATAGTTTTTGTATTCAAATGATTCATTGGTTGTAATATTTTTCACTTCATCTCCAAGTATTAATGAATCCCCATCATGATCTAATATCTTGTATAGTTTTCCAAAAAATTCAACTTTCTTATCTTTTTCAAAGTTTATTTCCCTTTCGTAAGTTAAGCTTTTGTATTGTATAGATTTGTTGTTGTTTTCAAACTCAACAATTAGCGTTTCTCCATTTTCACTAATTTTTAGTTTGTTGTATGCTGGAATATAATAGACCTTTGTGTCTGTTATATTTATATGATTTCCAACAACAGTTACTTTTTTGTTTGAATACATGTTGTTCATTAGTAATTTTGCATAATCATAGTCAACACTATCCTTATTTGCTATAACTATTGCGTTTGTGGGAAATGCACTACAAAATGATAAAAAAATAAACATCAAAAATAAAATTCCTACCTTTTTAATATCCATACAACCACCTCTTTTATACCAAGGTTTTTTATAATTTTTATTACATTAAAGATACTTATGATTTTTTATTAGTTTTTGCGAAATTTTATTGGAACTTATTGCATACCCTAAAATTTTAAATGATTGTTATCCGGTCCTAAATTTTAAAAATAAGTCAATACTTCTCCCAAATTATGGTTATATTCAACATCTAACGCAAACACTATATTTGCCTCATAATCTCAAATAAGTTGGTTGGTGATGATATGGAAGAGTTAAGAAGAGAACTTATAGAACTTTTAAAAGAAGTTGGTTGTATAAAATTTGGAGAATTTATTTTAGCATCTGGAAAGAAGAGTAACTACTATATTGACATAAAAAAAGCCACTACAAACCCAAAAGTGTTAAAATGCATTGCAAAACTTATAAAAGAGTATATAAAAAATGAGGATGTTAAGGTTGCTGGTGTTGAGTTAGGTTCTGTCCCTATAGCAACAGCGGTATCCATAGAAACTGATAAAGAATTACTCATCATAAGAAAAAAACCTAAAGATTATGGGACTAAAAATAAAATTGAAGGAGAATTGAATAAAGGAGATAAGGTTGTTGTGGTTGAGGATGTGACTACAACTGGTGGAAGTGTTATTAAGGCAGTTAATGAAATTAGAGAAAATGGAGGAATTGTAGAGAAAGTTTTTGTTGTTGTTGATAGATTAGAAGGGGCAAAAGAGAATTTAAAAAATATTGGTGTTGAGTTGATTCCATTGGTTACGATTGAGGACTTAGGAGTTAAAAGAAATTAAAAAGGAAATTTATACTAAAATTTAGTTTGCGTTTAAATAGAAAATATAAAACAATGATTTTATATAAAACATCAAATATTGGGTAATATGAGAAAATAGTACAAGGGATTACTATGCTAATCAGACCAAGGAGATTGAGAAAAAACCAAAAAATTAGAGATTTGGTTAGAGAAACAACATTAACAAAAAATGATTTAATAATGCCAATATTTGTGGATGAAAATTTGAAAAGCAATGAAAGGAAGGAAATACAATCAATGCCTAACCAATATAGATTCAGCATAGAGGGAGCTGTTGAAGAAGCAAAAGAAATTGCTGATTTAGGTATTCCAGCAGTTATTTTGTTTGGAATCCCAAAACACAAAGATGAAGTAGCATCATCTGCTTATGATAAAAACGGAGTTATCCAAAAAACTATAAAGGGTATTAAAGATGAGTTGGGGGATGAACTTTTGGTTATTGCAGATGTTTGCTTATGCGAATACACATCCCACGGACATTGTGGAATCGTTAAGGATGGAAAGATATTAAATGACGAAACCTTGGAGATTTTAAGTAAAATAGCACTTTCCTATGCAGAAAGTGGGGCTGATATTGTAGCTCCGTCAGATATGATGGATGGGAGGGTTAAAGCAATTAGGGAAACCTTAGAAAAACATGGATTTGATGACGTTGCTATAATGAGTTATGCGGCAAAATATGCATCCTCTTTCTACGGCCCATTTAGGGATGCAGCAGAGAGTGCCCCAAAATTTGGGGATAGAAAAAGTTATCAAATGGATATTGGAAATGCAAGAGAGGCGATGAAAGAGATTAAGTTGGACATTGAAGAAGGGGCGGATTTAATACTTGTAAAACCAGCATTACCTTACTTGGACATAATAAGGATGGCAAGGGACAGATTTGATGTGCCTATTGGAGGATATTGTGTTAGTGGAGAGTATGCAATGGTTGAAGCAGCAGCAAGGAATGGATGGTTGAATAGAGAAAGTGCAATATTTGAAACATTATTGAGTATAAAAAGGGCAGGGGCAGATTTCATAATAACATACTGGGCAAAGGAAGTGGCATCATGGTATTTATATTAAAAATATTTAAGGATTCTGTAGTTACAGCAAAAGGTTCATCAAGTCAAGTAGCAGATGCTGCAGCAAGCAACCACAAAATTACAAGACATTACACATTATTTAGAAAATACTCATAAAATAGTAAAAATGGCTAAGTAAAGGTTTTGCCTCTATTTTTAGTGAATCTTACTTCCAGCAGGTAAGTCCTTATCAATAGTTAATAAACTGACAACACTTCCATCTTCGTTTTCTCCTGCCAATAACATACCCTCTGACTTAACTCCGCACAATTTTGCTGGTTTTAAATTACAGACAACAATTACCTTTTTTCCAACTAATTCTTCAGGTGTGTAGTGTCCTTTTATTCCTGCAACGATTTGCCTCTCTTCTCCACCAATATCAACAATTAATTTTAAAAGTTTTTTTGATTTTGGAATATCCTCAGCGCTCTTAATTTCTCCAACTCTCAAATCTATTTTGCTTAAATATTCAATATCAATCAAATCCATGCCTTTCACCTCTTTCTTTTCTTCTTTCTTTTTGTTTTCTTCTTCAACTTTCTTTAATTTTTCTTTCATCTTTTTGATTTTTTCATCTTCTACTTTTTTGAATATAATCTTTGGTTTTTTCAATTCGTTTCCTCTCAACCCCAAATCCAATTCTTCATTCATCATATTTAAAAGTTCCATTGCCTTTTTAGGCATGTATGGATAGAGAAGGTAGGTTATGGTTTTTACCACTTTACAGCAAACATATAAGATTTCTTCCAACCTCTCTTCATCCTCAATTGTCCATGGTTGCATGTTTTGGAAGTAGATATTTCCCTCCCTTGCTAAATGTAAAATACTCACAAGACCATCCCTAAATTCGAAATTTCTTATATGTTTATCGACCTTTTCAATGGTTTCTTTGCATTTTTCCAATAACTTTTTATCTTCTTCTTTTAATCTGTTTTCGTCAACTATTGGGATTTTTTTGAATTTTCTGTGGGTGAATACAAAGGTCCTGTGTGTAAAATTCCCTATAATGTCAATGAGTTCATTATTAATCCTTCTTTGGAAATCATCCCATGAAAAGTCACAGTCCTTATGCAATGGGGCTGACATTGTTAAATAATACCTTAAATAATCTGCCTCAAAGTTTTCAACAAAATCCTTCACCCAAACGACCCATTTTTTACTTGTGCTCATCTTTTTTCCTTCTAATGTAAGGTAACCCCCACTAACAACTGCACTTGGTAAGTTGTATTCTCCATGCGCAATCAACATTCCAGGCCAAAAGACGGCGTGATGAACCGTGATGTCTTTCCCAATCATGTGGTATATTTTTGTGTCATTATTTTTAAGCCAGTATTCTTTCCAAATATCTCCTAAAAGTTTTGTGTTTGATATATATCCAATAGGTGCCTCCAACCAGACATACATTACTTGGTTTGGATTATCTGGGATAGGAACTCCCCAACTTATATCTCTTGAGATATCCCAGTCGTGCAATTCTTCAATCCAACTCAAAGCCATGTTTTTTACATGTTCGGGCATTTCTTTTGCATTCTCTATGTATTCTTTTAATTGCTCTTTTAGAGCACTTAACTTAAAGAAATAGTGGGTAGTTTTTCTAACCTCAGGTTTTGATTTACAGTGAACACAGTAAGGGTCAATCAATTCTGTTGGTTCTAAATGCCTTCCACAACCTTCACAGTGGTCTCCTCTTGCCTCTCCTCCACAATGTGGGCATGTTCCCTCAACGTATCTATCAGGCAAAAACTTGCTGCATTTTGGGCAGTAAAATTGCTCAATTTCCTTTTCATAAATGTATCCATTTTCTTTTAATTTTTTGTAAAATTCTTGTGCTGTCTCTATGTGAATATCGCTGTGGGTTTTTCCAAATGCATCAAATTCAATATTTAAGCTATCTAAATCCCTCTTTATTTCATTGTGGTATCTTTCAACAATTTTTTCGGGTGTGGTGCCTTCTTTCTCTGCTGTTAATGTTATTGGGACTCCGTGGTTATCTGTCCCCCCAATATGGATGGCATTCTCTCCTCTTAATTTTAAATATCTTGTTAAAATGTCTGCTGGGATATATGTGCTTCTCGCATGCCCTAAATGCAAAGGTCCGTTTGTGTATGCCAATGCTGTTGTGATTAGATATTTCATAGCATCTCCCTCCAAAAGGTGATTTTTTGATTTTAAGTAAGTTAAATCACACATTAAAATTTAACATACGCCCACAACCTAAAATCAGAAAACACATTTTTCCCTAAGTCATTACTGTTTGGTATATATTATTTTACTGTTTTATAGAGAATTCAATTTATTATTTTATTATTTTTTGAGGTAAATTATTTAAGTGTGGATATTTAAATATTAATCATGCTTTAAGGACACAACAATTAATAATTTTTGCTATAAAATTTTTGGTGTATTTAAAATGGATTTAATTTTTTATTCTTATGTGGGGTGGGGGGATTGGCTATTTGCAAAAGATGTCAGAGAATCCTTGATAGATATAAAAACTACACTCCAAAGGAAGTGATAAAAGATAGTTATTGTATATTTCATCATCCAAGCTATTGGAAAGAATATGGAGATAAAGTTAGGGAGGCATTTTATAATGAAGTGGTGGATGCAGTAACTAATGATAAGGAACTAATTTGTGTTGGTTACTATTTGCCAGAGATTGATTTTAGAGATTTTGCTGATAGAATTGGAAAGGATAAAATTATATTTAAAAAAAGAGTGATTTTTGAAGAAGCCAATTTCCAGAAGATTAATTTTGGTAAAGTAGAGTTTAGGGAAAATGTTTATTTTTCTAAGGCAAAATTTAATGGTATAGTCCGTTTTTTAGAGGTTGTGTTTGATGGAAAGGTTTATTTTTCAAGAACTGCATTTATGGGGAGGCGGAGTTTTTAGGAACTGTGTTTAATGGAATGGGGTTCTCCCAACGTAGTCAAATATGGACAATTATGGACATTTAAGATATTTACCATTTAAATCCACGTAATAAACTACGTTGGGATTGGGCGTCATCAGTCTCTTAGCAGAGACCTCTGCCCCTGTCGTGGACATAAAAACCTAACGGTTTTTAAGTTCTCGTCGCTTCGCTCCGAGATAACCCCAGAGCCACCCATAAACCTTTTGATTACATTCAAACCTCGTTTAAAAATATTAAAACAGCCAACTACTTGGCGATTAAAAGAGTTTGAACAATTATAGCAAACGACCTGCCCTTCTTGGGACTCCATTTTACTCCCGCATATAGGACAGGTCGTTGAAGTGTAGGCAGGATTAACTAAGATAACAATCGCCTTATAACTTATTTTTTCGATTATTCCATTCCAATTCGCCCTATCTATTCTTCTATTGAAGTGTTTATTTTTATACATCCTTCTCTTATTCAAATCCTCGAAGACAAAAATTGCATCCGGAAATAGTCGAGATAATTGTGTTGTAAGTTTGTGTAAAAAGTCCTTAACCCTATTTCTCCTTCTTTCGAATAACCTATTTATCTTTCTCAAAACTCTTAAAGGACATTTTTTGAGCAGTTTTTTAAGCCCATCAATCTTTTTATCATAAACCTCCTTAAGTCGGTGTAATTCGGTTAAATCTATCCTTATCCAACCCTCTATCGGATGAAATAAATCGAGGGATTTTAGATTGCTATCTACTCCAACGATTATATCTTTGTCTGAATAGTTTAGATTATCTTTGAAGGTTAAGAATGCTTCATTTTCCTTTAAAATAATTTCTCCAATTGTTAAGTCCTTAACCTTATCGAAAAACCACTCATTTTTGATGTTTAAGGTTAAATACTCTTTTCTTGGTTTTATCGTTATTCTTATCTCCGCTCTTTCTTTGTCGTATTTTATTAGAGTTGTTTTAACTCTAACGAATAACCTCTCTACTACTGGTTTTGTTTTAGTTCTATAACCTCTTTTGTAGTTCGAAGCCCAACTTTGTAGGATGGAATAGGCGGTTTTTATAATCCCATCGATGTAGTGAGAGGCATAACTCCAATTTTCTAAGAGTTTGTTTCTTAGGTTTCTTTTGAATTCGTTTGATTTTGGTAGTTTTGGTTTGTCTTTTTTAGTGTATTCTATGTTATTCCAAATCATGTCTATGCATTCGTTTAACTTATCTTTGCATTCGATTAAGAACGTTTTAAGTGGATAGTTATGGCTAACTTTGTAGGATAGAACGACTTGATAGGATAATTCCTGAGTCCCTTTTGATTTTGTCTTATTGGACATAGTAATCGTTGTTTGTTTTTTAGTAGGATTATGGTATTATCAAATATTTAAAAATTTCTTCAATATTTACTCACAAATGTTCATAAATGTCCATGTATAATTAAACAGTTTCAAACGGCGATTTTTTCAAGGGCAGTATTTAATGAAGGTGCTAACTTTTCAAGGACCACATTTAACAAAAAGGCATATTTTTTAGGAACTATATTCAAGAGGGACGTTGATTTTTCAAGGACGACATTTAGGGGAGATGTGGATTTTCTCGGAGTGACATTCAAAAACTTAACCAAATTCATAAACGTTTCCTTTGAACTCGCAAAATTTTTGCATTGTATATTTGAAGATATTACCGTTTTTAAAAGGAGAGAGACATTCAGCCCAGATAAGAATGAAGTAGTAATTTTTAATTTTGTGAATTTTAAAAACCCGCAAAACACTACATTTATGGACTTCCCACTGTCCAAAATATCCTTTTTAATGACTGATGTTAAAGACATTACAATAATAGCAAAAGCAGAGGAAATTTTAAGTGAAAAACTTTTAAGATACAAAGAAAAAGAAGAAAGGGGAAAGATAAACGAGACAAATAAAAATGAGAACTTTGAAAAAGTGATAAAGATACTTAGACCATATTTGAGGCAAGAGACCGTCCTCGCAGAGTATAGAAACATAAGGAAGTCATTTGAAAAGAACCGGACTTTTGTAGAGGCATCAGAGTTGTTTATTAAAGAAATGGAACTACTGAAAAAAGGACTTCCATGGTTTGAAAAGGCAGTTTATGATTTCTATTATGGGCTATCAAAATATGGTGAGTCCATTATAAGGCCCATCTTTTGGTCTGCGGTTTTTATTTTTGTATATCCTCTAATAATACTGTTCTTAAACTACAATAATGATTTCTCAAAAGTAACAGAATTCTACCCAAAATGCCTAAAAGAGACATTGAGGGCATTTTTCCAACTCGGCATAATTGATAAATCATCCTTAATGATATCTTACGAGTGGTCAATCAGGATAATCTCATTAATTCTATTGAGTAATCTCTTTATAGCAATTAAAAGAAGATTGGAGAGAGTATAGTCCTAATATGCATTATTATTTATGATATTATTGTTTTATTTTTTGCCTAACTAAATAAAAGGGCAAACAACGAAAGATTTTTAAATATTCAGTGTAAATTTAAAGTTAAATTATAGTCGTGTGCGGAAATGATATACGGCAAAACCTTCGGTTTTGCCAAATAATATATCTAAGAGGCACTGCCGAGCGTAGCGAGGCAGTGCATCCGATTTGGATGAAATCGAACCGTAAGGTTCGAGCTGCAAAACCACAGGTTTTGCTTAACCTTTTTTAAAAGGTTTCTTGTTGAATATTCCACTAAAATTCATTTGGTGATAGGATGGAGGTAAAGCACGATTACAAAGTTAAACTTTTTGAAGATTTAGGATTTGTAAGAAAAAAATGTAAGAAATGTGGACAATACTTCTGGACTTTGGATGAAGAGAGGGAAACATGTGGAGACAGCCCATGTGATGTCTATACATTTATTGGCAATCCAATAACAAAGAAAAAATACACATACAATGAGATGGTTAAGGAATTTTTGAATTTCTTTGCAGAAAATGGGCATACGCCAATAAAGAGATACCCAGTTACAGCAAGAAGGTGGAGGGACGATATACTTTTAACCATTGCTTCAATTGCTGTCTTCCAACCATGGGTAACAAAGGGAATTGTTGAGCCAGTGGCAAACCCATTGGTAATTGCCCAGCCATGTATTAGGTTAAATGATATTGATAATGTTGGGAGAACTGGAAGGCACATGACATGCTTTACAATGGGAGGGCACCACGCATTTAACAAGAAAGATGATTTCAAATACTGGACAGATGAGACCGTTGAGTTATGCTTTAACTTCATGAAAAAACTTGGTATTGATGAAAAATCATTGACATTTATTGAAAGTTGGTGGGAGGGAGGAGGAAACGCAGGGCCATGTTATGAGGTTATTACACACGGTGTTGAACTTGCCACACTTGTCTTTATGCAGTATGAGAAAGTTGGCGATGCATATAAGGAAATTCCATTAAAGATTGTCGATACTGGTTATGGAATTGAGAGGTTTGTTTGGGCTTCACAGGGAACACCAACTGCTTATGATGCTGTATTTGGGGATATTGTTGAGAAATTGAAGAAAAATGCTGGAATTGAAAACATAGACGATAGAATATTGGCAAAGATTACAGAAGTTGCTGGATTGATGGATATTGAGGATGTTGGGGACTTGAAGATTTTGAGGAAGAGGGTTGCTGATAAGATTGGAATGGATGTTGAGGAACTTGATAAATTGATAAGTCCATTAGAAAACATCTACGCAATAGCAGACCACACAAGATGCTTAGCATTTATGTTTGGGGATGGAATCGTTCCTTCAAATGTTAAAGATGGATATTTGGCAAGGTTGGTTTTAAGGAAAACGTTGAGATACATGGAAAAGGCAGGATTAACTTTATCATTAAAAGATATCATCCAAATGCAATTGGGAAACTTAAAAGACCTTTATCCAGAGCTTTTGGAGATGGAAGATTATATTATGGAAATTGTTGAGGTTGAAGAGAAAAAATACATACAAACACTTAACAGGGGGAGAGGAATTGTTGAGAGATTAGTTAAATCTAAGAATGAGATTGGTTTAGATGATTTAATTGAACTCTATGACAGCCATGGATTACCACCAGAGGTTGTAGAGGATATTGCAAAAGAAATTGGGCAAAAAACAAAGAAAGAGGTAAAAATAAACATCCCAGACAATTTCTACACAATAGTTGCAGAGAGACATGAACAGAAAAAAGAAGAGACAAAGGACAAGAAAGAGGACTTACCAGATGTGGATGTTCCAGAGACAGAGTTATTATTCTACAAAAATCCAAAACAGAAGGAGTTTGAGGCAAAGATATTGAAAATTGTTGATAATTATGTGATTTTAGATAAAACACTCTTCTATCCAGAAGGTGGTGGGCAAAGGTACGATACTGGATTTATAAATGATAAGGAGGTTATTGAGGTTCAAAAGAAAAACAACATTGTTTACCACAAACTTAAAGATGTCGGTGGCTTAAAAGAAGGGGATGTTGTAAAAGGTGTCATTAACTGGGAAGATAGAGAAAGGTTGATGAGGAATCACACAGCAACACACATAATTAACGCAGCATGTCAAAAAGTTTTGGGTAAACACGTTTGGCAGGCAGGTTCAAATGTTGAGGTTGATAAGGCAAGGTTAGATATTACACATTATGAAAGAATTAGCAGAGAGCAGTTAAAGGAAATCGAAAGAATTGCAAATGAAATTGTTTTAAAAGGCATCCCAATAAAATCAACATTCATGAATAGGAATGATGCAGAGCAAAAATATGGATTTAGAATTTACCAAGGGGGAGTTGTCCCAGGAAATGTTTTGAGAATCGTTGAGATTGAAGGTGTTGATATTGAGGCGTGTGGTGGAACGCATTGCGAGAACACATCAGAAGTTGGATTTATAAAGATTTTGAGGACTGAAAGAATTCAAGATGGTGTTGAAAGGCTTGAATACACAAGTGGAATAAATTCAGTTGAGGAAATCCAAAAAATGGAAGATACATTAATAGAAGCAAGTGGAATCTTAGGAGTTCCACCAGAGCAGCTGCCAAAGGCGGTTAAGAGGTTCTTTGATGAGTGGAAAGAACAAAGAAAGACTATCGAAGAACTGCAGAAGAAAATTGGAGAACTTAAAAAATACGAGTTAATGAACAAGTTTGAAGAAGTTGGAAAATACAAAGTTTTAGTTGAGAAAGTTGAAGGTGATCCAAAAGAGATGTTGAATATTGCTGATAATTTGGTAAAAGAAGGCTCTATTGTGGTCTTGCTGAACGATAATGGAAATATTTTATGTAAGAGAGGAGAAAATGTTGATATAAGTATGGTTGAATTGATTAGGCATGTTGCAAAAGGTGGAGGAAGAGAACACTTAGCACAAGGAAAATATAGTGGTGAGTTTGAGACAATTAAGGAAAAAGTTGTTGAGTTCGTTAAAAGCAAGCAATAAAATTTGATTTATTTCTTTTTTTATTTTTTATTTTTTATACTTAAAATAATTTTAGGATGCTACAAAATAGAAAATAATATATAATAGTAAAATAATATATAATAGTGTAAAAAATTAAACTTTATTTTAAAATATTTTAAAATCTTAAATAATCTTAAATAATGTGTGGGGCTGTGTTATGGAGATAGGATATGCTTTTATTTTAGCGGGATTATTCATGATTGCCTTAGAAACCATTATTCCTGGGTTGTATTTTCCGGCTTGGGGAATTGCAATACTAATCTATGGAGTTTTTTTAATAATTGCCCCAAATTTTGCCTTACCATCTGCAATAATTGCAGGAGTTGTGACACTCTATATAATTCACAAAGCAGTTTATAAGAAAGGCATGGATGTGAAAATAGGGGCTGAAAAATACATTGGCATGGAGGGAATTATGCTTAAGGATGTTGATGAACACCATTATGGGTTTGTTTTGATAGATGGGGAGAAATGGCAAG
Organism: Methanotorris igneus Kol 5; assembly: GCF_000214415.1. NCBI lineage: Archaea > Methanobacteriati > Methanobacteriota > Methanococci > Methanococcales > Methanocaldococcaceae > Methanotorris > Methanotorris igneus. The sequence goes on from NC_015562.1 coordinate 1,680,650, forward strand.
CTAAGGCAAAAGAACCAATAAAAAAAGGAGAAAAAGTTGTTGTTGTTGGTATAGAGGGGGTTTCCCTCATAGTTAAGAAAAAAGAAAATTAAACAGGTTGTTAAAAATCATAGTTGTTTATAATTTATTATTAATTCATTATTAGGGTGATAGTTGTGTGGTTTTGGATTCTATTAGGTTTAATTACTCTATTTATTATTACAAAGGCAGTTGTTATTGTTAAGCAGTATGAAGGGGGGCTTATATTCAGGCTTGGTAAAGTTATAGGAATGTTGAGGCCTGGAGTAAATTTAATAATCCCATTCTTTGATGTACCTATAAAGGTGGATTTAAGGACAAAAGTTGTTGATATTCCACCACAAGAGATGATAACAAAAGATAACGCTGCTGTTAGGATAGATGCGGTTATTTATTATAGGGTTGTGGATGTTAATAGGGCAATTTTGGAGGTTCAGAATTACGAATTTGCAATAATAAACCTTACTCAAACAACATTGAGGGCAATAATTGGTAATATGGAGTTGGATGAGGTCTTGAATAAGAGAGAACACATAAATTCAATATTGTTGGAGATATTAGATAAGGAAACTGACGTCTGGGGGGTTAAGGTAGAGAAAGTTGAACTTAGGGAGATTGAGCCACCACAAGATATAAAAGATGCGATGACCCAGCAGATGAAGGCGGAGAGGTTGAAGAGAGCAGCAATCTTAGAGGCAGAGGGAGAGAAACGAAGTAGAATCTTAAAAGCAGAAGGTATTGCAGAGAGTTATAGGATTGAGGCAGAAGGGCAGGCAAAGGCAATTAAAATTGTTGCTGAAGCAGCGCAGCAATACTTTAAGGATGAAGCACAATTATACAAAGCATTGGAAGTTGCTTCAATTGTGTTAAAAGACAATGCAAAATATGTGATATCTGAGAACATTATGGATATAGCAAAGAATTTCATCAAAAAAGAAACTAAGCAATAATTGGGATGGTGATGAATGATAAGCACGTTATAGCATTTTGTTTAATATTTGCAGTATTGGGTTTAATATCCCTAAATTTTTATACCTTAGAGCCAAAAGACGTCAAAATTTGTGAGATAAAGGATGGGGACTATGTAAAAATAACTGGTTATATTCAAAAATTGATAGTCAAGAGAGACGAATATCGACATATATTGGAAGTTAAATCTTTAACTATAAGTGATGGCACGGGACATTTAAATGTTGTTGCATTTGGAAAAGTAAGAGAAGAACTAACAAATTACATAAAGGATTATCAGCCATGTTCCATAAAAGAGGAGGATAAAGTTCAAGTGATTGGGAAAATATCAACATACAATGGGAGATACCAACTAATTTTAGAGGATATAGATAACTTCAAGTTAATTGAAAAGTTAAATTTTGAGAAGGATATTTATCTCTCTCCAATTCCAACGCATATATATGCCTCAAAATATGGGAAAACATACCACACATCAGAAGATTGTCCTTATGGTAAGAAAATAAAGAAAGATAATAGAATTTACTTCTATTCTGAGGAAGATGCAGAAGAATTAGGTTATAAAAAATGCAAATGGTGTTCAAAGAATGCCAATAAATAATTTGTTCTTTCTCTTTTTGGGCATCATTTGCGGAACATTTACTGGATTATTCCCTGGCGTGCATCCAAACAATATTGTGGCATTATCTTTCCTATTTATTCCTTATTTCGAGAGTGGTTATGTGTTCTTTTTAATTGGCATGGTTGTTGCCCACTATTTTATAAATTACGTTCCAACGGTGTTCTTAGGAGTACCTGATGATGAAACAGCAACTGCCGTCTTTCCAATGCATAGATTAACTTTGAGGGGTTTAGGTTATGAGGCGGTGTTTTTATCAGGTTTTGGGGCATTTTTAGGTATAGTATCTTCAATTTTTGTGATTTTTGTTATATCATTTTTAAATTTGGATTTTTATCGGTTTTATAGTTTTTTAAAGTCATATCTTCCATTTATTTTGGCGTTAGTTTTGTTTATTATTGTTATATTTTCAAGGAGTTATTGGGCGTTGGTTATAACGCTATTATCTGGGATTTTTGGAGTTATCACGCTATATAAAAATCCATCCTTCAACTGCACATTAACTGCAATATTTACAGGCATGTTTGGTATTCCAATATTGATAAACAACCTTAAAACAGCAAGGATACCACACCAAATTATAACATTTCCAGATTTTAAGTTGAGTTTTTTAAAATCAGCATTCTTTGGCTCTGTTGGGGGATTTTTAAGAATATTTTTACCCGGCGTTGGAGGAGCACAGGTGAACTATTTTTTGAGTAAATTGATAAGAGAAACCGATATAAGGAATTTTATTGTTTCACAAGGCTCTATAACATTAGCTAATGAAGTATTTTCAATCTTTGCATTATTTTTAATTGGGACTGGTAGAAGTGGCGTGGCAAAGGCGATAAAAAATTTAAACATTGATGTTGATCTATTCCAATTAATACCGTCTATAATTATTGCATCATCGATTTCATTTGTTGTTTTGTTGTATTTATCAAAATTTATCCTTTTAAAAATGCAGAAGATAAATTTCAAAAAGATTTCAATATTTTTTATTTTTTTCTGCACTTTTGTAGTTGTTATTTCATCCATCAACAACCATCTATTTTATCATTTGACTATTTATTTGACAGCAATCTCAATCGGCATTTTATGTTTAAAAACAAAAACTCCATTTTCCTACATGATGAGCGTTTTAATATTCCCAACTATACTTTATTTTTTGTCTTCATAATTAATAACAATTTTTCATTGCTTTTAGTTCTTCAACCAAATGCATCATTTAATGTTTCCAGCCATGTTTTAATGGATGAGTAATTCAAACTTTTAGAAGCAATTGAAAATGAAATTATAAAATTACGTTTCCATCCTTGTTTTAATGGATGAGGTATTCAAACTGAAAAAAGCGAAAAAGATTAAGAAACAAAATCCCGAGTTTCCATCCTTGTTTTAATGGATGAGGTATTCAAACGGAGTATGTGGCTCTGCTTTTAGAACCGCATGAGTGGTTTCCATCCTTGTTTTAATGGATAAGCAATTCAAACGGTGTGTATTAGGATGTCAATAGATCCAGAGATTATGTTTCCATCCTTGTTTTAATGGATGAAGTATTCAAACGACTCTTCTACATGGGTTCTGATCCAGAGATTATGTTTCCATCCTTGTTTTAATGGATGAAGTATTCAAACTATGGGTGGGTGACCCGATCCACCCACTATTTCTTAATTTCTAAGTTTCCATCCTTGTTTTAATGGATAAGCAATTCAAACCCTATAACTTCATCCTTATTTTATGCCCAAACTCCTATATAAATCTTTCTTTTTCAACCCGAATTTTCTTACTGTATGATTATCAAACCCTTTATAAGAGTAAGAAAGATTGTGCAAATTATTTATAAATCCAATGCACAACCACTCCAATAAATCTCAATGATTAGAAGAGATTAGGACTTTCGCAAATACATTTAAATACTTAGATTAACAATAAACCAGCTTCTTTACATAAAGAGATTATAGCATTCCCAACGGCTATTCGGTTTAGTTCTCTTCTAAACTCATACCAAGTAATCTTTTTATCAATTCTAATCCTCTCTAAAATAAAAAAAGCTCTCATGGCTAACGAGATGTGTCCTAATACTGGAAGTCTCTTTCTAACGAAGAAATTTCCGATATTGCAGCACTGTTTAACCCCTCTGTGGAATTCTTCGATTCTCCAAGAGGCGTTTCTGACCTCTTGGAATTCTTCGAAATCCATAAATAGGTTATTCGTTATATAATATACTGCCTTTCCGTTTTTGGAAAGGCAGAAGAGTTTGACATAGCCCACTTTCCTTAGATAAACGATTAAGCCGCTCTTAGGAATTTCTCCAAGTTCTTTAATCGAAATCCACTCTCCGTTTTTGGAGAGTTTTATCTTCCTATTTCTTTTAATCCTGCAGAGGTAAAATAAACCGAACTTATCTATGAGTTTTAAGTTTTCTTTGCTTGAATACCAACTATCAAAGCAGATATATCGAATATTTAAGCCTTTCTCCACCAAAGATGATATTATTTCTCTGCATAAATCGTTCTTTGTCTTTCCATCTCTTTGTTTATCATAGACTCTAAAATCGATTGGAATGATGTTTTTTCCATTTGTAACAATGCAATCAACGATATGTATGCCTTTAACTACTCGTTTGTGTAGGTTACTCCAACAATAATAGGTAAACTCTGTTGATTTGGAGTAAATTTTGTCTATAACAAAGTCGTCTATAACGATAATGTTATAGTCGGGAATGATAAAATCTCTAACATAGCTAAATAGTCTCTCTTGAGGAGAAATTCCTTCATCCCAAAGAATTCGATTTATAGTATCGTGGGATATGTTTATTCCGAAAATACGCAACGTTTTTGATAGCTCTACACACGAATTAACCTCTGAAAGTAATATAAAAAGCATGTAAACGATAGACCCCATCTTTTTTAGCATATTATCCCAAAACAATTTTTGTTATTCAAAATAATAGTATAGGATTGCAATAGATATATTTAATTTAGTGATTATAATTAAATATTCGAATATACTTGCGAAAGTTCTAGAGATATTACACAATTTAAAACCAATCCAAACTTAAAACATACAAAATAAAACCAAAAAACTAAAATAATTAAAAAACCTCAATTTTAATTTGAAAAAATCAGTAATACTTTTTATCGATTTTCTAGTACCAAAATTCAACAGGGGGTATATAATCTCAAAATTCCTTCGGAATTTTTACGACTTACTCACTTCGTTCGTAAGAAGCAAGAAAGATTAATTAGGAAATTTAATATATGCTATTAAACTCTCTAAGAGGCATTGCTGAGCGAAGCGAAGCAATGCATCCCATTTTGATGAAACTTTTTTTAAAAGTTTCTTTTAAAGGTTTCATTTAGAGGTTTCTTAGAGATACTCTGATAATTTCTCTCTTAATATGGTATTGACCAATTTACCATCTGCTTTACCCCTCAAAACTGCCATACATCTTCCCATTAACATACCCACTGCTCCCATTCCCTTACTTTTAACAACTTCAATGTTCTCTTTTATAATGTTTTCAATAATCTCTTCGACTTCTTCTTTTGATAATGATTTTAATCCCTTCATCTCTAAAATCTCATCTATGTTCTTATCTGGGAACTCACAGAATCCTTTGAGAACTTCAATAATTGCTTCTTTTGACATTTTTCCTTCTGATAATGCTTTAAATGTCTCTCTTAAATGTTCTTCAGTAATTTTTGATATGTCATAGCCCTCTCTTCTAATTTCTTTTAATGTTCCCTCTAATGTTGTTGCTATTAATGTTGGTTTTATGGACTTGAACTCCTCACAAAGTTTCTCAAATAAATCTACATAGTATGAGAGAACCATCTGCTTTGCTAACTCTTCATTTAAGCCATATTCTTTCATGAACCTCTCTGCTTTTTCCTCTGGCATCTCTGGAAGGTTATTCTTAATTTTCTCAATCAACTCTTTACTTATTTTTATTGGTGGAATATCAGTTTCAGGATACATCCTTGCTGCTCCTGGCAATGGTCTTAAGTAGGAAGTGTTTCCATCTTCCAAAGCCTTCCTTGTCTCCTCTGGAACTCCAATGAGTGCTTCCCTTGCCCTCTCTTTTACAGCCTCCAATGCCTTATCTACTTTTTCCTCTTCATCTGCAACAATTATTACAGCATCATTTTCTCCTGCATTAACAAATTCTCTCAATTTTTTAACTTCTTCCTCACTAATACCATATTTTGGAAGTTCATCGGTGTGGAAAATCCCTCCAACCCCCGCAATAACCTTTGCCCTATCTGAGAACTCTGTCCCTAACCTTCTTCCTGGTTGAATTTCTCTACCTACTAAACCAGCAAAGCCCTTCAATAAAACTGCCTTAACCTTACCGTTCTTCTTTTTTAAAGCATTTCTTATAACTTTTGATTTTGTATCTTTAAATATCTCTGTTACATCAAATACTTCATCAACAACCTCAGCATTTCTCTCTTTTAATTCATCCCTTATCTTTAATAGATTAATTTGCCTAATTACTTCGTTCTCTATAACTTTTTCAATTAAATCTAAGTTTTGGACACCTTTAACCTCAATTCTTGCCCCATCTTTTATTGATATGTTAATATCTTGCCTAATTGTTCCTAATCCTCTCTTAACTTTTCCTGTTGCCCTTAAAATTTCCCCAATTCTTTTTGCTGCCTCTCTACCCATTTTTGGGGAAGTGATATCTGGTTCAGTTGAAATCTCTACTAATGGAATCCCCAATCTATCTAAGTTATAGACGACACAATCTCCTCTATCTTCAATCTTTCTTGCTGCATCCTCCTCTAAACATAAACTTGTTATTCTTACTTTTCCAAATTCCGTATCGATATATCCGTCCTTTGCTATGAACATTGTCCTTTGGAAACCTGATGTGTTAGAACCATCAATAACAATCTTCCTCATTGTATGGACTTCATCAACAACTTTCATATTCATCATTAAAGCAACCTCTAACGCAACCTCTATTGCCTCCTCTGATGGTAGATGAGGAGGTTCCTCATCTAACTCAACTAAGCAAGTTGTGTCTTTGTAGTATTGATAAATGAATTTTTTTCCCTTCTTTGCCTCCAACAATGCTGCCCTATCAACTTCTCCCATCTCACTTTGAGAAGGTCTTAAAACTCTCACTATTTCCCCATCTGGCTCATCATCTCTAATAACTGTTGGACAGTGGCAGAAGAGTTTTCTCTTTGTGTTTAATTGCTGGTGGATTTCTAAACCAACCTTTAACCCTATTTTGTTGTAATCAATCTCCATTTTATCACCTAATTCATGTAAATTTAATTTATTTTATTTATTTTGTTAATCATTTGTCAATTATTGATTATTTTTACTGAATTATTTTTAGATTATGTTTAATAGCAGTCAAATCTACTTCTATACTCAATTTCCCCAACTAAATTTTTGTTGATTAATTTTTTAACTTCTTCTACATTATAATTTCCTAAAAGATACATTAACTTAACCAATGCAACTTCTGGTAGCATATCTTCACATCCAATAACTCCTAACTTTTGCAGTTTTCTTCCATTTGAATATACATTCATGTTTACTCTTCCGTGTATTGTTTGGGTTGTCATTACAACTACAACACCATTATCTACTGCATATTTTATGCCATCAAAGATTGTTTCCGGTGCATGACCTAAACCAGTTCCTTCTAAAACAATTCCTTTATATCCATTGTCAACATAAAACTTTAAAATATCTGAACTAATTCCTGGATAAATCTTAACTAATGCTACTTTTTCTTCTAAGTTGGTATTTATTTTCACTTTTTTAGTTCCTTCACTTTTTTTTGGTTCTCTTAAATATTCTATCTCCTTTGTAAATGGATTTATCTTTGCAACAGGAATGGTGTTTATTGATTTAAATGCATCTCTTCTTGATGAATGGGATTTCCTAACTTTAACTCCTTCATGCAAATAGCAGAATGTATCTCCACTCTCCCCATGCATAACAACATAAACACCCTTAATTGGCTCAGTTGCCGCCAAAACTCCACTAATTAAATTCAATGCTGCATCTGAGGAAGGTCTATCGCTACTTCTCTGCGCTCCAACCAAAATTATTGGCACATCAGCATCTACCATAAAGGATAAAGCACTCGCTGTATAGTGCATCGTATCTGTTCCGTGAGTTATAACAATTCCATCCGCCCCATTTTCAATCTCTTCCTTAATTGCCTCAGCAATTTTCTTCCAATATGATGGAAGCATATTCTCGCTTAGAATGTTCATTATTGCCTTTCCTTCAATGTTTGCTATATCCAAAAGTTCTGGAACTGCCCTTATTAAATCATCTGCTGTAAATGCAGGGTGAACTGCTCCAGTTTTATAATCTACTCTTGAAGCAACTGTTCCTCCAGTTGAGAGAATAGCGATATTTTTTAGATTTGGGTTCTTTTTGATGCCTAATGGAGGCAGCTTGTATTCTGGTTTTTTACCCTTTTCAATAATTTCGATTTTCTCAATATTCTCTTTTAAAATTCCTACATTATAGCCATTCTTCATTTTTATGACTACTGTGTTTTCGTCTATTGAAGGGAGAACTACTCCAACATATTCAGTATCTTTTGTGCAAATTTTTACGACATCTCCAACTTCCATAATCTCACCGGATAATTTTATAGCAATATTATAATGTTTGCCAATATTTAATTATTTAATGCAAACTAAACTATAGTCGTTCTACAAATTACGGCACTGTCCATAATCTTAAATTTCCAATTTTAGGTAATTTAACAAAACTCCAATTTAAATTAGAGTTACGCTAACTGTCATCTAATTGTAGAACGACTATATTTGGATTTATTATGGTCAATGAGCGGAGATATTTATAATTTAATAAATCGTTAATCAATCTCTAAACTTTTTAACCTATCTGCTATATAGTTGAGCATTCTTTTTAAATTTTCTTTGTTGTTGTAATTATTTACGATGTCTTCCAATTCATCTCTACTTTTATTTTTATATTCTCTAACATACTTTATGAGCAATGGTAGGCATCTCGTTAATTCATCCACAATAGTTATTGTTGATTTCCTTGCAGTTCTTGATAGTGGGTTTAAATCAATGGAAATTACCTTTTTTCCCATCATTATCAATGCTTCTGTCCTATCTCCATCTTCTAAAGGAACTAAAACCACATCTGCAGTATAAATTCCCTCTTCTGAGACCTTTCCCCTTAAACTATCCAAATTTGGAATTTGTTTGTTTGCATCATCCACTCCTAATAATCTTATCTCTCCATTTTCTATCTCTTTTTCAAACTCTTTCTTTATTTTCTCTTCCCTTTCTCTTGTTCTATAAAACAAATTCACCTCAATTTTTCCATTTAGTTCTTTTGCAAGTTTTACAACATCTTCCTTAGCTAATGCAACCGTGTTTCCATTTACTGATATAACTGGATTTTCTGCCAAAACCAGCAAAGCAGCAGCTGCTTTTATTGATTCAAGTGCAATATCTGTTGTTTTTTCTCCGATTAGATAGTCGAAGGTCTCTCCTCTCCCATGTGCTATTAATCCAGCTTTTGCTAATATGCCTTTATCTAATGCTTCTACGATTTTCTCTCTTTTTAATAGTGATTCATACCTTGGATGTGATTTTGGAATATCCATAATTTCACCAAAATTGTATATTATTATAGTCGTTTGCGGAACTTTTGTCAGTTATTTAATAACAATAAAATTTTGAAAGGGGCTATAATCATAGTTAAATTTTCAAATGGGATATGATTCTTTCCTTAATTTTGATTATGCATTATAACGCAAACGGCTATACGAAACCTGTGGTATTATATACTAAAATTTAGGATATTAATAGTTACATTTAATTTTTATTCTGTTTAGGATGGTGAAATTATGAAAATTATAACATCTAAAAAAGCACAGATTACTATGGAACTTGGTATATTACTTATGGTGGCTATTGTAGTAGCAGTAGTTGCTGCATATCATTATTTAACAACAATAAAAACTACTGGAAAAACTGTAAATAAAACCGTTACAAATGTAAGTTCCACGTACTCTGAGAAGATTAAAGACCTCGCTAACCAACTGGGTAATTTGACATAGATCGTTCTGCACAAGAGTGTCATAAATCATTATCTTAAATCAATTAGTGAATGATTAAATAACTTTATATGTTTAAATTAAGTGTAAGATAAATGTCATTTAATTGCAGAACTACTATAATCTTACGGTCAAAAGTTTTTAATATCACTTTAAAAATTTTATTGTTTAGGTATCGTTATTTTTGTATAAACATTGAAATTTCATTGTTATTAATGGTGTATGGGGTGATTAAATGAAGTTGCATGAATATGAAGCAAAAAACATATTTAAGGAATATGGAATTCCAATTCCAGAAGGTTTTATTATTTCAAAGGAAGAAATTTCAAAGATAGATGACATCGGGATTAATAAGCCTGTTGTAGTTAAAGCTCAGGTTTTAGTTGGTGGAAGAGGAAAAGCAGGAGGAATTTTATTTGCAGATAATAAAGAGGAGTTAAAAGAGAAGATTAATGAACTTTTTAGCAAAGAGATAAAAGGAGAGGAAGTTGAGAAGGTATTAATTGAGGAGAAATTGCCAATAAAAAAGGAATACTACTTGGGAATTGTTATTGATAGAACTGAAAAAAGGCCAGCTATTATGTTTTCAACTGAGGGTGGAGTAGATATTGAAGAAGTAGCAAAAAGAAACCCTGAAAAGATCGTAAAATACCACATAGAACCAAGAAAAGAGTTCCTTCCATACTCTGCAAGGTGGATTTTGAAACATGCAGGTATTCCATCAAAAGAAATCCCTATAGTTGCTGATGTTATGTATAAGTTATATAAAGTATTCAAAGAAATGGATGCCGTATTGGCTGAGATAAACCCTCTTGTTATAACAGAGGATGGAAAGGTTTATGCTGCTGACGCTGTTTTGAATGTCGATGATGATGCTTATTATAGGCATGATTACTCAAAGTTTGAAGAATTTGGTAAAAAGGAGAAATTAGAATTTGCCTATGTTGAGTTGGATGGGGACATTGGGGTTATTGGAAATGGAGCAGGTTTGACGTTGGCAAGTATGGACATTATTAAAGAATTTGGTGGAAATCCAGCATGTTTCTTAGATATTGGCGGTGGAGCAAGTGCAGAGATTGTTAAAAAGGCATTGAAAAAGGTTTTAGAAAATCCAAAGGTTAGGGGAGTTTTTATAAATATACTTGGTGGAATAACAAGGTGTGATGAGGTTGCAAAGGGAATTGTTGAGATTTTAAAAGAGCATCCTAATGTAAAATTTGCCGTTAGAATGATGGGAACTAATGAAGAAGAGGGAAGGAAAATTTTAGAGGAAAATGGCATTCCTTACGAAACTTCAATGGAAGAGGCAGCAAGAAAATTAATGGAGAATTTGGCATAATTTAATAAATTTTTCTTCTTATAATTACTCATTATTATTTTATTATTTTTTAGTTATTTTACTTTAAATTTTTATGAATAAACAACAAAATTAGGCGGTAAAAATGAAAATTCTTGTAACAGGTGGAGCAGGATTTATTGGAAGTCATATCGTTGATGAATTGATAAAAAATGGACATGAAGTTGTTATTTTAGATAATTTAGTGACTGGAAATAAAAACAACATAAATCCAAAGGCAGAGTTTGTTGAAGGAGATATAACAAACAAAAATTTGGATGAAAAAATCGATTTTCAGGATATTGATGTTGTTATTCATCAAGCAGCACAAATAAATGTGAGAAAATCAGTAGAGGATCCCATTTATGATGGAGATGTTAATGTTTTAGGAACTTTAAATATTTTAGAGAATATGAGGAGATATGATGTCAAAAAAATTATCTATGCCTCATCTGGTGGGGCAGTTTATGGTGAACCAGAGTATTTGCCAGTAGATGAAAATCATCCTATTGCCCCACTTTCTCCTTATGGATTGAGTAAATATTGTGGGGAGGAATATATAAAGCTCTATAATAGGTTATATGGCATAGAATATTGCATTTTAAGATATTCCAATGTTTATGGAGAGAGACAAGACCCAAGGGGAGAAGCAGGAGTTATAAGTATCTTTATAGATAGAATTTTAAACAATAAAAATCCAATAATCTTTGGAGATGGTAATCAGACGAGGGATTTTGTTTATGTAAAGGATGTTGCAAGGGCAAATTTAATGGCACTTGATTGGAAAAATGAAATTGTGAATATTGGGACTGGAAAAGAGACATCTGTTAATGAATTATTCAAAATTATTGCCGATGAGTTAAATTATGAAGATAAACCAATATATGACAAGCCAAGAGAAGGAGAAGTTAGGAGAATTTATTTGGATATAAAAAAGGCGGAAATGTTAGGGTGGAAACCAGAGGTTGATTTAAAAGAGGGGATTAAAAGAGTTGTTAATTGGATGAAACAGATGCAAGGATAAATTTTATTAATTTTATTTTTATTTTAGTTAAAAGTAGCGAAGTTAAAATGTAGATAAGATTTACTTTTGATTGTCATTCATCTAATTATTCATTGGAGGTACTAACATGGAGATGACCCTGGATAAATGGATTCATATTAGGGATCACAAAAAACTAGTCACTATAGATGAAGCAGCGAAAGAAATTAAAAATAAACTCGGATTGAATGTTATGCCACATAACATCTCATATCTTGTGCAGTATGGACGGATAAATAAATATAAAATAAAAAATCGAGTTTTTGTAGATATTAAGGAAGTAGAAGAATACTATAAAACACATATCTTCAAGAAAAGAGAGGAATGGGAGCAAAAATTGGGATTTAAACTTGACTGGGAGCTTGCTTTTGATCTGGTCACTGAAAAGGAGAGGACAAAACATGTTCATCGCCTTCATCCCTACAAAGGAAAGTTCATTCCCCAGTTGGTTGAATATTTTCTTAAGAACTACTTTAAACCAGGAGATATTATACTTGATCCTTTCATGGGTTCAGGTACAACGTTAGTACAGGCATTGGAAATGGGGATTCACTCCATCGGTGTGGATATCTCTCCATTCAACTGTTTGATTGCGGAAGTCAAACTTCAAAACTATGATATTAAAAAATTAAGAAGTACTCTTTTAGATATGCTTAACAAAACATTGGAACATATAGAGCAGAGAAAACGGAAAGAATTTGATGAAGAAGTAGAATTACTCATACGGAAATTTAACGAGAAATATTTTTCTCAAGAATACAGAAGGATGCTTCACATGGGAAAAATCAATGAAAAAGAATATTCATCCAGAGTTATGCAAGAATTCTATGCAAAATATCAAAAATTAAAAGAAAAATATCGGGAAGATATATCTGAAGATGGTCCATTTAAAGATAAATCATTCCTGTATATGTGGTATTCTCCAGAGATTAGGGAGGAAATGGCATTTTATCTCTCTCTAATTAATAACATTGAAGATGAAGCAATTAAAAAAGTCGCTATGATTATCCTAAGCAGAACCGCTCGCTCAGTGAGGGCCACAACACATTTTGATCTTGCAACACTTAAGAATCCGGTGTATGACCCATATTATTGCTACAAACACAAAAAAATATGCAGACCGGTCAACACCATTGCCCAGCATCTGAAAAAATATACCTACGATGTAATTGAAAGGATCGAAGAATTCTCAAAATTGAGAAAAGATGCTTATTACGCCGTATTTCAGGGAGACTCTCGTAAGATAGATATCGAAGAAGAATTGGAAAAAACAAATCCAGAATTCTTTAAACTCTATCAAGAAAAGAAGATTCATGGGATATTTACATCCCCCCCTTATTTAGGTCAGATAGATTATCATGAGCAGCACGCTTATGCATATGAACTTTTTGGATTCAAAAGGTTTGATAGGCTCGAGATTGGGCCAAAGTTCCAAGGAACTAACAAAAAAGCCCAAGAAGAATATATTGAAGGTATTTCTCAAGTTTTACTAAACATGAAGCGGTTTTTAAGAAAGGATGCCAAGATATTTATTGTTGTGAATGATAAGAGAAATCTCTATCCAGAGATATTTGAAAAGGCAAAAATGAAGGTTATTAAAGAATTTAAGAGACCCGTTTTGAACCGCACATCAAGAGATAGAAATCCCTACTACGAGAGCATATTTGAAGTAGAGGTGGAATAAATGCTACCAGAGGATAAAATAGAAGAAATAGCAATAGAAACCATACGGGTACTCGTTAACAGATTCAGGTCTCTGCCAGATGAAAATTCCGAATTACGAAATATGCCCTTTCATTTGGCATTTCTGAAAGCATTTTACAAAAAAATAGACATCAAAAACGAGGATGAAGCGATAAGATTTCTTACCCTCTCAAGCTGGTTCCATGGATTAAGTACCACTTTAGGACAAAGTTATTTTGAGAATGTGGCCCATATACTATCCGATGGTGAGAAAAGGACATTCAATAATTACAGCATTCCAAAATCTGCTAAAATGATAATTGAAGACATAATAACCGACCTAAAAAGCGGGTCAAGAAAGCCCAACATGAAAGAGGAAGAAAAAATGTTGAGGAGGGCATTGTTTGAGAAAGGTAATACGAATGAATTGGAGAGAGGACTGAATTTCACAGCAGATGTGTATATTGAAACTAAAGAAGAAGTTATCATGATAGAACTAAAAAGTGTAAGACCAAATGCTGGTGAAATGAGGGGAGAGAAACAGAAAATACTATATGGAAAAGCATATTTGATGTACCAATTCCCTAAAAAGAAGGTCAGATACTATCTTGGTTTCCCTTTTGATCCAACTTCCAACAATGATCCTTGCGGATATGATAAAGAAAGATTCGCCTCTTATCTTATTGAATTCTCAAAATATTTCGACAAGGATGAGTTTCTGATTGCTGGAGAACTCTGGGACTTCCTTTCTGGTGAAAAGGATACCATGTGTGAAATTCTGAAAATAATAAACGATATAGCCACACCGAAGTTTGAGGAAGAATTTAAAATTGTCAACAGATTTTGTTTCATAAATGAAGATGCACTCTACACAGAAAATGCAATAGATGTTAAAAAATTTGAGAAATACATCGAAATTTTAAATAAATGGAAGTTATATTCAGAAATTGAACTGGCTAAGATTGTTTCTAAAATTGGCATAAAGGAGATTCCCAACCCCTATAGAAAACAATTTGAAAAATTGATTAATCTTTCCATGTTTGATGACACTGGTAGATACAATAAAAAGCGAAAAGAAAAACTGATGGGGTTGTATGATAAACTTGAAATTAGCTGAGATTTGAACTTCAGAAACATACCAAAAGAAAATCTGCATAATCAAGATGAATATGGGTAAAATGAAGGGATAAAAGGATGAAAGTTATTTTTGTATTTTTTCATTCATTTTCTTCTCTAATTAATCTATAGAACCAAGGTTCTTCGTAACTTTCTAAATCTTTAACGTATGGACAATCTTTTGGGAAAACTCCCGCCATAATTCCTTCCATAACTGTTAAACATCCATGTTCAAATCTATTTTTATAAACACTGCATAATTTTGTTTCTTTATCTAAATGTTGGCAGTAAATAACCTCTAATCCATTTTCTGTTTTGTATGCGTGTAATATACAGCATCTTCCACATCTCTCACATAACTCATCTGGGAACAGTTCTTCACTTATTTTTATGACTTTGTCTTTTTTGAACCTTAACGTTTTCATAATATCACCTTGAGGATCGGAGGATAGGTTAAAATAGCAATTGATATATAAATTTTTGGGTTGGTGTTTGAGGTTTGAACAAAATAATCTATAAATATGTGTTTACTTTAAATTACTCAGGAAGGAGAATATACAATATCCCATGAAAAACTTTAAGTATCACAATTATTTTCATAATTTATCCAAAAATGAGAGGTTGTTGATTAATTATCAGATTATTTTTATAGGATTAAAACATTAATAAATAGGTGTGAAAATGGAGTATTCCATAGCAATTGGGTATATTTCATTATTATTGATTGCAGGATCATTTATAGCGAGAATTGGAGAAAAAATGGGACTACCTGATATTCCATTGTTGCTGTTATTTGGGCTTTTTGTTGGGCCAGTAACTGGCATAATATCATCCAGTTACGCACAGAATATCTTTGCCATTGTTGGAACCGTAGGTTTAATTGTTCTTTTGTTAGTGGGAGCATTTGAAATGAGATGGATTGTTTTAAAAAGAGTATTAAAAACAGTTTTAAAATTAGATACAATTGCATTGTTTATTTCTCTTGCTATTTCTGGGATAATATTCAATATGATTTTTAAATTACCCAACCTTAACCCAGTTGGATATTTGTATGGTGCAATAAATTGTGCAACTGATCCTGCAACACTAATCCCAATATTCTCCAAATCCAACATAGACCCAGAAATTGCTATAACCTTAGAGGCAGAAAGTGTATTTAATGACCCTCTTGGTATTGTGGCAACTATGTTGGGATTATCTGCGTTGGGATTAGGAGAGAGTACCAATCCAATATTAGAATTTTTAGCATTGGCTATTGGCGGAGGAATTTTGGGATTGGTAGCAGGTAAAATCTTTGAAATGGTAGTTTTAAAGGAAGATTTTAATGAGTATATAGCCCCATTAAGTATTGGAACAGCAATGGCTGTATGGTATGTTGGAGAAGAGTTGATTCCAAAGTTAATTGGCTACGAGTTTAGTGGGTTTATGGCAGTTGCTATAATGGGATTATATTTAGGAAATGTATTAACAAAATACCCAAAAAAATCAAACGAAACGGAAAAAATTACAGAATTCTGCACGGACTTATCAACACTCATAAGAATATTGATATTTGTGTTTTTAGGGGCAAGTATAAATCTACCTCTCCTAAAAAGCTACGGATTTGAAGGTCTATTGTGTGCCATTGGATCCATATTTATTGCAAGGCCAATTGCCGTATTTATAGCAACGTCAGTCCCACCAATTAATGAAAGCTTAAAAGAAAGGTTATACATTGCATTGGAGGGACCAAGAGGTGTTGTACCTGCTGCATTAGCGGCAACGGTCTATTCGCACATAATGGCAAATCCAAGCATAATCCCTGTATATATTAGACAATACATGCCACCAGAAGCTATTGCTGGCTCAATTTTAGTGGCAACATTCATGACGATTTTACTGAGTGTAGTTATTGAGGGTTCATGGGCAAGACCGCTTGCAGATAGACTCTTGAAACAATAAGGCAAAAAACTAAATAAAATAATTTTTTACTGTTTTTTTCTTTAATTTTTTATTGGGGTGAGTTTATGGAAGTGATAAATGTAGAAGATGAGGTAAGCAAAGAAAAAACAAAAAAGAACAAAAAAATATGTGTTGTTGGTTTGGGTTATATAGGATTGCCAACTGCAAGCATGCTCGCAAATCATGGTTATAAAGTGGTTGGTGTGGATATTGATGAGAATAAAGTAAACGCCATAAAAAATGGGACTTTGCAAATAGAGGAACCGGGCTTAATGACATTAGTTAAAGGGGCAATAAATTCTGGGAATTTAATTGTCAAAACTGAGCCAGAAGAGGCGGATATTTTTATTATCTGCGTTCCAACGCCAGCAGTAGAAAATAATGGGACAAAAAAATGCGACCTAAGTTATGTATGGAGTGCGGCAAGGAGCATTAAGCCATATTTAAAAAAGGGGAATTTGGTTATAATTGAAAGCACAATCCCTCCAAATACCACCAACAAACTACACGAGTTTTTTGGAGAAGGTATTTATGTTGCTCACTGCCCAGAAAGGGTATTGCCAGGAAGGATTTTAATAGAGTTGGTTGAGAACGATAGGATTATTGGTGGAGTCGATAAAAAATCTGCAGAATTGGCAAAAGAAATATATCAATCATTTGTTGATGGGAATATATACTTAACCGATGCCACGACGGCGGAGATGGTAAAGTTGATGGAAAACACGTTTAGGGATGTGAATATAGCATTGGCAAATGAATTTGCAAAGGTTTGTGAGGAGATTGGAGTCAATGTTTGGGAGGCAATAGAGTTAGCAAATAAACATCCAAGAGTCAATATCTTAAAACCCGGCCCAGGAGTTGGGGGGCATTGCATAAGTATAGACCCATGGTTCATCGTTGAAAAATCTAAAAACGCCAAACTTATAAAAACTGCAAGGGAACTAAACGATAAAATGCCAGAGTATGTTTGCAATTTAATTTTAAGAGAAGTTGAGGGTATTGAAAATCCAAAAATTGCTATTTTGGGAGTGACATATAAGGGTAATGTAGATGACACAAGAGAAAGCCCAGCTAAAAAAATTGTTGCTATGTTGATATCAAAAAACTTTACAGTTAAATGCTATGACCCACATGCTAAGGTATTTGATTATGAACTCTGCGATTTAAGAAGTTGTATAGAAAATGCTGATTGTATAGTAGTTTTGGCGGACCACAATGAGTTTAAGGACTTTAATGAAGAAGAAATAAAAAACATAGGTTCAAAAATGAGAACCAAAAAAATTATTGATACGAAAAATATCTTAAACCATGAGTTGTGGGAGAAGTGTGGTTTTGATGTAGTTTTGTTGGGGGATGGCAAAAGGTTCAGAAAATCTAAACTTTAAAATAGGAAAATTTGTTAAATGTATTTATTAAAAATTAAGCTAATTAAAAATAAAAGGATGTGATTTTATGATAAGGGTTGCAGTAACTGGAGCATTGGGAAGAATGGGAAGCAACATTATAAAAACCATTTGCGAACAAGAAGATATGGAAGTTGTTGCAGCAATAGAAGTCCCAAACCACCCAAAGAAAGGAGAAGACGTTGGGGAGCTTATAGGCATTGGGAAAATAGGGGTTCCATTATCAACCTCTGATGAGTTAGATAAGGTTTTGAAGGAAACAAAGCCAGATGTTTTAGTTGATTTTACAATAGCACATGCGTGCGTTGAAACCGTCAAAATAGCAACAAAAAACAAAGTTAAATTAGTTATTGGAACTACAGGATTTACTGAGGAGCAGAAGAAAGAGATAGAAAATGCAATAAAAGAAAATAAGGTATCAGCAGTTATTTCTCAAAACTTTGCAATTGGAGTGAATATCTTCTTTAAGACATTGGAATTTTTAGCTAAAAAGTTGGGACATTATGATATTGAGATTGTTGAGATGCACCACAGGTTTAAGAAGGATGCACCAAGCGGGACAGCATTGAGAGCGGCAGAGATAATAAAAGAAAATAGGGAAATCCCAAGTGAATACGTGTTTGGAAGGTATGGTATGGTTGGAGAGAGAAAGAAGGAAGAAATTGGAATCCACGCTTTAAGAGGGGGAGATGTTGTAGGAGACCATACCGTTATCTTTGCAGGAGATGGGGAGAGGATAGAATTAACTCACAAGGCAAGTAGCAGACAAGCATTTGTAAATGGAGTTATTTTAGCGATAAGATTCATTGTTAATAAAGAAGAGGGTATATACAATACCTTTGATGTCTTAGGTTTGAATGATATTAAATTCTAATTTAGGGCTTTTAGATTTTTTATTTTTAATTTAGACTTCATTTTCCAAAGGATATAGTATTTTTGTGGAAATTAAAATCTACTAAATACATTTGTTATTTTCCTCTTAATTTTTTGTAAGAAACTTTCTTTATGCATTTTCTCAATTTTTTCAATATCCACATACGAACCAACAACTCTCAAAGCTAATTCCATATATGCCTTTGATGATGGGGAATTTGGGGAGTATTCAAGAACTGTCATTTTTTTCAGTGTGGCAGTTCTAATGTTCTCATCCTCTGGAATATTACCAATAATCCTACCTTTAATAAGCATCTCTATCTCATCTTCCCCCATTTCAGCAAAATCTCTACCGGTCCTATTTAAAACAATACCCATTAGAGGAGTCCCTGCCATTTCAGCACTTTCTTTAATCCTCAAACCATCAACAATGGAAAATAACTCAGGGGTAACAATGAGCATCAACTTATCTGCAATAGCCAAATGCATTGCCATATCCCTATTCAACCCAGCGGGGGCATCAATAATAACATAATCATACTCATCAGCAACCTCATTAACAACCTCTGGAAATAAATCCAAATCTGACTTTTTATAACCTTCAATGGACAAACTTGTTGGTAAAACATAGACCCCAGTTTTATGTTTGTATATCGCATCTTTAACATAAGCCTCTCCAGCTAAAACATCATGAAGGTTGGGTTTTTTCTTTTCAAAATTAAAAATTAATCCCAAATTCGCCATTGATATATCTCCATCAATGACTAAAACCCTCTTTCCCAATTTTGATAATGCAACAGATAAGTTTGCAGATGTTGTTGTTTTTCCAACCCCTCCTTTTCCAGATGCAATAGTGATAATCATTAAGTTCACCAACTTTCTGTAATTTTATGTTGGAAGATTGAGTATTGAAAAGTAATATGTCATTAAAATTATTGTAAAAATTTCGCAAACAATCTAAACCTATAAAAAATTATCATTTCCCATATTTATATTTATAAAAAGTAATTAATTTAAATGTATGGATTAAAGGTTAAAAAATAATAAAAATTAGAAAAGTAAAGGGGTCTGTCCAATGTGGGTATTGGTGAGTAAGTACCCATATTGGACTTGGGCGTCATCAGCCACACAAGAGTGTCTCTGCCCCTGTCGTGGACATAAAAACCTAACGGTTTTTAAGTTCTCGTCGCTTCGCTCCGAGATGACCCCAAGCTCCACCCATCTATTTTTTTTATCTTTATAAAGTCCTATATAAATATATCTAAAACTCATAAACACACATATCCTCACAAATACTCACAAAAAACTAAACAGTTTTGAACGGCATTATTGACTTTGGCTTTGTTTTCTGCTTTCTTTAAGTTTGTGGTATGTTAATGTCCATTTAACTTTTCTTGGGATCCTTCCCATTTTGTAGTTCTTTTCACATTTTGATGAGCAGAAGTACAACACTGAACCATCTTTTTTTACTAACATTTTACCTGTACCTGGTTCAATTTCTCTTTCACAAAAACTGCAGATTTTCCATTCTACCATATTATAACCTCCAATTACTGGGGTTTTGATATATTTAAGGATTTTGTTAAAATTTTAAATTAAAGTTTAAATTAGTTTATCTTTTCTTACCCAATGGCTTTGCTTCTCTTTCTGTTTCTCTCAACATTACAATATCCCCAACTCTAACTGGACCTTTAATGTTTCTTGTTAAAACTCTCCCTGCGTCTTTTCCACCTAAAATTTTGCATCTTACCTGTGTAATTTCACCAGTAACTCCTGTCCTTCCAATTATTTGGATAACCTCTGCTGCAACAGCATCTTTATATACCATGTCATCTGACATCCTTAATCACCTTAAATAAAAATTATAAAAAGGTTTAATCAAAATCCAAAATTATAAAATAATAGGTTATATATATACATTTTGAATTAGATTTATTAAACTTATTGTTTCAATGCATTGACTTTTTCGATTAAATCTTTTAATTCGTCTGCATTTCCTTCGTTTATGATAGCTACTGATGATGCTGCAACTTCTAAACCTGCTGCTTTTCCTAATTCTTGTTTTGATGCTACGTATGTGTATGGGATTCCTTTTTCTTCACATAATGGTGGAAGGTGAGCAACGATTTCTTCTGGTTGAACATCTTCAGCAATTATAACGAGTTTAGCAATTCCTTTTTCAACTGCTTTTGTAACTTCGTTTGCTCCTTTTTTAATTTTTTCTGCGTTTGAAACTACCTTGTATGTGAGTTCTTGGATTTCTTCAGGAACTTTAAATTTTACATAGATAGCCATGCATATAACCTCCTTCATTTTTTATAATTTAAAAAATGTGGTTGTCATCCGGATATATGCCCACTCATATCATCATGGTTGTAAAAGAGTGGCAATTATCCTATACTCAAAAGTAGTATATATGTGTTATGGTTATTGGTTTATAGTCGTTTGCTGAACAGTTGAATAATCTATGATTATAGTCTCGGACAAAAATTATACGGCAAAATTTTGTTTTGCCATAAAGTTTTCTAAAAGTCTATTTATCTCAATAAAAATTTGTTTTGAATAAGCCAATAATAATTTTCCAAATGATAATTTTCCACTCATTAATGTCCGAGACTATATTCAACTTCCCTGCAACATAACGTTGCAGTGGATTTTTAGACTTATTTTATAATCAATAAATTTCAAATAATCATTATGCGTTTATTAAAATTTGAAATAGACCTATAATCATAAAAATTTACCAATGGCATATTCCAAATGTGCAAAAATATTTTAGAGTGAGAGTTATGAAGAGAATACTAATAATGGGTGGCACAAGCGATGCAAATAATATAGCAAAAAAATTAAAAGAATTGGGCAATTTATTTTTAATTACCACTACAACAACAGATTTTGGTGGAGATATTGCAAAGAAATATGCCGATGTCGTTATATCAAAGCCTCTCGATAAAGATGCACTAAAAAATGTTATTTTAAACTATTCTGTTGATTTATTAATTGATGCAACGCACCCTTTTGCAGTAATAGCAAGCAAAAATGCGGTAGAAGTGGCAAAAGAACTAAATATTAATTATATAAGGTATGAAAGACCTTCAGAAATATTTAAACATGAAAAGATAGTTTATGTAAAGGATTTTGAGGAAGCCGCTAAAAAGGCATTGGAGATAAGTAATAAAAAAGTATTCCACATGGCGGGAATTAAGAATTTAAAAACTGTTGTTGATATTGTGGGGAAAGATAGGGTAATAGCAAGAATTCTACCTATATCCATAAATAAGGCATTAGAACTTTTACCACCTCAAAATATCGTCGCCATGCAGGGGGTCTTTTCAAAGGAATTGAACAAATATTTAATATTGGATTATAATTGCGATGTTATTATAACCAAAGAGAGTGGAGATAGTGGGGGATTTAAAGAGAAGATTTTAGGAGCTTTGGAAGCAGATGCCACACCAATAGTGATTAAAAGGCCTAAGATTGATTATCCAGTAGTTTTTAATGATATTGATTCATTGATAGGGCATATCCAAAATTTAGACAAAAATTATTAAAATTATAAATTAAACAAAAAATCTTTGCCAGAGGTTTTGGTAATATGGATAAAGCCATAGATCTTAAAAAAGGGGAACGAGTGGCAATAATAAGTGCTATATTGACTTTTACCATAGCATTAATAAAAGGAATAGTTGGTTATATATCTGGAAGTATTGCACTTATAGCTGATGCTTTACACTCATTTTCAGATGTTTTGGGACCAATTGCCGTTTATGTGGGATTGAAATTTGCTCAAAAAGACCCAAATGAAAGATTTCCGTATGGATACTATAGGGCAGAGACACTTGCGTCTTTGGTTGTTTCCTTTTTGATATTTATTACTGGGATTGAAACGCTTAGGGAGTCTATTGAAAGAATAAGCAATCCAACAACAATATCCCATCCTTTTGCAGCCATTTTAGCATTATTAATATCCTTAGCAGTTACTTATTACCTCTACAAATACAAGGAGAGGGTAGGTAAAGAGATACACTCACAGGCACTTATGGGAGAAGGACAACATTCATTAGTTGATTTTTACACATCAGTAGCAGCATTGATAGCAATAATTAGCTCTTATTTTGGATTTACAATAATAGAACCAATTGTGGAGGCAATTATAAGTATTGCCTTCCGAAACTGTTATATATTAGATGAGTGTTAGTTATTATTGGTGAGTAATTGTGAGTTTAGAAAGACTATATACGATGAAGGAAGCTTGTGAATTGTTGGGAGTTCATATAAAAACACTGCAAAGATGGGATAGAGAGGGAAAAATAAAGTGTGTTAGAACTGTGGGGGGAAAGAGGAGGGTTCCAGAGAGTGAAATAAAACGAATATTAGGAATTAAAGATAAAGAACAAAGAAAAATTATCGGCTATGCAAGGGTTTCATCTAACACACAAAAAGACGATTTAGAAAGGCAAATAGACGCGATAAAATCATACGCAAAAGATAGGGGCTGGAATATAGAGATATTAAAAGATGTTGGTAGTGGATTAAGCGAAAAAAGAAAAAACTACAGAAAACTTTTAAAAATGGTTATAAACCGGGAGGTTGAGAAAGTAATAATTGCCTATCCAGATAGATTGACAAGATTTGGCTTTGAAACATTAAAAGAATTCTTTAAATCTTACGGAACGGAGGTAATCGTTATTAATAAGAAATGTAAGGCTCCACAAGAAGAGTTAGTAGAAGATTTAATAACCATTATCTCCTATTTCGCAAGAAAATTATACGGAATGCGTTCCCACAAATATAAAAAACTTATAAAGACAGTTAAAGAAATTGTGGGCGAGAATAATGCAAAATAAAAACAAACTTCCATCCGAAATCGTATTAACTTATAAGATTAAACATAATTACGATTTAAAGAACTTGTTAGATAAATTTATAAACCTCTCTCAGAAAGCAGTTGATATTATCTGGGAAAATATCAACTGGAAAGAAAAAGAAGTTAAACATCGATTTAAATCTAAAAATAAATACAAATACTACACAACCACCCGATTAATCCCAGAAATTCCAAAAGATAAGGATTTCAAAAGAGAACTAAGAAATTATTTACTAAATGGATGGAATTTTGCTTCTCATTATGTCGATGGAGCTATTAAAGTGGCTTACTCTACAATAGAGAGTTGGAAATCGAATTATTTAGATGGTAAAAGAAAAAGAAATAAACCGACATTTAAAAGACCTTTTGTTAGAGTTAAAAATACCCTAATAAAATACGATAAAGAAAATGGAACGATAAGGATAACGATAAAAGCGAGGAAGGAGTATTTAGTTTTAGACATTAAAAATGAATGGTTTTTCGAAAAAATTAAAGGTTTTGACATTGGAGAGATAATATTAAAAGACAGTGAAGCATTAATAACCTTTAAAAAACCTTTAAATATATTTGATAAAAAAGTCGTTATCGGTGTAGATAGCAATCTAAAATCCTTAGATTTATTCCATCCAGAAGAAGGGTGGATTAGAATTGATTTATCTGAACTGCGTAGAATAAAGAATGTTTATGATGTTATTATCGATAAGTTAAAGTCGATTTATAAAAAAGCCCCAAAAAGAATCAGTATCTTGCTAAAAAAGTATTATAATAGGAGAAAAAATCGAGTTGAAGATTTTATTAACAAATTAACCTCCCAATTGTCAAAGCTTTTCCCAGATGCAATTTTTATCTTTGAGGATTTGGATAAGCCCAATATGTATAAAAATTCGAACTTTAACAGAGATTTAGATAGAACGAGTTGGAGAGAGATAGCGAAAAAGTTAGAGTATAAGAGTATTGTTTTTTACGTTAATCCTCACTATACTTCAAAAACCTGTCCTATATGCGGGAGTAAAATGGAGTCCCAAGAGGGACAGGTTGTAAAATGTGAAAAATGTGGAGTTTTCAATAGGCAGTTCGTCGGCTCTTTTAATATCTTTAAAAGAGGAGTTAAATTAGTTAAAAAACTCTTAGGCGGAGTTGGGGTTCTCCCGGAGCGAAGCGACGGGAACTTAAAAACCGTTAGGTTTTTATGTCCGTGGCTGGGGTGGAGGTCGATGATTTACTCTCCAATGAACCCAGAGGAGAGTTGAGACCGATGTCACCCAAGTCCATCGTGAGGGTTAATTTAAGCGGGAGTACTTTTATTCACATTTACTCCTAAATCCTCACGATGGATAGACCCCGAAGAGTTAACTGCAAGTGTTGAAGAACAGAATAGAACTATTGGAGAAATAGGTAGAGCTACAGAAGAGATGACTGAAATATCAAATAAACTTGCAGAATCTGCAAATAGATTCAAAGTATAGTTATATAATCCCACATTGCAAATCTCATCCAGATTCTTTTTTTAGTTTTTTATATGAGAAATCTCCAAAATATTTATAAGACTCTCAAAATAAATTAATTTAATAGTTTTTAACACTGTTTTATCTACTTTATTTGTTTTTAATTTAGTACTCTAATATAAACTACCAAATTTCGAAAATATAAATAAAACTATCATTAATGATATATTGAAGATAAGCGTAATTTAATTTATACTAAATAACTGGGATGAAAACATGGAAACGTCAAGGAAAATAGTATATACTATCATCCTTGTCTTTCTGTTAATCTTTTCCTATTCATTTGCAATTATGAAAATTGAAGGCTTACCGTTTTTAGATGCACTTTATTTTAGCATAATCACAATTACAACAACTGGTTATGGAGATTATACACCAACAACATATGAAGGAAGAATACTGACGATTATCTACCTATTTTTTGGTATTGGCATTGTTATGTATCTATTTGGAATTATTGCCCAATTTATTATTGAGGGGGAATTTAAGAACTTGGTGAGGATGAGAAAAATGGAAAATAGGATTAAAGAATTAAAAGACCACTACATAATTTGTGGATTTGGTAGAATAGGAAGAATCGTCGCAAATAAATTTAAAAAAGAAAAAATTCCATTTATTGTTATTGATATAAACAAAGAAATCCTGAAAGAAGAACTTAACAAAGATCCAAACTTCAATTTTATTGTTGGAGATGCGCGAAAGGATGAAACACTTAAAAAAGCAAAAATAGAAAAGGCAAAAGGTCTCATAACGACACTCCCAACAGATGCTGATAACGTTTTCATAACACTGTCAGCAAAAGGTTTAAACCCAAAAATAAAAGTTGTGGCTAAGGCAGATGAAGAGGAAGCAATTAAAAAACTAAAAAGAGCTGGAGCAGACAAAGTTGTTTCACCTTATATGATTGGTGGGTTAAGATTAGCAGAAGTCGCTTTAAGGCCCGGCATTTTAGACTTTGTCTCGACATTTATAAACATAGCAAAATACGAATATGGAGAAGATGTTGAACTGAGAAAATTTATTGTTGAAAAAGGTTCAGAGATTGATGGTAAATCTTTATATGAATCCGATATTAGGAAAAAGGTAGGATTAACAATTTTAGGCATAAAAAAAGGTGATAATTTAATTATAAACCCACCTTCGGATATTATTATTAATGCAGGTGACGAAATCTATGCTTTTGGTTCCGGCAGCCAGTTAAAAAGTTTAGAAAAAATGGTAAAAAATAAATAAATACCTAACGTTTTAAAAGTGGCTCATCTGTATATCCTGATAGAAAAGTATAAAAAATATGTTATAAAAGAATATGGTGTGTTAGATGATGAAAAAAGAGCAATCAAAACCTTTAACTTGCCAAAAATAGTTTCAACATATCTACTTTTGACACATTAAAGGTTGTAGCAAAAACATTCATTGAAATAGGGTGAGTAGGAAAATGGAAAGGGTAGTTATTACAGTGACGGGAAAAGATAGAACAGGGATAGTAGCAAATATTTCAAGTGTTCTTGCAGAGAATAATGTAAATATTTTGGACATAAGGCAGACAATTATGGATGATTTATTTACCATGATAATGCTTGTTGATATATCCAACGCAAAAGAGGATTTCTTAACTTTAAAAAAGAAGTTAAACGAAGTTGGAGAAAAAATAGGAGTCAAAGTTATAGCACAACATGAAGATATTTTCAAATATATGCACAGAATCTAAAAAAGAAAAAGAAACAAAAAAAAACAACAAATAACTTTTTATTTGGTTTAAGTCATCTACAAATATTTTTCACAACCATATAACTAAAAATTTCAATTGTTTTTGTATTCTTTGCTTAAGTTAATTTTTTATGGACATTGCGTTAACTTCGGGGATGACTATACAAATTATATAATTTAATTTCGAAATAATAGTTTCCTCTTTATTTTTTATTTTCTATGAATAATGTTTTAAAATAGTTTTAATCGAGTTTAAAACTTATTTATCTTTTTTTCTTTTTTTAAATATAGATAGTGATGTTATAGTCGTTTGTATATCCTCTGCATTTATTAACCCATAACAAATTTTTGATAGGGTTATATGGTTATGGTTATTTTCAAATAAAGTATAGCCATTCCTTTTAATTTTAATCAAGTTTTCAACCATTTATAATGCAAATAGCTATAAGTTGTGCTCTTGGTCAAAATGACCAAAAAATTTAAATAATGCTTGTTATTAATTATTATATAGAATATTATATAGAATTAATAGATTGTTGTTAGGTTATTTTGTGCAATCTTCCCCTATTCTAAATTTTTTGGCATCTCCAATGAGTTCAATTTTTTATTCTTGGGGGTATGATTCTATTTGAATTATGTGTTGTTAGGGTTGTTTAAATACAAGATGCGTTATGAAAAAATAATGCCATGACTAAATAAATTCATATTATACTCTTACAAACCACCCCAAATATAATAATTAATTATAAATAAAAATAAGAGGGGGTGATGGGGGTGGTTAGAGCACTAATTTTAGGACAAGGATTTGTCGCAAGTATTTTTGCAATAGGGGTAGAGAGGATTAAGAGGGGAGAAATTGATTGCTATGGAGTACCTTTGGCAAATGAACTCCCAATAAAAATTGAAGACATCGAAATAGTTGGAAGTTACGACGTAGATAAAAGTAAAATTGGGAAAACTATTTACGAAGTAGCTAAGAACTACTGGGATGGAGAAATTCCTGAAACTCTAAAAAATGTCACTATAAGAAAAGGAATACATTTAAGAAGTTTGAGAAACCTTCCTATTGAAGCTGAAGGATTGGAGGACGAGATGTCATTAAAAGAGGCTGTTGAAAAACTTGTAGAGGAATGGAAAGAACTTAAACCAGATGTCATTGTCAACACTTGTACAACAGAGGCATTTGTTCCATTTGGAAATAAAGAAGAACTTATCAAAGCAATTGAAGAAAACAACAAAGATAGATTAACTGCAACACAAGTCTATGCCTACGCTGCTGCACTTTATGCTAAAGAAGTTGGGGGAGCAGCATTTGTCAACACAATTCCAACATTAATTGCAAACGATCCTGCATTTGTTGAGCTTGCTAAAGAATGCGACTTGGTAATATTTGGAGATGATGGGGCTACAGGAGCTACACCATTAACCGCTGATGTTTTGGCTCACTTAGCTCAAAGAAATAGGTATGTTAAAGATATTGCTCAATTCAACATTGGAGGAAATAATGATTTCTTGGCATTAACAGACAAAGAGAGAAACAAAAGTAAAGAATACACCAAATCCAGTATTGTTAAGGACATTTTGGGATACGACACTCCACACTACATAAAACCAACAGGTTACTTAGAGCCATTAGGAGATAAGAAGTTCATATCAATGCACATGGAATACATAAGTTTCAATGGAGCAGTTGATGAACTTATCATAAACGGAAGAATAAATGACAGTCCTGCATTAGCTGGGCTTTTAGTAGACTTAGTCAGATTAGGAAAAATAGCAATTGACAAAAAAGAATTTGGAACAGTATATCCAGTTAACGCATTCTACATGAAAAACCCAGGTCCAAAAGACATGCCGAACATCCCAAGAACCATAGCATACGAAAAATTAAGAATGTGGGCAGGATTGAAACCAAGATGGCTCTAATTTTTTAACTTTTCAGTTTTTAAGAGTTAACTTTTTATACACAATAATGCTCACATTATCTTTTGTTTTTTCCAATGCAATTTTTAATAATTCATTTACAATATCTTTTGAATTGTTATTGCTACTTACAGTTTTTAAAATAGTTTCCTTTTCAACATAGTCATGAAGTCCATCAGAACTCATCAACAATACATCACCATCAATTAAATCCCATTCGTAATCATCTACCTTAAATTCATCCAATCCCAATGCTGATGTAATAATATTTTTCATTGGATGGTGCATTGCCTCTTTTTCTGAAATATGTCCCTCATCTATTAACGCCTGAACTAAGGAGTGGTCTTTTGTTCTAAAAACTATTTCTCCATCTCTGATTAAATAAGCCCTACTATCCCCACAATTTGCAATAATGCATTTATCTCCTTTAACTATTGCAGTTGTTAATGTTGTTCCCATCCCTTCCTTATCTCCAATGGCATTTTCTTTTATTTTGTTGTGTGCTGTATTGTATGCATCTTTTAAAAGTTTTTTTATCTCTTCAATTGACAAATTTTCATTATAGTTTTTTGTAATAACTTCTTCTAAAATATCCACTGCCATTTTTGATGCAACATCTCCTGCATTATGCCCTCCAATTCCATCTGCAACTGCTAATATGTAGATGTCTTTTATTTTTTTAATTAAAATATAATCTTCATTGTTTTCCCTATTTCCCTTGTGGGATACACCGTAAGCGTTATTTTCCTCAAAAATAATTTCATTGCGGTTAATGTTTTCAGTAGATTTAATTTCTGAAAGTTTAGGTTCAATTTTTGGTATTTCAATATTTTGGGGTTTTTCTGGGATTTCTATGTTATATTTATTATCTATATTGTTTTTCTCTTCAATATCTAATTTTGTAGGGATTTTATGATTTCCTTCCTCTTTACTCTCAACAAATTCAAATATTTTTTTTAGCCCTTTATTAATAATTTTTTTAAAGTCCATATTTTCACCATTTAAAAAATAATTTATTAAAAAGAAAATTATTTCCATTCCTTCTTAATCCTATTCAATAAAACTTCAAGTTTTTCTATGGTGTCTTTTCCAAGTGGGATACTTTCTTTAATTAGGAACTCTACATGTTTTATAGCCCCTTCTAATTCTTTTTTATTTTCTTCTGATTTGACATAATCTTTTAATATTTCTAATGCATCTAATAAACCAACCTTATCATTTGCCTTAGCACAATTTAAGGCAAGTTTTGTTATTGAATCTATTAGTTCTTTTGTTAATCTATTAATTTTTGATTTATCTGTTGATTTTTTAATTAATTCTGTGGTTTTTGTTAATGTCTTTTTAAGTTCTTCTTTTTCTTTGTTCAGTTCTTCTAAGGAATTTAGAGCGTTTAAAAACTCATCTACTGACTGGAACCTATCTTCTTTTCTCTTTGCTAAAAGTTTTTCAAATATTCCATCAAATATTGATAGTTCTGGGTTTATTTTTGATGGCGGTGTTGGTTTTATGTTGGGATTTATTATTTTCAAAGACAGTTGGGCTAATGAAGTTGCTTCATAAGGTAGTTTTCCAGTTAAAAGTTCGTAGAATAATAATCCCAACTGGTAAATATCCGTTCTTTTATCTGTTTTTCCATATTCTTCTTCATCTATTTGCTCCGGTGCTGAATATAGTAAAGTTAATCCCTTTGTGGTTGTTGCTGTTGATGATTTTGCTCCTATTTTAGCCAATCCCCAATCTGTGATTTTTGGGGTTAAGTTTGAAGTTAGTAGTATGTTGGATGGTTTTATGTCTCTGTGGATTATATTCTTGGAATGAGCGTGTTTTAACCCCTCTGCTATTTGTTTTATTAATTTTATGGCATCTTTTGGATTTACTGGTTTTGGATAATCCTCTAAGTTGTTTATTTTCCTTCCGTTTATAGTGCAACCTTCAACATATTCCATTTCAATGTGCGGGATTGGTTCTTCAAAGGCATCATACATTTTAACAATATTTGGATGGTCGAGGTTTTTCCATGCTCTAATTTCTTTTAATAGGAATTTTTTGGCTTTTTCATCTAAATTAGGAACTTTTAATGCTATTGGTTGAGTTCCACCTTTTCTTTTAACTTTGAATACCTTTCCAAATCCACCTTCTCCTAATTTTTGTAGTGGGATGTATTTGTTTAATAGGGATTGTGGGAAGTCAGGTATATTGTTGGTGGTTTGAGTTGATGTTTGGGAAGGTTTTAACTCTGTTGATTCTGAAGGTTTTCTTTTTCTCATCTTAACTATTCCAACAGTTGCTATCAAGACGAGGAATCCTAAGAGTATATAGGATTTTGGAAAACTGGATGTTTGTGAGGAGGATTTGGGTGTTGAAGTTTGTTCGGTAGATATTTTTTGGGTGTTGGTATTGGTTTTTTCTGTTTTTTGTGAGGATGTTGAGGGTGAGTTAGGTGAAGAGTATATTACATTACCGTTATCATCAATGATTGAGTCTATGGTTATAGATAATCCGTCATTTTTACTATTTACTATTTCTGCTCCATCAAATCTCACTTGGAAGTCAGTTAAATCATAATTATTAGGATTTGATACTACAACTTTCCAAGTGTTTGAATTTATTCGTTCTACGGTTGTAATTGGTTCTTTGTCGGCATATTTTCTTACTCTGATCCAATCTAAGGTTGTGTCTGAGCCACTCCATGATGAAACGAGAA
This sequence comes from Methanotorris igneus Kol 5, assembly GCF_000214415.1. NCBI lineage: Archaea > Methanobacteriati > Methanobacteriota > Methanococci > Methanococcales > Methanocaldococcaceae > Methanotorris > Methanotorris igneus. The sequence goes on from NC_015562.1 coordinate 1,712,421, forward strand.
CATGCTTTACATTTGGAATGTCTTTTATATCATTATAACCATAGTCAAAGTGATATTCAACGTTTGGATCTTTTAATATGAAGGAATTTGGAGCAATTGTAGCTGATACAATACCTACTAACCCATTGTGTGGAACATCATAACCTTTTACTATCTTGCCACCAGGATAGTAAAATCCCCACCAATCAGGTCCTCCATCGTCATATCTATAGTTCAGTCTAATAGTTCCAAACCAATATCTAACATAATCAGTGTGAGACACTACTTTAGTTTCAATTATTACTGGTTGTTGTATTTCATAAGTAGAGTACAGTCCATTACCTACATCTAAACCAAAAGCTTGTCCATTTGTAGTAGTATAATGTTCTGGATTTAGTATTATTTTACTATTGCTGATAGAATAAGACCCTATAGCTATCCATTTATTTCTATCTAAACTCGTTCCATCAAAATCATCAAAGAATTCAAATACCGCGTCTCCATTAGGAGTTTTTGAAGGATCTTTATGAACTATTAGGACAACTTTACCATTTGCAGGGATATTGTGTATCTTAGTCCAGACATGATATTTGCCGTCAGTATGTTCAATCCAATAAGAAGATATTTTTTGGGTATTGGTATTGGTTTTTTCTGTTTTTTGTGAGGATGTTGAGGGTGAGTTAGGTGAAGAGTATATTACATTACCATTATCATCAATGATTGAGTCTATGGTTATAGATAATCCGTCATTTTTACTATTTACTATTTCTGCTCCATCAAATCTCACTTGGAAGTCAGTTAAATCATAATTATTAGGATTTGATACTACAACTTTCCAAGTGTTTGAATTTATTCGTTCTACGGTTGTAATTGGTTCTTTATCTGCGTATTTTCTTACTCTGATCCAATCCAAGGTTGTGTCTGAGCAACTCCATGATGAAACAAAAACATGCTTTGCATTTGGAATGTCTTTTATATCATCATAACCATAGTCAAAGTGATATTCAACGTTTGGATCTTTTAATATGAAGGAATTTGGTGTAATTGTAGCTGATACAATGCCCACTAACCCATTGGGTGGAACATCATAACCTTTTGCTATCCTGCCACCAGGATAATGAAATCCCCACCAATCAGGTCCTCCATCGTCATAACCATAACTCAGTCCAGTAGTTCCAAACCAATATCTAACGTAATCAGTGTGAGACACTACTTTAGTTTCAATCACTACTGGTTGTTGTATTTCATAAGTAGAGTACAATCCATTATGTACATCTAAACCATAAACTTGTCCACGTGTGGTATAATGTTCTGGATTTAGTATTATTTTACTATTGCTGATAGAATAAGACCCTATAGCTATCCATTTACTTGTATCCAAACTATTACCATCAAAATCATCAAAGAATTCAAATACTTTATCTCCATTAGGAGTTTTTGAAGGATCTTTATGAACTATTAAAACGACTTTACCATTTGCAGGGATATGAGGTATTTTAGTCCAGACATAATATTTGCCGTCAGTATGTTCAATCCAATAAGATAAAGTGTTAGTACTAACATCCTCTCCAAAAACCACTCCAATATTAATAAAGATTCCAATCAATACTAACCCAGTTATTAAACTTCTAAGTTTCACAATATCACCACCTTATCTAATGAACATAAATATATAGATTTTTAAAAAATATAAAAAATATAAAATTTTTTATTAACTCATCCCCCAAACTCCTCAGCCCATTTCTCATACTTCTCAATATCTTTTTTAGTCAAAGGACTTTTTATTTTCTTAAATGCCTCTTCAAAATCATCATTAGTTAGTGGTCTAACATTTAACTTTCTTTTTCTCAATTCGTTGTAGGGAAGTTTAGCCAATTCATGTAAGTCCTTATTCACATCCCTAATCATATTCCATATTGCCTCTTGACAGAGATTTTTCAAATCCCTACCAGAATAAAACCTTTCCACACACTTATCTGCAATTTCATCTAAATTAACATTCAACTTCACCCCTTTTGTGTTAATTTTAATAATCTCCTTTGTTGCCTCCTTATCTGGTAATGGAATATAAATTCTCCTTGAAAACCTTGACAAAATTGCCTCATCTAAATCCCATGGTGTATTTGTTGCTGCTAATGTCAATATTAACCTATCCCTCCCTTTATCTTGAAAACCATCCAATTCAGTTAAAAGGGTAGATAGCATCCTCCTTGATGCCTCACTTGTTTCTTCACTTCTTTTTGTGGTTAAGGCATCTATTTCATCTATAAACACTATACTTGGAGCCATCTCTCTTGCAACATCATACAATGCACTGATTATCTTTGAGGACTCTCCATAGTATTTGCTTAAAACAGATGATGCCTTCACATTAAAAAATGTTGCCTCTAAACTTCCAGCAGATGCAGATGCTAATAGTGTTTTACCTGTTCCTGGAGGACCAAATAACAAAATCCCTTTCCATGGCTGTATTGATGCTGGCTTTTGAAGTGCTGATATAACAATAGTTTCCATCATAAGTTGTTTAACTTCTTTCAACCCCCCTATGTCCTCCCATGTAATAGGAGATTTTTGTATTAGGTTGTTTTTCACAAAATTTTTAAACTTGTCAATTTCATCTTCTACCTCAGCTTTTGTAGTGTTTGATGATTCTGATTTTTTTGCAGGTTTGGATTTATTAACTTTTGATGGATTACTTATGCTATTTGCCACCATTTCCCATTTTTTAGCCTTCTCCAAATAACTTTTTTCATTGTATTCATCATACTTTGCCATCAACCTTAGCAACTTTGCACATTCTAATGCCTTTTTTTTAGCAATATCTAAGTTATTCTTCTCTTTTGCCATCTCATACTCTTTCTTAGCTTTTTTAAATTGACTCATTAATGCACCAGAGAGATCTATCTCCATAACACCACCACCAAAAATTAAATATTATATCTAAAATTTACTCTTTCAACACTTTTCTCAATTCTCTTTCAAAATCATCTTCTTTTTCCTGTTTTTTTTCATCGGATACTATTTCCTTTGCATCGTCAATATCCAATTCCCCCTCTTTAACTGCATGTATTGTATTTAATATATCCGCAATATCTTCATCATGTTCTTCTGATGCCGAGCTCAGCATATCGTCGGTGATGCCGAGAGCGTTATTTAGTGTTCCAATGATATTTTCACTGTTTATTTTCATATTAATTAAATGATTTTCCAACTCTTGTGGTGACATGCTGTTTAGCGTGTTCCATAAAGGCGTGGATTTTAAAATTTCTTCATTTTCTTTTATTACCAACAGGTTATCTACGAATCTCATTTGTTTGTTTAATAGAGCATGGGAGTTTTGTAATTGTTTTTTTCTTTGACTGAGAGTTTTTATTTTTGTAGCAATTGTTAATTCTTCACTTTTACTTTTAGAACTCTTTGCCTTTTCAAATAACATTGCAATTTGGTTGTCTATTTTTGAAATTTCATCTTCTAATTTTTTAACTTGAATGTCTAATTTTATTTTTGACTCTTTTAGTTTATTTAGTGGAATATTTAGTGGATTTTTATTTTTAGAGAATAGATTTTTTAATTTAGTTAGCATTTTTACCACCCCCTAATTTTATGGCTTCCCATTCAATTATTGAAGTTGGTTTTATTACACCATTAACAACATCATAAAACAAAATTTCATTTTTTATTAGGAATTTAACATCTTCAAAGATTTCATCTTCAAAATCATCAATATTTACTTTAATTTTTTCCTTAAATTTACTTAAAACTTTTAATAGATTCTCTTTTCTTTCTTTATTTGATTTTAGTAGATAAACTAACCTATCTTTCTCAATATTTATCCACCTCCTTATTGTCTCTTCAACAGACAAACCAAGTTTTTTATTGTTTATTAGTTGGGAAACCTCATAAGGTAATGATAGATAATTTATAGCATAATCTATCTCCTCTTCATTAAACCCTTCTTCTTCTAATATATCCTTAATACAATCTCTATTTAGCCAATCTATTAAGTAGTATTCAGAAGCATTTTTTAAAGTTGAGTTTTGATATATTTCCTCTATAAATAGAGTATCAGAAGTTAAGCAAATAACATGACATAGATGTTCCATTTTAGTTAATGAAACAAAGAGATTGAATAATTCATTTAACAATGATTTCTCTCCATTAAAATAGATATTTTTTAATTTTTGCAACTCATCAATTATTAAAACTGGTTTTTTTCCTTCTTTGATAACAGCATTTATACTTTCGTTTATCTTAGCAAAAACATCATTTAAAGATAGATTTTTAAAATCCTGATTTTTCTCAATCCCAAACTTAAAAACACCTAAATTAAACTCCAATTTATTTGGAAGATATTTTTTATCAGATTTTTCAAAGAAGATACTTAAAAACTCATCCTTTGTAGGTGTGGCATATTTTCTTAGGTTATAGTAGAAAAAAACTATATCTTCTGATAACTCTTTAATAACCCTCCTCATTACTGTTGATTTCCCTGATGATTTAGGTCCATAGACAAAGAGGATAGAGTTAGGCTCTAATTGGCAATAGGTTTTTAAATAATTTAGTTCTTTTTCTCTATTATAGAATTTCATAATTTCACCATTTTAGCAAGAGTTTTATTTATTAAAATAAACGCTCATGTTCATTCAAGATTATCTAATGTATAGGGTGTGTTTATTTATAGTTGCAGGGTTGAGGTATATAAATGGGTCTATAAATAAACCCCTCCAAACAAAAACCAAACATCAGATAATCATAATTGAGGATGAGCGTTTTAATAAATTTGAAAACCATTATTTCTCCCCTTAAATTTTATTTTAAAAAAATAAAAATTTAAAAATTATTTCTCCTTCTCTAATCTCTTAAATAACTCTTCATCATCCTCTTCTTTAGTATCTAAATCTAAGTTCTCAACAATCTCATCCACCTCTATATCCCCACTTTCTGCCTGGTTCCAAGCCTCAAATAACTTCTTCTCTGCACTGTCAACCTCTTCATCAAATTCATCTATCCTCATCTCAAAGACCTTATTTAACCCCTCAACTACACTGTCAAATTCCTTACTATCTAATATTATTTCACTCAACTTTGCCTCCAACAACTCTGGTTGTATATTAGTAATTTTATTCCACATTCCTATATTTTTCAATTCTTTTTCGTATTTTTTAACAATTAAAAGGTTATTTACAAAATTAAACTGCTTTTGGTAAGTTAAGAAAGTTTTATACTTCAACCTCATTTCCATTTCAATACTTTTTATATCCTGTGCGAGCATCTTTTTTGTAAGGACATCAGCACCAATACCCTCTTTGAATAGTTGCTTTTTCTGTTTATCCAGTGATTTTATTTCCTTCTTTACTCTATCTAACTTACTTTTTAACCTAATCTTCTCTCCCTCTAAATCTCTTATAGTTAATTTTTCTATTGGGTTTTTTTGGAATTTTCCTTTTATTTTGTTCCATAAACTCATAATCTCACCTCAACTTTATTTTTTGATAAGAACAAAGCCCACTTCTTCAATATATTTGGTTTCCCCTTTTTCATATTCATAAAATACCTTTTTTGCCACCCTTTCATCTCCAATCTCATTAATTGCTTCTTCTAATGTGATGTAGCCTTTTAGGACTATATTTTCATCAATGTATCTTTTTAATCTTTCTATTTTCTCTGCATCAAATTCTAAACTCATCAATGGTGCGAATGCCTTTGCATACTCATCAACCTCATTATAGTATAATTCTCCAGTTTCAACATCAAGAAGCGCGAGAGCAATCTTTTTAGATAAGTATCTCATTTTGAAATTATCAGAATTAACAAATTCAACAACTTCTTTTTCAAAACCTGTTGGTGAGGCAATTAACAACACAACTTTATCAAAGTTATACGCCTTTACATTTTCTATCACCTCAACTACTTTACCCAACGATATTGGATAGACATCAAAACCCATCTTCTCATAATTTTCTCTATTTGTTAAAAACATCCCAACTAACATTATCTCCATCCTTTTACCAAATGGAATGAGTTTTTTCTCTTTCAATATTGCCTTTATTTGTTTATTTTTGGGAAGTTTTGAATTATTTGAGTCCCAAGATTCTTCAATGGATACTACATTAAATATCCTATTATCTACCCTTATACCACTATCTTTCATTTCATCCAATTTCTTATCCAACCTTCCAACAAACCACTCCTCATAGGACAGAGCGTTTTCCAACTTAACAAACCTTGACCCTACTTTCTTAGCCTCTCTTATTTTTCTTAAAATATTTTCCAATTCATCCTTCTTCTCTTTCAGTTCATTTTTTTCGGATTCTAATAGTTTTATTTTTTCATTCAGTTCCTCAATAAGTTCTTTATAACTTTTTTCAATATTTTCCACTTCCTTCTTTAATCTCTCCTGAAGTTCCTTATTTTTCTCCATTTCAATTTCCATCTTTATTTTCTCTTTTTCAATTTCGAACTTTCTTTTTAATTCTTCCTTCATTTCTTCAATTTTTGCCAATTCTACTTCTTTTTTATGCTTAAATTCCTCCTCTAACTTTCTTTTTTCCTCATACACTAAATTATGAAGTTTATTAATCCTATTTTCAAGTTCGTTGATTTTGCTATCCACACCAGTTATGAAGTCGCTAAACCAATCTATTTCCCTCATAGCCCTGAATATTGCCTCATCCATCTTACTCTTATATTCTTCCCATTTTGTCTTTGCATAGTCCCTTATTGGAAGTTTTATTGTGTGGTCTTTTACAAGTTCTTCAACTTTCTTTCCAATATTGTTGTAGTATTCTTTAAGGAGATTCAAAGTTTCATTTGTGCCATCTCTATTTGCCTTACTTATTTCCCTTAAAATGTCCTCCACAGTCCAAAGTTCAAATACATTATACTTTAAGATATACTCAACAAGTTGAAGTTCTTTAAAACTATATCTCTTAATTCCTGGGAATGATTCGTTGTTATGGTAAAAACTAAATGCAAGTGTTGCTAATGCCCATTCAAAGTCCCTTCTTACTACTCTATCAACATCTTTACAGAAGGTTCCACACTCTCCGTCTTTGTATTTTTCATAATCCTCCTTTATCCTATTCCACAAATCCACTCTTTTCTCATAAGGTTCATATATTATGTCATACCCTTCTCTTAATACCCTATTTGCTTTCTTCTTTAGTTCTTCCAATTTTTTGTAATCCCCTTCTGAAAATAAACTCATAACAACCCCTCAATAAATAGTTTCATGTCATTGTCAATTTTATTTTTTATTAAATCCACACTTTCACCATAGCCCTCAATTTCAAAGTTTATTATTAATTTATTCCCTTTTTCTTTTAATTTAATTGAAATGGAACAACTGCCCTTTTTTGTATATGCTTCATATTTTTTTGTATCATTTATAGAGCATTCATAACTTGCACCAATTTTTGCCATAAGATATTTTAAAAAACCCTCTACAACTTCTTTTTTATCGGCAACTTCATAGTTTAATGTGATTTTTTTTGAGGGTATTGTTTTTTTCACCTCCTTAATTTCATATACCTTTACTTTCTCCTCAGGATTTCCTTCCAAACGGGACATAATGTCTTTTATAAAATCATCTATGTTATCTACATCTACAATTATTGCCATTTTCCTTATTTTCTCTATACTTCCCCTATTCGACCACCTCTCAATTAGGTAGTCAATTCTCTTTCTCTCAGAATCTTTCTCATAATCCACCACTACCAAATATGTCATAATATCACAAGATATAATTTGGAATTTAATACTATATAAAAGTTTCGGTTTTTTGGTGTTGTGTTGTATTATCCATTTTGGAGAAATATAATTAAAAAAACTAAATATTTAAGTTAAGGAATCTACTATTTTTGATATGGATTTTCTATTCTCTCTTTTAATTCCTTTGCTCTAATTGCATAGTTTTTATTGTATATGTTACCAATCCTTTCTATTGCATCCAACAATTTAATCACATTTTCCAAGTATGTGTAAATATCCCCACTGTAAGTTTGGATTCTATAATCTTCATAGAGTATTTTTGAGATCTGTGATGGTGTTTTTTTATTCATCCTCAAATTTATGATGGTCTTTGATATTTTTGGAATAACTTCTTCCTCTTCCTCAAATTCCAAGATAATTGGTATTAGCATTTCCTTTAAATGTTTCTCTCTAACTCTCTCAAAGTTCTCTTTTATTATCTGCAGTGCATCAACGAATCTTGAAGGAATATTTATGTGAAATATCCTTGATAGTTTATTTTTTAGTGATGGGGAAATGTAGATGTTGTCAAATGGCAAAATTTTCACAATTAACTCCATAATTTCCTCTTTATTTTTAATTGCTTCCCTTATAATCTCTGCATCTTTTGGGTATAGGAAGGATATTGAAGTTGCATATCCATATTTTGTTGGATATACATTATTTCCAATCACTTCAACCATACCATATCCTCCCAATTTATTGAGAACATAATCTAAATCCAAATTTCTACCAAGCAACGGAACTCTGTCCAATTCAAATTTATTTGTTATTCCAGCAGTTATTGTGGCGAGTATTTGTTCTAACTCTTCATCCTCATTGTATTCAACATTAACATCTTCTGGCTCAGAGTTTAGGAGTTTAAATGCCACTTCATCCTCGCTCATTTCCATCTTTGCATGATACTTCTTCCCTATTTCAACCAGCAAATAGACCTTTCCAATATCGTGCATTCCCTTTCTTCCTGCCCTTCCACACATCTGTTGGAATTCAGATGGATTTAACCAATCCCCTCCCATCGCCAAACTCTCGAGTATTACTGTAGATGCTGGAAAATCAACCCCCGCAGCAAGTGCAGCTGTTGTTACAACGCACATGATTTTTTGGTTTAAAAAATCATCCTCTACCCTTCTTCTCCTTGAATACTCCATACCTCCATGGTAGTAATCTGCCTTAATTCCTTTTGAATTTAAAAACCTCGCTATGTATTCTGCCCTTTTTCTTGAGTAGGTGAAAATTAAACTCTGCCCTCTATAGCCATATTTGGATATTGTGTTGAACTCTCTTTTTACAATCTCCCTAATCAAATTTAACTTGTTATATTCATTCTTTGCAAATATTACGTGTCTCTCTAATGGGACTGGTCTCCCATTGTATATTATTGCCCTTGCATTTAGTTTTTTTGCAAGTTCGTTTGGATTTCCAATTGTGGCAGAGAGATAAATCATTTGGGCATTAAACAACTCTCTCAATCTTCCAATCAATCCATCTAACCTTGCTCCTCTATCTTCCATGTTGAGGGAATGAATCTCATCAATAACAACAGTCCCCACATCCTTTAATTTTTTAGTTCTTATTAAATAATCAATTCCCTCATAAGTACCAACAATAATATCCGCATTTATGTCAGTGTTTATTTCTTCTTTTGGTTTGCTTAATCTTCCCATTCCTACCCTTAAAGATACTTTTAGCCCCAATTTTTCATACCTCTCTTTAAATTCAAGATACTTTTGATTTGCTAATGCTACAAGTGGCACTAAAAACAGAAATTTTCCTTTACCTTCTAATAGATTTTTAATTCCTGCAAGTTCGCCAATGAGTGTTTTTCCAGAAGATGTGGCTGACATTATAAGGAGATCTTTATTCTCCAATAACCCACCTTTAACAGCAAGTGTTTGGACTGGAAGGAGTTCTTCTATTCCCCTTTCTTTTATAATTTCCTTTAATTCTTTGGGAATGCTTAATTCATCTATTTTATAGTTTTCTATTTTATCCTCTTCACTTCCTACTAATACATCGTATCTTGTCAATTCTGGGTTATCTAATGGTCTGTTTGTTTTGAATATTTCTATTACTCTTTCAACGTCCCTAAATCTCTTCAAAAGTTTTCTAATAAACTCTTCGTTAATATTGACTTCATTTTTAACTTCTTCGATGGCACAATCTAAGCATATACACCTACCATAGTAACTGTATTTGTCATAAAGTTCTTTATATTTCCCTTTTGTTAAGCAAAATGGACACAACTCAATATATTCATATTTTAAATTGTTTGTTTTTAGAAAATCCTCTATTCTTAAGGTCTCTTCATCTTTGCTTAGGAGAATCTTGTTGTTCTTTAAAATATTCATGAACTTTGCTGGTTGGATTAATTTGTCTTCCTCTCTACATTTATATGGCCTTATCTTATTCCCTTCTTTTCTCAATAAGGCATAATATTTTTTCTCGTTGATTAAATCTACAACCTCAATTTCATCCTTCTTTTTCTTAGGTTTTCTAATTATAAGCATGATATCACCTAAATAAGTATAAGGAGCTTTACATCAATCGCCAATTTGGCAAAACCTTTAGGTTTTGCCGTAGTACTTCTCTTTTTTCTTTTACTTTTCCCAACCCAATAATTCCGTTCATTTCGTATAGATATATATAGGATAATGAATTAGATATCTTTATTAAACACCTAACCATAATTCACAACCAACCTTCTCATAGAATTGTGCTTTTAGTGTTAATTATAATTTTTTGACTTAAACAGGTGAATTATCATGTTAAAAAAAGTTAAAAAATTAATACACTCTACCAGGGGGCAAATATCCTTAGAGTTCTCAATTCTTATGGCTGCAATTGTGTCTGCTGCAGTTATTGCTGGATATTACATAATTGCAAGTTCAAAAGATGTTGGACACAATAACATAGATGCAATAAATCATACCTACAATGTTACTATGAAAGCATTAAATAAAGTATAGTTGTTCGCGTTAATGGTTGGTTACAACTGCCAATAAATTTAAGGTGAATAAGTCAAATTTTGAAATTTAATATGGCAAAATAGGGTTTTACCGTATAATTTCGCGAACAACTATAACTTAACAGGAGGATGACTATGGTTGAGGTGCTAATAGGGATTACAGGGATGCCGGGTTCTGGAAAGAGTGCTATAAAGGAAGTAGCAAAAAAGTTTAACATTCCAGTAGTTTCAATGGGGGATGTGGTTAGGGAAGAGACAAGAAAGAAGGGTCTGGAATTAACTCCCGAAAATGTTGGTAATATGGCAATAAAGTTGAGAGAAATGTATGGAAAAGAGGCTATTGCAGTGCCGTGCTTAAAATATATTGAAAAATATTTTGCAAATTATGATTTTGTTATAATTGAGGGTGTTAGAAGTTTATATGAAGTCAACTATTTTAAAAAATACTATCCGTTCTTAACCATTGCCATACATGCTTCTCCAAAAACACGATTTGAGAGATTAATGAAGAGGAAAAGAGAAGATGACACCATGGATTGGGAAGAGTTTGTTAAGAGGGATATGAGAGAGTTGGGCTTTTCCATTGGTGGAGTTATTGCACTTGCAGATTACATGATTGTTAATGAAGGGGATTACAAGAGTTATTTGCAAGAATTGGAAAGAACTCTGAAAAAAATTATAGACTCATTCAAAAAATAATGTAAATAATGTAATACAAATTATGGTCATGTGCATTGTAATTTAAACTAAAACTACAATAAATTTTAAGATGTTATACTCCCATATCAAAATTTAACGGCAAAACCAAAGGTTTTGCCGTATGTCTTCTGCACATGACTATAATTTATTATATATTTTAATACTTATCCCCCAAAGGAACGATGTTCTTTTCTTCCATCTCAATAAAACCTTCCCAATATTTTCTGCATTTACATTCAACATCTAAAACATCGATATCTTGCGTTAATGTGAATTTTTCTATTGCATTTTTTATTTTATAGTTGCATTCACAACCATATAAATTATGTGCTCCTCTTTTTGTAGGAATACCTGAGGTATCACACATAACGATCTTGTCTGGATTTTTTGATTTGACTTCTTTTAATATTTCAATTATACTCCATAAAAATGGAGGGCGGTATTGATTCTTTGACCAGAAATATTCCATCAATGTCCCTTTGTGGACTGTTGCTGGACAGAAAGAAACTCTACTACATCCAACTTCAAATGCTTTATTTGCTGAGTTTATTGCATCCAATATAGCATCTTTTTCAGTTATAAAGAGGGGTTTTATTAGTAAATATGCCTTTATCCCAACATTATATTTTTTCGCAATGTTTATAGCATTTATTATGTCTTCTGTTGTAACACCTTTATGAATAGCAATGTTCCTAATCTCTTCGTTAAACGTCTCAACCCCTACACCAATCTCAACATTTATATCTTTAATATATTCCCTAATATTCTTTAAGTTCTCTTCTGTTATAAATTCTGGTCGTGATTCAATTGCTATTTCTTTTAATTTCCCTTCTTCTTCCAACTTTCCCAATCTCTCAAAAATATATTCCTTTGCTTCTCTTGGCACTTCAAATTCATCCAAAAAACTCCCAGATGTGAAGATTTTTACGCTGAACTCATCCAAATCTTTTACTTTTTCAATGGCATAATCAAACTGTTTCTTTAAGTTCTCTGCAGATATTGGAGTTGGGGACGAATCCATCAAATAACTACACATCGTGCATCCTCCACTTTCATACGCCCATCTGCATCCAACTGTTCTAAGTATAATGGTGAGGGATTTCCCAATACTTTTATCCAAAAAAATATCATCTTGAACCCATGTGGCAATTGGTTTATTTGGATTTGATTCTTTTCTTTTCTTTAGATGTTTTTCTCTCATTTTTTTTAAAAAAAGTTCAGAATAGTTTTCAATCATAATTATAACACCTTAAAAAATTTTTAGCATATTTAGATGTTTTTGAAAAATTTATACCACAAAAATAGGTTTTAAAATTTATAAAAAATTATTCATCAAACTTAAATCCGCAAACTTTACAAAAGTTCTTCAAAATCTCTGAGCCATATTCAGTATGTGCTACCTCAGGATGGAATTGGACTCCATAAATTGGTTTTTTCTTATGCTTCATTGCCTCAACTTCACATATATCTGAGTATGCAAGAATCTCAAAATCTTCTGGAACTTTTTTAACCTCATCCTTGTGTGATGCCCAAGCGTTGAACTCTTTTGGAACATTTTTAAATAAATCATTCTCCTCTATAACATACACCTTTGTGCTTGCATATTCCTCTGCTTCTGCCCTTCCAACTTCTCCGCCGTATGCTTTTGCTATGAGTTGATGCCCTAAGCAAATACCCAATATTGGAAGTTTTGCATTTAAAGCTATATTTATACAGTTCTTTGCTTTTTCAATATCTGGCCCTCCACTTAATATAATGCCCTTTATTTCTTCGTTCTGCTCAATTTCTTCCAATGGTGTTGTATTTGGGATGATTTTTGAAGGAACTCCCATATATTTCAAACTCCTATATATCCTATGGACATACTGCCCGCCGTTGTTTAAAATAACTATCACAATCTCAACCCCTTAAAATTGTTAAATATATAGTCGTTTGCGGGATTTCTTGGCATAATGGAATTGAAAGAGGTCAAAATTATTTAAATAAGGCATAATTCATCTTTTTAATTTTGATTAAGTTTTCAACCTTTATAACGCAAACAACCAATAGTTTTTGTAGTAAAATAAAAATATTATTCATTTGAAAGTGCAGGTTTATTTAGTTACAACCTCAACACCATTTTCAGTAATCAATACTGTATGTTCTGCCTGTGTAACCATTCCATTGTTTCTCTCAACTAAGGTAGGGTAACTATAAACGCACCCTGCCATAATCAAACTCTTTAATGCTGTTTTGAATTTTGGATTTTCTTTGACAACCCATCTTTCGGCAAATGGTAAATAAGGATATTCTTTCTCTATCTTCTTTAATAATGTTCTTGCAGTAGGTAATCGCATAGGTTTTGAGGTTATAAATTTATATATATGCCCAACACTCCCATCCTTAACCATTCCAAACCCATCAGTTGCGAATGGCTCAATTGCAACCAAATCTCCAACATCAACAACATCATTAGTTCGCTCTTTAACATTTGGAATGCTTATACCTGAATGCAGAACATACCTATACATAACATGCCCAGAGAGGTTTGAAATTGGCTTATATCCATAACTATTAATAACTTCTTCAATAATCCTCCCCATTTCACCAACATTCATTGGGGGGTTTATTTCTTTAATTACCGTTTCTAATGCATCCTCTGCTGCCTTTTTTAAATCATTATAGGAATTTGATAAATCAACAGTAATGGCAGTATCTGCAATATACCCATCAACATGAGCTCCTAAATCTAATTTTACAACATCATTCTCTCCAAATATTTTATCATCATTATGACATGGAGTGTAATGGGCAGCAATATTGTTTATTGAAATATTGCACGGGAATGCTGGTTCTCCACCCAATTCCTTAATTCTATTCTCAACGAACTCTGCCACATCATACAACTTAACTCCTGGCTTTATCATCTTTATTGCCTCTTCTCTTACCTTAGATACTATTTTACCCGCTTCTATTATTTTATTGTATGTTTCCTCATTCATTACAACCACATTGCCAAATTTTTACTTGCTTCTCTTTATAACAATCGTTAAAATGTCTTCATCTTCCAAAACGTGGTCTAATCCAACCCTCTGCCCAGGGTGTTTTGCTGATTTACCCCAAACTTGGGCATATCTGAAGTTCTCAACGAAATCTCTGTGCAATTTGTTACACACATCTCTAACAGTTGAACCCCTCAACATAATGAGAGGTTCATCAAAATCAGGTTTCTTTCCTTGAGGTTTTAAATATATCTTTATAAATCCAAGTGTGTTATATATAGCTTCCTTTAATTTATCAAGGTTAATTTCTTTATGCCCCGATACAAGAACATGAGGTCTATCCTTTAATTTCTCTTCAATCTCCTTCAATTGCTCCTCAGTTGCCAAATCAATCTTATTTACAACAACTAATGATGGGATGTAAACCCTATTGCCCATGATAACATCAATAAGTTGGTCTGCGGTTATGTCTTCCCTTATAACGACATCTGCGTTGTGTATTTTGTATTCATTCAAAATTGCCACTATGGTCTCCTCATCTAAATGAGTTAATGGGACTGTTGTGTTTACTGTTATTCCTCCTCTCTCTTTTCTAACAATTTTCACATCTGGTGGCTGTTGATCCAATCTAATACCAACATTAAACAACTCTTTTTCAATAACTGGTAAATGCTCTAATGAAAAAACATCAACTACAAGCAATATCAAATCTGCACTTCTCACCGCTGCTAAAACTTCAGTTCCTCTACCTTTACCAGAAGAAGCTCCTGTAATAATACCCGGAGCATCCAAAACTTGGATCTTTGCCCCTTTATATTCCATAATTCCGGGGACTATTTTTAATGTGGTAAATGCGTAAGCCCCAACTTCTGAATGAGCATTTGTTAATTTATTTAGTAGGGTTGATTTCCCAACTGATGGGAATCCAACAAATGCTACTGTTGCATCTCCTGATTTTTTTACGGCATAACCATGACCGCCTCCACCACCCCTCTGTCTGTTCTGTTCTTCTCTCAATTTTGCAAGTTTTGCCTTCAATCTTCCAATGTGTTTTTGAGTAGCTTTGTTGTATGGGGTGTTTTTTAATTCCTCTTCAATCCTCCTAATTTCTTCTTCAATGCCCATGTTCTCACCGAAAATATAAGTGTTCCTAAAAAATATATAGTCGTGTGCGTTGGAAAGGTTTTTTGGCAAAATCCAAGGGATTTTGCCGTATATCTTTTGGCAAAACTAAAAGTTTTGCCGTATAATTTGGAATATGCTATTAGTAAATTTTTAAGGTTAATGCGTTATTTCAAATTTTAATGAATGCATAACGATTATAGTTGTGTGCGAATTTTTTTAAACTTATTATAAAAACTTATAAAATTTTAAGTGGTCATTTTTCCTCCTTTAAATTTTGAAATTGAGTGTTTAATACTCCATAAATTTTATTAAAGTTATGTTCATCGAAGCGAAGCTTCGAGCAGCGAAAACTCCGCAGGAGTTTTCGCCTAAATTTCTAACGCACACAACTATATTTGAAATTTATTGATTATAAGAGGTTGTCGAAAAATTATTTCATCAATGAATTTAAATATTACTCTCTAATACTAATAACTCTCATTAGTGTTAAAATATTATGAACGATTGCTACTGCTAAAGTAGCTCTACATCTACTTTCAGGTAGTTTTTCATTTAGAGTTAATCTAAATTTAGTTTTTAGCCCTCCAAATATCGCTTCTATTACCCCTCTAATTTTATACAGTTTCTTATCAAACAATTTTTTAACTTTCTTTCTGATTTTAGAAATACCGTAATCCCATTTAAACTCTTTTGTTTTAACTATTGGAATGAGGTCTATGGATAACAACTCTCTAAGTAAATCTTCATCATCGTAACCACCATCCAACAATATTATCGCACCTTTCACAAAATCTAAAGATTTTATCATTTTTAGTAAGTTTTTACTGTCTGAACTATATCCATTATCCCATTTTACCATAACAATCGAAATTAATCCATAATCTTTATAATAGCAAGCTAATACGTGCATTTTGTCAAAAACCCGATACTTTACCTTTTTTATTTCATTATTCACAACTCTGATTCTTTCACAATACACTCTTAATAAATGGACTCCAGTGGAATCAGCTATGTAAATTATAACCGATGATTTTAACGAATTAGCAATAATTAAGTGTAATCCAACGATTATTTTAGTTAAATCGCTTATTTTAATCCTCTGAAAAGCTTTTCCGTATGTGGAGCTATCTATATGCTTTTTATGTAAATAATCGGAAAGAGTTTCTAAATCTCTTAAACTAATTCTAAAAATGTGTTTTATTATTAGAGTAGCTATATATTCATTGTAACTTATAGCTAAAGGCCTTCCTACTTTGCGTTTTTCTTTATATGGAAGTAAAATATTTATAATAAATGAAACAAAATCATAAGTGTACTTAATATTGAATATCTTAAACCTCTTATCGTAGGCTTTCCAGTATCCTTTTCTTTTGGTTTTTCTGCCGCTCATAATTATTATTACTATTATTTATAGTATTCGTATTTTTCGACAACCTCAAGAAAAAATTTAAATATAAGTTAAAAATGTCCTAATAACTATGTTTTATAAATTTCTAATACCTTATTGTGTTTGTGCATTTATGGTAGTTTTACGAATGAGTGTCACAATATTATTATCTTAAAACTCAATTAATGCTATGTTTCATGAACATTTAATTACATTCATATTTTTGCAAAATGGCATAAAACTTTCAATAAAATCCTTGAGGAGATAGTATGAAACTTTTAAAAGATAGCAAAATATTAATACTCTTAATTTCTCTCGTGGCTTCTATATTGCTAATAGCATTTAAAGGCGTTTCTCTTGGTATTGATTTAAGTGGGGGTTCTATAATTGTATTAAAATCTGAAAGACCAATGACTGATGAGGAAATAACATTGACTGTTGATATTCTTGGAAAAAGGTTGAATGCAAATGGGTTAAGTGACGTTAGAATTTATCCAAGGGGAAATGACGAAATCATTGTTGAAATTCCAAAAAGTGCTGATTTGGAAAGAATAGAGAAAATTTTGAGTAAACAGGGAGTTTTTGTTGCAAAAATTGATAACATAACTGCTTATACAGGAAAAGACGTCAAAAGTGTAGAAATTCCTCAAAAAATACCACAAGGAAATTCTTGGGCTTATGGTGTGCCGTTTGAATTAACATTAGAAGGGGCTAAGAAATTTGCAGAAGTGGCAAAAGGAAAAGCGTATCACAGAGTTGAGCTCTACATGGATGGAAAGTTGATAAGTGCTCCAGTGCTAGCAGAAGAACTTACCGATGGTAAACCACATCCAAGACAGGTTATTACTGTTGGGCCTTATCCACCAACAAAAGAAGAAGAAGACGAAGCGATGGCAATTTATACAGCATTGAAATCAGGTTCTTTACCGGTTAAAGTTGAGATTGAATATGTAAGCTCCATATCCCCAACACTTGGAAAGGAATTTGTTAAAGGAGCATTGATTGCTGGTTTGTTGGCATTTATTGCTGTTGGACTTGTGGTTGGAGTAAGATATAAGCAACCAAAAATTGTACTACCAATCTTATTCACATGTGCATCAGAGATTTTGTTGATATTAGGCTTTGCTTCCTTAATTGATTGGAAGATTGATTTAGCATCAATTGCAGGTATTATTGCGGCTGTAGGGACGGGTGTAGATGACCAAATAGTCATAACTGATGAAGTACTGAAAGGGACAAAGAAACTCAAAAAAAGTATAAAAAGAGCGTTCTTCATTATATTTGCAGCAGCAGGAACAACAATTGCAGCAATGACACCTTTATTTGTCATGGGGGTTGGAATGCTTAAAGGGTTTGCAATAACAACAATAGCAGGGGTTTTAATTGGTGTATTTATCACAAGGCCAGCATTCGCAAGAATTATTAAATACATTGTCTAAATTATAGTCGTGTGCGTTAGAGATATTTGGCAAAATCTAAATGATTTTGCCGTATAATTTGGGATATGGCATTAGTAAATTTTTAAGATTAATGTGTTATTTCAATTTTTTGGCAAAACCTAAAAAGGTTTTGCCGTATATTTTAATGAAGGATAACAATTATTTAAAAATTCATTAACGCATAAATAAGTCTAAAAATTAATAGCAAAACCCAAAGGGCTTTGCCGTATGGATTAATGGCAAAACCGAAGGTTTTGCCGTATATATTTCGCACACGACTATATCTAAAATTTTGAAACTCTTATTTTTATTTCTTCTTTAATTTTTAATTAAATTTAAAATTTTTAAGATAAAAGTTATATTGGGGTTAACATGGCAAATAAATCTAAAACAAAAATTTTGAGGAACCTTCTATTTTTTATATTAGGAATTTTAATAATATTTGCCATAATTTTTTACATAGGGATTTATGAAATCATAGAAGTATTGATGAAAACGAATCCTGTATGTTTTACATTAGCGTTCTTTATATACCTATTCACGTTGGTTGCTCTTGTTATAAGATGGAAGTATCTAATAAGGATAATTGGATTTAATGCAAAGTTTAAAAACCTCTTCCTCCTAATTCTCATGGGACAATTTATAAATAACATAACCCCATCAATGAAAGGGGGTAGTGAGCCATTTAGGGCATATTATTTATCAAAGTTGGAAAACATCCCATATCACATAACGTTCTCCACAGTAGTCGTTGAGAGACTTTTAGATAGTGCCGTTTTTTTGCTGTTAACTTCAATAGTCATTTTATATTTCTTAATTAATGGCATAATGTATGCTAAAATATTCATCTTGGTATGGTTTCTTATTCTATGTTTGACAATCTTAAGCATCTATATCCTAATGCATAAAAGATTGGCATTTAGAATTGTTTTAAAAATTACAAAGTTGATTAGCAAATTTTCATCAAAGACATTTGATGAGGAGAAGATAAATAAATCCATAGAAGAATTCCAAAATAGTTTGTTGTTCTTTAAGGGTAGGAAAAAAGAACTTATTGTGTGTGGGATATTATCGCTATTGTGGTGGATACTCGATATTTTTAGAGTTTATATAATATTTGTGTCCATTTCATATTTTGCTCCATTTTTTGTTATAGCAGCAACATACTTGATTTCTCTTCTTGTGGGGATATTGCCAACACTCCCGGGGGGATTGGGGACATCAGATACAGTTATGATTGCAACATATTCAGTTTTAAATGTCCCATCCTCAATTGCTGCGGTTGGGACTTTGTTGGATAGGTTTATATCATATTGGTTAGCAACGTTAATGGGTGCTATAGCATTAAAAGTTATTAGGATAAGAATAAACATGCAAAACGAACATGAAAACTTTAAACAAAAAAATTAAAAGAATTTTTATTATTATAATGCTTTCACAACATCTAAAAACTCATCAACTTTTTTAAAATCTTTTTTACCTTTCTCACTTTCAAGAGAGGAAGAAACATCAATGGCAAACGGCTTAACAATTTCAATGGCTTTTTTGACATTGTCTTTATTTAAACCGCCTGCTAAGATTAATGGTTTTTCTATACTTTCTCTTATAGTTTTAGAGATTTCCCAATCGTGGGTCTTTCCTTCAATTTTTATCCTTTCTATTTTTGTATCAACCAATAAAGCATCACAATACTTTTCATATTCCTTTGCAGTTTTTATTAAGTTATCTAAGTTAGGGTTTTCTTTTGGGACGTGTAGAACTTTTATTATTTTTGAATTTATTTCTCCATTTTCTCTCAAATTTTTTAATTTCTTCAAAAATTTAACACTCTCATGACCATGTAGTTGTATAGCATTTGGTTTTAGGGCATTCTCAACCCTCAAAACTTCTTCAATACTCTCTGGCATCATAACAGCAACAATTGACGTGAATGGGCATACATACTTCTTTAATTCTACCGCTTTGCTCAATGATATTTTTCTTGGCGTTTCTACAGGCACATCGATAATCATTCCAACAGCATGCACTTTTTGGGAAATGTAAGCCATGTCCTCCTTATTTGTTATCCCACAAATTTTTACCTTAACCATTTACAACACCAGCAATATCTAACTTTTTAATAAAGTTTTCATCAACTAAGGCAGGAAATAGTATAAATTTTTGGTGATACCAATACATTTATATAGTCAATTATTTATATAATTGGATAGTTACAAAAACTTTATATGCTATCATATTCCCAATACAAAGCATCCAACAAAACCGCCACAGGATACCCCATTTTAATGGAAAATTCTGATGCATATGGTATAATTTTATATGCCTCTTCTGGAGTCTTTGGACAGTAGTAAGGAATTCCAACAACGTCTAAAAGTTTCTTTGTCCACTGCCCCATGGGAATTTGTGCAGGAATTTTCTCTTTTAAATCTCCTCTATGGCTGATTATTAAAAGTAGAGGGATACCATAAACTTTACACAAAGAACCAATAGCGTTGATAGAATTCCCTAACCCAGAGTTTTGCATTAACAATGCTGTTTTTCTTCCAGCCAAATGTGCCCCTGCACAAACACCAAAACCTTCTTCTTCTCTTGTGACTGGAACATGGAGAATTTCTTTATCGTTATAAATATAATTTAGCAAATTTTTTAAATTTGCACATGGGACACTTGCTATAAAATCAATTCCTGATTTTTTAATTGCTTTATAAACACTCTCACTCGCTTTCATATTCTCACCGAAACTTTTAAAATTGAGCGAAATCCTTACGGATTTTGCAGCTCTTCGCTCCTTCGGAGCTCCGATTAAACAAATTCCTTCGGGATTTTGCAATTCGGGCCTTATGGTTGGTTTCATCCAAATGATATATACCTTGCTTCACTTGGTATTTCTCTCGGAGATTAAAAAAATACGGCAAAACCTTTAGGTTTTGCCATTAATTTTTAAACTCATTTATATAATCAATAATTTCAAATAATCATTTATTTAAAGTCAAATTTTTATTGTGATAAATAAAACTTCTTAGAAATTTAATGATGGTTAATGTTCTAAATATTTTTGTCATTATAAATAAACTTGGTGGTGGATATGAAAGTTTATGTTGAAGGATACGGATGCACATTAAACACGGCAGACACAAACATCATAGAGAATTCATTGAGGGATTATGGTTTTGAGATAACAAGTAATATTGAGGATGCGGATTTAGTAATTATAAACACTTGCGTTGTTAGGTTGGAAACTGAGAACAGAATGTTTGCACGAATAAATTACTTCAAATCATTAAATAAAAAGGTTGTTGTGGCTGGCTGTTTAGCAAAGGCACTTAAAAAGAAGGTTGAAAATTTGGCAGATCTTTTAATTATGCCAAGAGAAGCACATTTATCCGGAAAGATTCTTTATAAACACTTTATTGAAAAAAGCTCCATTGAAAAAGATATAAACTTAGAGGAGAAACTTAAATATTTATCCCCTTCATTGATAACTCCACTTCCAATAAGTGAGGGATGCATAGGAAACTGCTCATACTGTATTGTAAAAATAGCAAGAGGAAGATTGGTTTCATACAGTAGAGAGAAACTCGTAGAGAAGGCAAAAGAACTAATAAACTCTGGAACAAAATGTTTATTGATAACTGCGCAAGATACTGCATGCTATGGATTTGATAGGAACGATAACCTCCCAAACTTAATAAATGACTTATGTAGTATTGAAGGAGAATTCATAATGAGAATAGGTATGATGCACGCTAAGAATGTAGAGAATATTTTAGATGATTTAATTGAAGCATATAAGGATGAGAAGGTTGCTAAACTCTTACATTTACCATTGCAGAGTGGGGATGATGATGTTTTAAAGGCAATGAAGAGGGAATATACAGTTGATGAGTTCATCTCAATTGTAAATGAATTTAGAAAAAAGATAAAGGACTTAACTTTTGTAACGGACATTATTGTTGGTTTTCCAACAGAAACAGAAGAAGCCTTTGAGAACACACTCGAAGTTTTAAGAAAGTTAAAACCAGATTACATTCATGGGGCCAAATATACATCGAGAAAATACACAGAAGCGGCAAGGATGAAACAAATTGATACAAAAATAAGAAAAAGAAGGTCTGAGATTCTTGATAAGTTGAGAAGAGAGTTAAGTTATATGAATAATAAAAAATACATTGGAAAGAAGATGAGAGTTTTAGTAACTGAGGAAGGTAAAGGAATTACGCACAATTTCAAAGTTGTTAGATTTAATAAGAATGCAGAAATTGGAACATTTAAAGAGATAAAGATAACCGACGCTAAGACATTTGGCTTATTTGGAGAATTGTGCTAAATTTTCTAAAAACATTTTTATATTAACCATTCTTTTACTTATGGTTATGTGCAAATTTTAATCCTAATAGGCGGATTTGCAAATATTTTTGATATAATATTTTACCATATTAGTGAGGGATAGAATGGAATATTTTGAGGATTATACAAAGTTTATATGTGCAAGTGATGACTTTGAAAATGCAGATGCAGTTATTTTTGGAATCCCGTACGATGGAACTACAAGTTTTAAAGCAGGGACAAGATTCGGTCCTAAGGCAATAAGAGAGGCGTCATGGGGATTGGAAACATACAGCCCAATTTTAAGGAAGGATTTGGTTGATTGCAATTTTTGCGATATGCAGGACATTTTTATTTATGGAAGTCAGGAAGAAACATTTGAGAGGATATATCAAGCCTCAAAAGACATAATGAAGAGCGAAAAAATTCCAATAATGCTTGGAGGAGAACACTCAGTAACCTACCCTGTTGTTAAGGCAGCGAAGGATATCTATGGAGATTTGGTGGTCTTGCACTTTGATGCCCATTGTGATTTGAGGGATGAGTATTTGGGGAACAAGTTGTCCCATGCATGTGTTATTAGGAGATGCTATGAATTAACAAAAGACATCTACCAATTTGGGATTAGGAGTGGGGATAGAGAGGAGTGGGAATTTGCAAAAAATACAAAATTATCCATGGAGTTAATGAGTAAGGAAGATGTAAAAGAAATTAAGGATTTAGATAAACCAATATATTTAACTGTTGATATTGACGTTTTAGACCCTGCATTTGCCCCTGGAACAGGAACACCAGAACCTTGTGGATTTTCAACAAGAGAGTTATTGAATTCCCTATATAATTTAAAAGAAGTTAACGATAGGATTATTGGTTTTGATGTTGTTGAGGTATCTCCGCATTATGATATTGGAGGGATTACTGCTATTGCAGCGGCAAAGATTGTTAGGGAATTAATTTTGATGATATTGTAAACCATAGTTCCCATCAAATATATAAATATATAACTACATCAATATACTTTGAATATATTTCCAATAGCTTATTAAAAAAGAATACTGTTAGAAAGATGGGAGAAATTAATTAACATATATAAATATTTAAATATATGATGAGAATTAAGGCACACTAATGAATTTCAAATAAATGATTAATAAAAGGTATTAAAATGATACAAGATAAAATTAAGAAAAAGAGCTAAATGTAAACCTTAACCTCTTTATCAAGAACCTTTATAACTTCACATTCTCCTTCTGGCTCTTCTTCAACAATTTCAATCTTATCTTTGTTTGCTATATCATTTGCAATAATCTCTAAAATATATCTATATTCATCATCATTGGTATATAGTTTCACTTTTGTTTTGAATTTTCTTGCCAATCTTGCTATTTCCCTCAATGCTAATTTTGTTTCTGTAACCAACTCCAAGTATTCCTTTGCTATTTTTAAATCCTCCAATGTTCCACATAAAACAGGATACTTTACATCATGAATTTCATCTTTTCTAAGGTCAAACTTAACATTACACATTTCCAACAATCTGGCAATAATGGATTGTGGTAACCCAGGGGGTATTGGCATCTCTATTATTTGGTTGTCGTTGCTATTTTCCATAATCTCCCTCCAACTATTTGCCTAACTCAAATTCAACTTCCGATTTTGGTTTTATCTTTACAAGAATGTAGTTTTTCATCATAGACCTTGTTATATATGCAATATCTTTTAAAACATAATTTCCTACTTTAACATTTGCAATTTTATCTTTGTATTTGTCATAATCCATTTTAATCCTTAAACCATCAAGTTGTGTAACAATGGGCATTGGGGAGAGTATGTTAAATACTTCCTCCACTCTTTTCTCAATCTCGTCCTTAACGACAACTGGTGGCACAATTGGGGGATCGTAAGAGAGTTCTTTTCTCCTCTCATTTATCAACTCTGTAACAACGTCTATCATTTTTCTCAATGCCCTAATTTCCTCCCCATGTCTCAACCTATGTGCTCTCCTACCTAAGTTTCCAACATATGGATAAGGGATATCTAACTCCTCCGGCCCTCCAGTTACAACTACTGGAATATCCACATCAAATAAGTGTGTTTTGTCTTTTATACAATTTGCAAAATTACCCATTACATATATTGCAATATCATGCTCTTCGATGAGTTTCTTCTCCCTCTCGCTAATTCTACTTATACTTTTCCCTGCCCCATGTGCAAGACCTATCATATTTGGCTTTGCTCCAAATCTCCTAACATATTCAGATATATCACATGCAGTGTGTGGCAAGTGATGCCTTGACAAACTTGGGGCAACAACTGCTATCTCAATCCCTGCCAATGGTGTCTCAACTACTTTCCCTTTATATTTCTTTGCTTCTTCTTTAAATGCCTCAATCTCACTTTGGGGCAAAGCAACGGTCATATAAACATCTAACTGCATGACATGCTCTTGAATAACAAAGCCACCGATATCTTCAATCCATTCCTTTAAAATATTATTCTTGTATACTCCTCCTTCATATCTAACAATTTCATACATTTTTTCACCAAAATAACTTGATAAAGATGGGGATTTTCACAAACAATTCATGAACAATAAGTTGAAAATTACTATAAAATAATTATTAATGAATTTTACAATAAATTATTCAGATTGTTCCACAATTTCATTCTGATTCTCCATTGTTCAAATCTAATTCCTTCAACAATAATTTTCTACATGAGTATGATACATGGTGAGCAATATTTATTAGCTCTAACTCCCCCAATGTTTTTGGATGAATTACCTCTTTCCCCAACAAACTGGAAACATGTTCTTTTGGGATTCTAAAAAATTCCCCCTTTTCACAAACAATATAGTCATAATTTCCTTTTATTTTACTCATTAATTCTTTAACCTCTTTTATTATATCCTTTGGTGTCTGTGTTGTACTCTCTGAGTAATGCACCTCAATCTTTTCGACATGTATTACTCTATCTGCTGATATCTCAGCCAAAATCCCTGCGTAGAGCCTTAAGAATTTCCCATATACTTCATGTCTTCCAGATATATCTATCCCAAGCACCTTTATCTTATCACCTCATCATGTTGTTATTTCTTAGAAGTCTATTCTAATGGTTACAGTTCCAAAGGTCTTTTTGCTTTCTCTAAATGATGTTATATCAGTTATTATCCTCATAATGCAAGACCTCTCATTAATTAATGTTATGTGGTCGGTTATTATAATCTCTTCAAATGAATATTTTTCAATGAGGTCTATGATTTCTTTAACAATTTTTTCGTCAAGTATGTTTAATGTTTTTGTTGTTATTGAGATATGATCTACTCTATTCTTGCTCTTCATTATTTTTGCAAGTGGTTCCCAATCTCTTGTTTGTATTTCAATATACCCTTCTTTTTCTGATACAGCATATCCCCTCGCACCAAGCAATACAACCATATCATCAGCAAGTTTATTTACCTTTGACATATCACTATCGTAAAAATAGAAGTTTGTTATGTGTTTGCATTCTGTTATTTTTGGCATTTCATTTAGTAGAATCACTGATGCCCTCAACAAGTCACTTTTAGTTACAATTCCCAGTAAATTGTTATCCTCATCAACAACCAATACCCTCCCAATATCATTCTTCCACATGATTTTTTGGACATCTGCTGCACTTGTTTTTGGAGATACGGTTATTAACTTGTCCTCAGGAGTCATTACATCTTTAACTTTAAATTTTTTAAATAATTCCCTTCCAATCTTTTTTAAATCATTGAAGGTGACAATACCAAGAATGTTGTCATCTTTATCAACAACAGGATAACCCAAATGCTTATGTTCTCTAATATGTTTTTCAAATTTTTCCAAGTCCATATCTTCTGGAACGGTCAAAACATTTTTTGTCATTATGTCCTCTACTGTTATCTCATTTAGGACACTCGATGCATATGTTTTTATTATATCTTCTTCAAACTCTATTAGAAACTTGGTTATTTTTTCAAAGATTTCACTCAAATGGTTCAGTTCCAATCCAATGTTATATATCCTTTCAATTGTTGATAGTTTTTTAAAAAACATGAACTATCACCACAAGGAATTTATAAATAAAGGGTGTTAAATAAAAATTCCCATTCTCATTATTTATAAATTAATAACTTATAACTTAACAGTTTTATAATTATTTAATTATTTAAAAATTGTGATACGGATTTTAGGATTACATAATCATAAACACAAAAATTATAGGCATTACTAAATTTTATAATGAAACTTCTTAAAAAGATTTATCAAAGAGAGAGTGTACCGATCAAAGTGGAGCATACTATCTTAGATATTCTTTATTGTAAAATTACGTATCAACTATAAATCATTAGGTTTAGTGGTGAGGTTATGAGAGGTTTTATTATTGGGAGGTTCCAACCATTCCACAATGGACATTTAAATGTTATAAAGAAGATATCTAAGGAAGTGGATGAGCTGATAATAGGTATCGGAAGTGCTCAAAAAAGCCACACCCTTGATAACCCATTTACTGCAGGAGAGAGAATAATGATGATAACAAAAACATTGAAAAATTTTGATTTTCAATATTATGTAATCCCAATAAATGATATTGAGTTCAATGCAATCTGGGTCTCTTATGTTGAGGCGTTAACACCTCCTTTTGACGTGGTTTACTCAGGAAATTCACTTGTTAGGGAGTTATTTGAGGAGAGAGGATATATGGTTAAAAAACCAGAGATGTTTAACAGAAAAGAATACTCTGGAACTGAGATTAGGAGAAGGATGTTAAATGGAGAAGAATGGGAACCTTTAGTTCCAAAGGAGGTTGCTGAAGTTATAAAAGAAATAAGAGGAGTCGAGAGGCTAATTAGGTTGAGTGAAAAGGACTATTAAAATCTTAAAAAATTTTGGAGGGTTTAAAATGAAAGGGCATTTTGCACCAAAAATGTGTATTGAAAAGGAAGTTGATCCCGAAGAAATTCTAGAGTATATGCACAAGAATATTGAAGAAGGGGATTACATTGAAGTGTATTTTGGTAGGGTCCATGTTGAAGGGACTGTAGTGGTTGCAAGTGATGGATTCTTTAGAGTTGATACAGACAACGACCTCTTGGGGACTTTGGAGTTTGATGTTTCATCAATTATTGATGATTTAATAGAATTAGTGCATATAAAAGAGGATAACGCAGAGGAGAAAATTATTTTAAGAGTAAAAGGGTAAATATAGCCATAATTTATTTATATGCCTATGAATTTCAAATAGTGGTTATCTTCCCTTAAAATTTGAAATAATGCTAAATAATCTTAAAAAAATTTATTGTAGCCATATTTCAAATTCTAACGCATGGCTATAATATATCTAAGAGGCACTGCCGAGCGTAGCGAGGCAGTGCATCCGATTTTGATGAAATCGAAGCGAAGCTTCGAGCTGCAAAACCCTTCTAACGCACACGACTATGGGTTGGAGGTCGTTATGTTGAAATTTCATGAGTTTATGGGAGCAATAACAAAAGAGGGAATAAGCATTGCCGAAAAATCCAGAGAAATCGTAAAGAATAAAATAAGGAATGTTTTAGGGGATAAAATAAATAGTTACTCAAAAGAAGAATTAAGCATTATTGAGAGGGTAGTCCACGCAACTGCTGATGAGGAATACGCAAAGTTGATATATTTTAAAGATAATGCAGTAGAGGAAGGAGTCAAAGCAATAAAAGAAAACAAGCCCATAGTAGTAGATATAAACATGATAAAAGCGGGAATAAGATACAATAATACATATTGTTTTATAAATGATAGAAAAACTTATGAACTTGCACAGAAAGAACAAATCACAAGGGCAGTGGCCTCAATAAGGATTGCAAAAGATTTGATAGATGACGGGATTGTTGTTATTGGAAATGCCCCAACTGCATTGTTGGAAGTTATAAGGATGATCAATGAAGAGAATATAAAGCCAAGAGTTGTTATTGGAGTTCCCGTAGGTTTTGTTCAGGCGAGTGAATCGAAAGAACTGCTGAGGAAAACTGATGTTCCTTCAATAACAACCATAGGACCAAAGGGAGGAACACCAGTGGCAGTTTCAATAATCAATGGAATTATAGCAATGAGTAGGGATGAGAGAGTTTAGGAATCAAATTTATTAAAAAATTTAAGAAAGCATCTATTCTGTTTGGATGCAACTAATGTAATTTTACTACAAACCATCAAAATTTTTTAATTTAGGAGTTTTGTAAATATATTTAAATATTTGGATTAATTATGAAAAAGACCTTAAATATAAAAGGACTATGAAATTTTCCACAACTCTATGGTTTAATTTTTTATGGGCTCCTATGAAACCCCTATTATCAAAGAGGCAATTTTAATCCTAAAATTCTTTGAAACCCATAAATAGATATTCATTATATAGAATATCACCTTTCCGTTTTTGGAAAGGTAGGGGTGAAATATATTCATTCTGAAAATACATAACGTTTCTTTTTTAGCATAAACAAATTTTTTGTTATTCAAAATAACAGTATGAGATTACAATAGATATACTTAATGTAGTGATTATAATTAAATATTCAAATATACTTGCGAAAGTTCTATAATTAATTCAGTTAAACCTTCAAAAAAGAAATATCCAACAGCACAGTAAATAGATAGTTTTTTATTTTCTTTTAGGGCTTTGTTTATCTTTTCTTTGAATAACTCTAATACTGTTTTCTCATAAGGTAGAATATTGGGCTTATTATTGTAGATTGGGATTGTTTGAATGAACCCCATTTTAACCCCTATTTTTGTTAATTGATTAAATTATCTTATACATCTGGACATACTCTATTATAATTTCATTATTTGTTTCTTTATCAATTTTTTTGTCTTTTCTTTTTTGTAAAATTTTAAAGCCATTGTTTTCATAAAATTTAATTAACTTTTCATTATTTAGAGTTTCTACCAAGATTATCCTTCCCCCAACAAGCTCATTTGCATTACATAGTGTATCTATTGCTTCTTGTAGTATTATATCCCCCTTAATTTCATCCCAAAATTTATCGTTTTTTCCCAGTTGTCCAATAAGATAGATAGAAAATTCTTTCTTTTCTTTAGAGATGCCATCTAACTTTTTTAACGTCTTTTTTGATATTTCTTCATCAACAATTTTTAAAATAGATAGTGCTAAGGTAAAGTATGCTAAAATATCCTTAGTATCTTTTTTGAAAATTAGATAGGTTCTACTTTTATTTAATTTTTCAAACAATATTGCAGTATTTTTTAAAAATAATTCAACATCAGGATTTTTAGAACAACTAAAATTATTTAGTAAATTTTTTACTTTTTCTTCATCATATTTTTCTAATAATCTTTTTAGTGGAACTATAATTCCATCTTCTCTAACCATCTTTCGCCCTCTTCCAGTTTTTTCCTAAATCTTTCTGCTCTCTTTTTAATTTCTCTCCAATCAGTGTGTTTTGATTTTAAATCATTTAATAGTTTTTCAGCCACTTCTTTATCCTTAATAATGCAAATACCTTCTTCTAACAATGTAGCCATTTTTATCACCAAAACTTTTTAATAAATTTTATATCAATTTAGATATAAATTTTTTAACTTTTTATTTTCCCTTAATCATAGTCCCCATCAAACATATAAATATATAACTAAATCAATATACTTTAAATATTAAAGACACCACAACGTTATAATGCCAAGATTTTTGGGTATGACATGAATACAAAAGTATTACTAATTAATATTATTTATAGTAGTTTTATTATTAAAAAAGCAATACTGTTAAAAAGATGGAAAAAATTAATTAACATCTATAAATATTTAAATACATGATGGGAATTAAGGCATTAAATGGCAATAATCCTTCCTTAAAATTTGAAATAAGGCATAAATCTTTATGACTTTATATACGGCAAAACTTTCAGTTTTGCCAAAAGATATTCGGCAAAATCCCTTGGATTTTGCCAAAAAACCCTTCTAACGCATACGACTATAATTTTACTACAAACCATCAAAATTTTTTAATTTTTTAATTAATTTTTTAATTAAAAGTTGCATAGGATAAATAAAAATGAAAGAGTTTAACAGGTGGTATTTTGGAAAAGATTATTGTTAGATACGGTGAAATTGGGACAAAGTCAAAACAAACAAGGAAGAGATTTGAGGAACTCCTTGCAAAGAGTATAAGAAAACTCCTTCAAAAATATGATATACACCCAGATGTTAGTATATTGCACACAAGGTTATTAGTAGAGGTTAATAAGGAAGATTTTGAAAAAACTCTTGAATTACTAAGAAAAGTTCCTGGAATAAGTTCATTTAGCCCATGTGTCGAGTGTAAGTTGGATATTGACAACATTGTAAAAACTGCAAAGAGAGTTGTTAAGGATAAACTAAAATCCATTGATAAAGATGAGATAACTTTTGCAGTAAAAACACAGAGAGTTCAGAAATACTTCCCATTAACATCCCCTGAAATAAATAGTATTGTTGGAGAGAAAATCATAGAGGAGTTTGGATTAAAAGTTGATTTAAAAAATCCTGACATACTCGTTGAAATAGAAGTTTTAAAGGATAGAGCATTTATTTTCACAGAAAGAATTAGAGGTATTGGTGGATTACCAGTAGGAACTCAAGGGAATGTATTGGTTTTAATGTCTGATGGTATTGACAGCCCTGTTGCTGCATATCTAATGATAAGAAGAGGGTGCAACGCTACGTTGTTACATTTAAAGTTATCAGAAGAAGGGCTTAAAAAGACAAGAAAACTTGCAGGTATTTTAAGTGATTATGATTGTGATTTGAGGTTTGTAGTGAAAGACTTTAGAGATGAGTTGAAAAGTATAAAAGAGAATCTTAAAAAGCTCGACAAGGAAGAGTACACCTGTATATTCTGCAAGAGAACTATGTTAAAAATAGCGGAGAAATATGCAAAAGATTTGGGCTGTGATGCTATCGTTACAGGAGATAATTTGGGACAAGTGGCATCTCAAACCTTAAAGAATTTAAGGGCTATAAGTGAAGGAATTGAATTGCCCATATTGAGACCTTTGATTGGAATGGACAAAAATGAAATAATAGAGATTGCAAAAGAAATAGGAACTTTTGAGATTTCAACAAGTAAAGAGATTAAATGTTTTGCAGTTCCAAAATATCCTGTAACAAAAGCAAATATTGAAAAGATTAAGGAAATTGAAAAAGAATTAAAAATAAGAGGACATTGAGCGAAAATACCTTATTCTTTTTTTTTTTGATGAAACTTTTTAAAAGTTTCATTGAGAAAATTAGGGAGATTGAAAAAGAATTAAAAAATATTAGCAAATAATTCCAATTTCTTTTTAAAGTTTAAAACGTCCAAGAGTTAAAAATAATATTTTAAAAATTTTTGAAATTCTATTAATTAAAATAAAAAGACACCCAAAGCTAAAACTATGATAGTTATTAGTATCATTGCAAGATCCTCAACCCCAATTTTCTTTTTATGTAAAAATAAATCTGATTCATTTGAATAGCATCTTGATAACATTGCAAGGTATGTTTTTTCTCCCTGCTCATAAGCTCTTAAAAACAAATTTCCTACAGTATAACCGAATATATGGAGTATTTTTTTGTAGGATAAGTTTTTTCTATTAAATCCCCTTGATTTTTGTGCTTTTATTGTGTTTTCAAGGACATCATACATCACAAACAAATATCTCACCATCAACCCCAAGAGCATAGCCATAATCTTTGGAAGCCCCAACTTTCTCGCTGCATTTATAACCTCATACATAGGTGTTGTTGAAGATAGCAAAACAATACCTGTGACACTAACTAAGACCTTTAGAAATAATATTATTCCAAACGTTAATCCTTCTTGATATATTGGCATGCCAAATAAGCAATAGATTACAGTATCCCCCTTAATAAATGGTTGAAATAGTGCAATGGTTCCCCCAAACGGCAATATAAGAGCTATTCTTTTAAACATATAGAGTAAAGATAATCTTGACAATATTATTAGAAATATTAAATAACCCTCAACCAACAACATTGCAAATACGTTGTTGTAAACGGTTATATAAAAAATAATGAGGAGCGTCAAAACTAATTTAACTCTCGCATCCAATTTGTGGATTATACTATCTTTAAAATTTTCCCTTTCAAGTGATGATAATGAAATATGCATAAAACCACCAAATTGTAAATTGTTATTGAAATTATAGTTTTATTTTATTTAAAATAGACACTTTAGATTAAAAATAAATGAAGAATATAAAAAGCTTAGTTTTTCTTTGCAATAGCAACAGTTATCCCATAAGCAACAGCCAATATTATTATAATCCCGACAATCATTGCTATAACCTCTCCAACTTTACCCATACCTTCAATTGAGTAATCTGGCATTGGAGATGGGACAACGGTTCCCTCTTCCTCTAAACCAATTTGTTGAAGGTTGTGATGCAATGTCTTTTCATTTATAATCTTCTCAGCCGTACTCTCTAACCCATCTGGGTTTGGACATGCTAAGAACGGTGCCAAAACACCAATTATTAAAGATATTACCAATCCATACAACAAAATTTTTTTGTTGTCCATTTAATATCACCTTTATTTAATATGATGATTTTTTATTCATTGACAGTTGATTTTGCCCCAATTAAATCAGGTTTTACATTTGAGAGGTATGCTATGACTATTGCTGTTATTGCCCCTTCAATTATTCCAATACATGCGTGGTAGAGACCCATGTAGTAGAGACCTTTGTCCAATGGGAATGTTCCAGCGATTGCCATCTCTATTGCACATACTATTGCAGATAAGAACAAGCTTGCCCATCCTGCAACAAATGCAGCGATTGGAGTTCCAATGTTTTTCAATGCTTTAAATACGTAGTAACCTACAAAACTACCAATAATTCCCATGTTAAAGATGTTTGCACCCATAACCAACAATCCACCATCTGCGAAGAAAACACCTTGAACAATTAAAACCAATGTCAACATTAAAACTCCAGCCCATGGACTGTCAAATATTATTGCAGTTAAAGCCCCACCAACCATATGTCCACTTGTACCCCATGGAATTGGCATGTTCATTGCTTGAATAGCAAAGATACCTGCTGCTAAAGCAGCGAACAATGGAACTTTTTTCTCATCAAGCTCTTTTGATGCCCACTTTAAGGACATCGCAATAAATGCCAAAGATATCAACCAAAAAACACCGCATTCCCATAGTGGCATAAATCCATCTGGTATGTGCATAGTTTCACCTTTTTTTACTATTTCACACTTGTAAAAGATTTAGTAATACAGTATTACATAATGACGATATTTCATATATATAGTTTTCTATAAAATTGAGGTTGTCGAAAAATTATTTCATCAATGAATTTAAATATTACTCTCTAATACTAATAACTCTCATTAGTGTTAAAATATTATGAACGATTGCTACTGCTAAAGTAGCTCTACATCTACTTTCAGGTAGTTTTTCATTTAGAGTTAATCTAAATTTAGTTTTTAGCCCTCCAAATATCGCTTCTATTACCCCTCTAATTTTATACAGTTTCTTATCAAACAATTTTTTAACTTTCTTTCTGATTTTAGAAATACCGTAATCCCATTTAAACTCTTTTGTTTTAACTATTGGAATGAGGTCTATGGATAACAACTCTCTAAGTAAATCTTCATCATCGTAACCACCATCCAACAATATTATCGCACCTTTCACAAAATCTAAAGATTTTATCATTTTTAGTAAGTTTTTACTGTCTGAACTATATCCATTATCCCATTTTACCATAACAATCGAAATTAATCCATAATCTTTATAATAGCAAGCTAATACGTGCATTTTGTCAAAAACCCGATACTTTACCTTTTTTATTTCATTATTCACAACTCTGATTCTTTCACAATACACTCTTAATAAATGGACTCCAGTGGAATCAGCTATGTAAATTATAACCGATGATTTTAACGAATTAGCAATAATTAAGTGTAATCCAACGATTATTTTAGTTAAATCGCTTATTTTAATCCTCTGAAAAGCTTTTCCGTATGTGGAGCTATCTATATGCTTTTTATGTAAATAATCGGAAAGAGTTTCTAAATCTCTTAAACTAATTCTAAAAATGTGTTTTATTATTAGAGTAGCTATATATTCATTGTAACTTATAGCTAAAGGCCTTCCTACTTTGCGTTTTTCTTTATATGGAAGTAAAATATTTATAATAAATGAAACAAAATCATAAGTGTACTTAATATTGAATATCTTAAACCTCTTATCGTAGGCTTTCCAGTATCCTTTTCTTTTGGTTTTTCTGCCGCTCATAATTATTATTACTATTATTTATAGTATTCGTATTTTTCGACAACCTCTATAAAATTTCTTGTAATAATTTGGAATATTACTTGACTAAGAGTATTACTACAATAACACCAAATTTCTCAAAAAATGTAAAAAAGTATTTAAAATCCAAAAAATATCTTAAACCATATAAAATTAATTTGAGATTTAAAGTAAGAAGATTTTAATACATTAAGGCTATAAAATAAGCAAATATCTGCAAAATTCGGAAATTTTCTCATTAAATTTTATTAATGTTAATATGGTGAAAGGATGCAAAAATATAGCCATGTTTTTGAAGTATTAAAGGAAAATGGCATAAAAGAGCTCCGTCCTCCACAAAAGAAGGTTATTGAAAAAGGGTTATTAAATAAAGAAAAAAATTTTTTAATCTGCATTCCAACGGCGAGTGGAAAAACCCTAATCGGAGAAATGGCATTAATAAATCATCTTTTAGATGAAAACAAAACCCCCACAAACAAAAAAGGTTTATTTATAGTTCCTTTAAAGGCATTAGCAAGCGAAAAATATGAGGAATTTAAGAGGAAATATGAAAAATATGGCTTAAAAGTGGCGTTATCTATTGGGGATTATGATGAGAAGGAGGATTTATCATCCTACAATATCATCATAACCACTGCAGAAAAATTGGATTCTCTTATGAGACATGAGATTGACTGGCTTAACTATGTTTCTGTTGCTATTGTTGATGAAATCCACATGATAAATGATGAAAAGAGAGGAGGGACGTTAGAGGTTTTATTAACAAAATTAAAAAATTTAGATGTGCAGATAATTGGCTTATCAGCAACAATTGGAAATCCTGAGGAATTAGCGGAGTGGCTTAATGCTGAACTCATTATAGATAATTGGAGACCTGTGAAGTTAAGGAAAGGTATCTTTTTCCAAAATAAGATTATGTATTTAAATGGGGCATGCAAAGAACTGCCAAACTTCTCAAATAACCCAATGTTGAATTTAGTTTTAGATTGTGTTAAAGAGGGGGGTTGTTGTTTAGTATTCTGCAATTCTAAGAATGGGGCTGTTAGTGAAGCAAAAAAATTAAATTTAAAGAAATATTTGTCAAATAGTGAAAAATATGAACTGCAAAAATTAAAAGAGGAGATTTTATCAATCTTAGATCCACCAACAGAAACATGCAAAACATTGGCAGAATGTTTAGAGAAGGGTGTTGCCTTCCACCATGCTGGTCTAACTTATGAGCATAGAAAAATTGTTGAAGAAGGGTTCAGGAATAAATTAATAAAAGTTATTTGTTGCACACCTACGCTAAGTGCAGGTATAAATATCCCATGTAGGAGGGCAATAGTAAGGGATTTAATGAGGTTCTCCAATGGAAGGATGAAACCCATCCCAATTATGGAAATCCATCAATGCATTGGAAGGGCTGGAAGACCGGGTTTAGACCCTTATGGGGAGGGTATTATATTTGTTAAAAATGAAAGAGATTTGGAAAGAGCAGAGCAGTATTTGGAAGGAAAACCAGAGTATATATACTCAAAACTATCCAATCAAGCAGTTTTAAGAACTCAATTACTGGGAATGATTGCCACAAGGGAAATTGAAAATGAGTTTGATTTAATATCCTTTATAAAAAACACCTTCTACGCCCACCAGTATGGAAATTTAGGGGGAGTTCTAAGAAATATAAAAGAAGTTATTAATTTTTTAGAGGAGAACGATTTTATAGCTGATTATTTCCCAACAAAATTGGGGAAGAGAGTTTCTGAACTGTATATAGATCCACTAAGTGCAAAGATAATAATTGATGGGTTAAAAGAGATGGGAAATGTGGATAATGAGGAACTATATTATTTATATTTAATTTCAAAAACCCTTGAAATGATGCCATTGTTGAGGGTTAATAGTTTCGAGGAATTGGATTTAATCTTAGAGATGGAGGAGGCAGGAATTTATGATAGAACCTATGATGACTTAGCAGCATTTAAAAATGCAAAGATGCTTTATGATTGGATTAATGAAGTTCCAGAAGATGAGATATTGAAAAAATATAAAATTGAGCCGGGAATTTTGAGGTATAAGGTTGAACAGGCAAAGTGGATGATTTATTCAACAAAAGAAATTGCAAAATTATTGAATAGAAATATAGATACATTATCAAAATTAGAAATCAGATTGGAGTATGGAGCAAAAGAGGATATTATTGAACTGCTAAAAATCAAATATGTTGGTAGGGCTAGAGCAAGGAAGTTGTATGATGCAGGAATTAGGAGTGTTGAGGATATAATAAACAATCCAAAAAAAGTTGCATCATTGTTGGGAGAAAAGATAGCAAAGAAAATTTTAGGAGAGTTGGGAATGAAGTTTGGGCAACAGACGTTGCAAATTTGAAAGATTTAAAATTAAATTAAGTTTTATTGACTTTTCATAACCTCACATAATTTTTTCAAAAATTGAAGTTTTGGAGCTTTTGCATCTACTTCTATACAACCACAAATTCTCCAATGCTCCCTTGGATAACACTTATCTCTATAAACTTTCACATTATATCCCATTTTTTTCAAAGCAGCCTCTATCTCTTTTAATTTTGGATTTTCTATGGCTATATCTTTTGGAACCTTTCTACCTTCCTTTCTGCTTTTATTTTTGTCTATGTAATTTGGCCAAATAATCATATTTCACCACCTTAAAGAAGATTTGCAGTAGTAAAAAATAATAAATTAACAAGTTTACCACAACTTGAACCATTTTTCTCTGCCAAATACATACGCAAGGGCAAACAGAACAAGCAATGATATCCCCATCACAACCCAAAATCCATTGGGGCTATCAACCAACGGCATATACTTAAAGTTCATCCCAAAAATTCCAGTAATCCACATTGGAACTGCAAAGAGTGTTGTAACCATTGTTAAAATTTTCATAACTTGGTTCATTCTTATATTTTCTAACGATAAACACATATCCATCATAGAAACGAGTAATTCTCTATATGTTGTCTCCATATCAATCAACTGTAAGGTATCGTAGTATAAATCCTCGAAGTTTGCTCTATCTTCTTGTGTGGTAATTGGCAAATACTTCCTTTTTAAGACTGATAGCACTTCCTTATTTGATATCAGTGCTTTGTGGAAGTAAACGAGCATTTTCCTCAATTGCAAAATTTCTTCAGTTATTTGCTTGTTATATTCTACTAATAACCTATCTTCCAATACATCCAACTCATCTTCTAAGTTTAAAAGAATCCTTGAATAACTCCTCGTAATTTGGTTAAGTAAATTATACAAAAAAAATCCTATTCCCCTCTCAAATAGTATTTTTGGACTTTTTGTTTTTAATAGGTTATATAATCTCCCAATTGCCTTTATTTTATCTGAGTGTATCGTTAATAATATGTTGTCTTTTATAAAAATACCAAAAGACGTTGTTGTAATATCTTCTTCAAAAAGTGGGGCTTTGTAAATTATTAGATAGTAGTCGTCCTCTTCCTCAACCCTTGGAACTTCTTGCTCGTCAAGCCCTATGCTTAATTCATTCACATCTATCTCTATTTTTTTAGAAAGTTTTGCCAATTCTTCATTAGATGGGTCATAACAGTCAATCCATATTAAAGTGTAGTTTTCATTTATATCATCTAATGTAATTTCTTTAACAACTCCATCATAGCCAATAACTCTTAACATAATATCACTATTTTATTTTTCAAGCTAAGTTATAGTTGTTTGCGGAATTTTTTGCATTTATAGTCCCAGATAAAAATATTTGGGATATTAACATTATTAAATTTTCTAAGAGTTTTTTTACAGCCGTGTGTGGAATATATACGGCAAAACCTTTGGGTTTTGCCATTAATTTTTTGAAACAATGTTAATAATCTTACAAAATTTACCGTAGCCATACCCATCGAACCGAAGGTTCGAGCAGTGAAAACTCCGCAGGGGTTTTCACCTAAAATTTAACGCACACGACTATAATTTTCCAAAATGATAATTATCCATTTATTAACGTCCGAGACTATATTTTAGCACAATATTTTTTTTAAAATGACTAAAATTATTATTAAATTTTCAAATAAAGAACAATTTTTCCTTAATTTTAATTATGCCTCTTAATTTTTATATTTTTTTATTGTAATCCATTTACATTGTATCTGTTTGCATGTTTGACTTTGCAAATAGTATTGTTGATAGGATTATTATAATTGACGTATAAACTACCGCATGAACCATTAACATTGTAAAGCTTTCACTTCCTTTTAAAAATTCGGAGGATATTATTAAGAATTCTCTTGCCATGAATAGGCATATTGTGTAGAAAAAGTACCTTTTTAATATATTTAATATGGATTCTTTTGAATGAATGATTTTGTCAATGAAATGTCCTAAGATAAATACAAATAAGGATAGTGTTAAAGGATTTGAAATATTATATAAAAAGTTTGCTGCAAATATTACTGGATTGTCACTTTTTGATACTCCATAGGCATATAATGCACCAACAGTCAATATGAGCAAAGCAACAACTGTTCCCATTGGAGAGATTTTTCCTAATTCTATACCTTCTTGGCCTTTTTTTATTTTTTCTATAAATAATTTCCTTACCCCAACACCCTCAGATAGTACATATAGTCCAATTAAACCAACTATTATCCTCCAACCTAATTCAGAAAATATTGCATACAAAATCATTGCAAATCCTGCCGAAGTGAATATTAAAGGGATGTAATCAGACATCGTCTTTTTTATGAATTCCTGTATTAGATAATATATAGATTCAAGAGATTCATTTTGCTTAATAACAATCCTCTTTTTCCAAACAAAAATGTCCTTTGAATCCAAATATTTTAATACCATTTCGTCCTCTGCGCCATCAGACACCAGATATATAAAATTAGGCTCATACAAATACATCAAGAAATCTAACTGCTCTTTTATTTTCAAAGCACATTTTTCAGATTCAACATCCTTATCTCCTGAAATTGTTGCAATTTCAACATCCTTTCCCTTATTTTTCAATTCATCATATAACTTAACTCCCCCCAAAATTGCATTTACGTCACTATCTCCAGGGTCACTAAGTCCTAACTTTATAGCTGCTTTTATGTTATCTTCCCTACCTAAAATTGGAGTAGTGATATTTGCCTTTCTCCCAACGTCATCATCCATATCAACAACAAGAACAAGATACTTCTTTACTTCAGGCAATTTCCTAATTTCCATTTTGACGTCCTCCTCAAGTGTAATATTTAATCATTAAATGTTTAATCATTTAATTTCAACGATATCTAAAATTCTAAATTATGTTTTGTTTGCTTTACTTAGATTCTACGGGTTTAAGAAATAATATTTCTCACTTCTTTAACTGTCCTGAAACATTAAACGAAACTTTTAAAAAGTGAATGAAAACCTTTCAGTTTTCATAGCCAAACCTTACAGTTTGGTTAGGCGAAATCAAAGATTTAGTTGAATAACTACGTTATAGTCGTGTGCGTTAGAGTTTGGAATATACTATTGGTAAATTTTTAAAGATTTATATCTTATTTCAAATTTTAAGGAGGAATAAGGACTATTTAAAAATTCATTAATGCATAATTAATGGCAAAACCAAA
This sequence comes from Methanotorris igneus Kol 5, assembly GCF_000214415.1. NCBI lineage: Archaea > Methanobacteriati > Methanobacteriota > Methanococci > Methanococcales > Methanocaldococcaceae > Methanotorris > Methanotorris igneus. Next base: position 1,752,975 of record NC_015562.1, read on the forward strand.
GGTTTTGCCGTATATCAATTCCGCACACGACTATATTCAACTTCCCTGCAACCGAAGGTTGCAGTGGACGCTGCTCGAACCTTCGGTTCGATTTCATCAAAGGGATGTATAACTTCGCTTCTCTCGGTGATGCCTCGTAGATTTTTACTGATTTAAGCATATTTTTATTTTTTATTCTTTATTTTTATTTCCTTAACCGACTTGAAACATAAAACAATGCTAAAAGAACAATTAAAAATCCATAATTAATGCCTATCTCACACATTGCCAACAACACACCTGCATAGATACTATAGATTTTATCATCCCCTTTCTCATATATTAATTTGCTCATCATTCCTAATATAAAAGCAAACACCACTCCAAAGACACCAAAATCAAAATATAGTGGGCCGAACATCGTTGAGGTTATATTGTGGGAGTAGTTAAACAGTAACTTCCCAATTAGTCTCTCCCCATTTGGAACAAAGGTTATTTTTCCAAGCAGTATTTCTGGATAGTTCACAATTTTCTCCAAAACCATAATATCAAAATACGCCCTATAAAGAATCAACTCCATAAAATTCAATTTCCATGCTTGATTTGATGATGCTAAAATAACCTTTCCCATAAAACCAATAAATAAAATTAGCAGAATTCCAAAAATTACCATTTGCCTTACGTTTAAAGATTTTTTCCTATACTTGTATATTAAGTAGGATACACACAAAATAAGGACATGCACCTTATAACCCAAAAGAACCAAAATTACAAACGCTATTAAAAAATATTTACCAATCCCTGCATAAGTTAAAGCTCCAGAGGATATTAACCTCAATGGGTCCGAAACGATGCTCATTCTTATATTATAATTAAACAAAGGAATCCCTTTTTTAATGGAAACCAATAGTAAAAATGATGCTATTCCAATAAACAAGAATAAATTATTAAAATTAATTTTATCTCTGTATCTTAGATACCCCTCTAAAATACCAAGAACAAAAATTGCATATAGAAAAGAAAGGAATATGTTATCAGTTATTGCATAAGAGCCGTAAGTTATTAAAATGGACAGAATAAACAATGCTAACATCAGGATCTTTTTTATTTTTAAATTATATCTTGTCCCCAAATAAAACGCAATTAAATAACCTAAAACAACCAATATAACTTTTATAAAGTTTTGGATATCGTAAGGTGGTTTGAACATTATCATATAAAGAAAAGCAAACAAAAACAGAATCAAATGTCCGATAAATACAATAAAAAATGGATGATCTATTTTTATATTTGTAATTTCTAATCTCATGTTATCACAATATTTATTTTTATTCATTTTGTAAGGATAATGATTTGATATGGGAATTTATATGCATATTTGAATATATAAATTTATAATCTACAAAGATAACTTCATTCAATAAAATAATCATCTAAAAATTCCCCGAGCATAATGAACAAAATTAAATTCAAATAAAAAAAGTATAACGCGGAGGCCGGGATTTGAACCCGGGCTGGGCAGAGCCCAACGGGATTAGCAGTCCCGCGCCGTACCAGGCTGGGCCACCTCCGCACATTCACTTAATAAATGAGGTACTCCTATATATACTTTTCGATGAGTTTGAGGTTGTTGTTATATCCTGAAATTAGTATAATTTGGTAAATTTTTAAGGTTAATATTTATTTCAAATTTTAATGAAGAATGAGGATTATTCAGAAATTTAATGGCAAAACCCATAGGTTTTGCCGTATGGATTAATGGTAAAACCCATGATTTTGCCGTATATATTTTATACATAAAAGATTAAAAACCAATCAATCTAAAAGATTATTTAAAGGCATTAAAACGGTGAGAAATTGATTTTATGTGCAAAAGTTCATATCAAAGAAGGAGAAAAAACAAGAAGGTTATTATTAGAAAACAAATTACTAAACAAAAATTACAAAATAGTGAAGGAAGGGAATTTTTTATATATTCCATTAAATGAAGAGAATTTAAAGAATGTAAATTTGAAAGATTTAAATCCAAACATTGAAATCGTTGAAAAAGACCTGAAATCAAAGGAAATTAAAAGAAAACCAAGTTTTAGGGAAGTTATATCAAAAAGATTTAGAAAAGAGATTGATGAAGGTTTAATTGCTCTATCCTATGATGTTGTTGGGGATTTGGTAATTTTGCAGATTTCTGATGAAATTGATGAAAAAACAAGGAAGGAGATTGGAGAAATAGCATATAAATTAATCCCATGCAAAGGGGTTTTTAGGAGAAAGAGTGAAGTTAAAGGAGAGTTTAGAGTTAGAGAATTGGAGCATTTGGCAGGGGAGAATAGAACTTTAACAATGCATAAAGAAAATGGTTATCGTTTGTGGGTTGATATTGCAAAGGTCTACTTTTCCCCAAGATTGGGAGGAGAGAGATTAAGAATAGGTAAAAAGGTTGGTATTGATGATGTGGTTGTTGATATGTTTGCTGGAGTTGGGCCGTTCTCAATTGCGTGCAGAAATGCAAGGAAGATTTATTCAATTGACATAAATCCCCATGCCATAGAACTTTTAAAAAAGAACATCAAGTTAAATAAGTTGGAGCATAAAATTATTCCTATATTGAGTGATGTTAGGGAAGTGGATGTTAAAGGAAATCGGGTCATAATGAACCTTCCAAAATACGCTCACGAATTTGTTGATAAAGCGTTGGAAATTGTTGAGAAAGGAGGGGTTGTGCATTATTACACAATTGGAGAGGATTTTGATGATGCCATAAAGTTATTTGAATCAAAATGTGAATGTGAAGTTTTGGAAAAAAAGATTGTTAAATCCTACGCACCAAAAGAGTACGTTTTGGCAATTGATTTTAAAATCCTTGAAAAATAGGTATTATTATGCAGCATTAATAGCTCTACATTAATAACTACAAAAATATTCTAAAAGGTGTCTTATATGTTAGAATGGGTTGAAAAATACAGGCCAAAAACACTAAAAGAAGTTGCAGGACATAACGAAATCAAAGAAAAACTAAAAAAGTGGATTGAGGATCATATAAAAGGAAAAAACCCAAAACCAATTATATTAGTTGGAAATCCAGGATGTGGAAAGACAACATTAGCCCATGCTTTGGCAAACGATTATGGTTTTGATGTTATTGAGTTGAATGCAAGTGATAAAAGGAATAGGGCTGCGATTAGACATATAGTTGGAACTGCTGCTTCTTCAAAATCATTAACAGGGAAAAATATCTTAATAATATTAGATGAGGTTGATGGAATCTCTGGAACTGAGGACTCTGGGGGAGTTAGTGAGATACTTAAAGTAATAAAAGAAGCAAAGAACCCAATAATCTTAACTGCAAATGACATATACAAACCTACACTAAAACCTTTAAGAGATGTTTGTGAAGTTATAAATGTCCCAAATGTCCATACAAACACAATATTAGCAGTTTTGAAAAGAATAGCGGAAAAAGAAGGTCTTGATGTTGATGAAAAAACTCTAAAAATCATAGCAAAGCACAGTGGTGGTGATTTAAGGGCGGCAATAAATGATTTAGAGGCATTGGCATTAGGAGGGGAGATTAGCCCAGAAATCGCTTCAAAATTACCAGATAGAGACACTGAAAGGACAATTTTTGATGCAATGAGGATTATCTTTAAAACTACACACTATGATATTGCAACACTGGCACTGATGAATTGTAATGAGGATTTGCAGACAGTTGAGGAATGGTTGGCAGAGAATATTCCAAACGAATACAAAAAACTTGAGGACATAGAGAGAGCTTACGATTATCTATCAAAGGCAGATATATTTTTGGGAAGGGTTTATAAAAGGCAGTATTTTGGACTTTGGAAATTTGCTTCAGCATTGATGACTGCTGGTGTTGCATTGGCAAAGGATGAGAAGTATAGAGGCTTTACAAAGTATAGTTACCCATCAGTTTTAAACCTATTAACAAAAACAAAGGCAAAAAGGGAAGTTCTGAAAAAAATCCTCAAAAAAATTGGAGAGAAAACTCATGCATCATCAAAAAGAGCAAGAGAAGATTTGGAGTTATTAAAGGCAATAATTGAAAATAACATAGAGATGGGGGCTGATTTAGTTAGATATTTCGGAATAACGAAAGAAGAACTTGAAAATATTGTAGATAAAAAATTAGTATCAGAAATTTTCAAAATTATAGAGAAGAAGAAAAAAGAAGAGCAGAAAGAGAAAAAAGAAAAAAAGATTAAAGAAAAAATAGTGGAAGAAAAAGAGAAAAAAGAGAAAATAGAAGAAAAAGTAGAGGAAAAAATAATACAAAAGGAAAAGGAAGAAACAAAAGAAATTAAAGTTGAGGAAACTAAAGAACAAAAAGAAGAAGTTAAAGAAGAAAAGAAAAGCAAAAAGACCAAAAAATCAGAAAAGAAAGAAGAGAAAGCAAAACAATTAACGTTAGATGCATTCTTTAAATAATGCTGAGGATTAAACTTGAATAAAAAATGAAGGGGACACCATGCATAAAAACAAAAAATTTAATGTATTTGCATACGGGGAGTTGATGAAAGAAGAAAGATTAAAGGAGTTAATAAATAGAGTGCCAAAAATGAAAAAAGGAAAAATTTTTGGATTTGAAAAGTTTTTTGATGAGGGTATTGGATATTATGGGATTAAAAAGAAGGAAGGTTCAGTTGTTGAAGGAGTTATTTTAATGGACATAACTGAAGAAGAATTAAGGATATTTGACGATTATGAGGATGAAGGAATTTACTATTTCAGAGAGAAAACAAAGGCATACGATGAGGAAGGGAATGAATATGATGTATATGTTTATTTAAGAGTAAAGGAAAAGTAAAATGGTTCATATACCTCCGAGCAAAGCGAGGAGGTATCTCCGCGGGATGCAACGACGCGGCGTTGCATGGGGATGAATATGATGTATATGTTTATTTAAGGGTGAAGGAGGAGTGAAGATGATTTTAATAAAGAATCTCTCCTATTTAATTGATAAAGATTTGAAGGTTTATGAAAACTGCGATGTATTGATTAAGAAGGAAGAAGATGGAATAAAGAAAATTGTAGGAAAAAATTTAATAGAAAAAGAAAATTTAAACAAAAGCGATTTAAAAATTATCGATGGAAAAAACAAAGCAGGTATGCCGGGGTTGGTAAATACTCACACTCACATTCCGATGACGCTTTTGAGGGGAATAGCAGACGATATGAGGTTAGAGGAATGGCTGAGAGAGAAAATTTGGCCAAATGAAGCAAAACTAACAAAAGAAGATGTTTATTATGGCTCTTTATTAGGATGCTTAGAGATGCTGAGGTTTGGAGTTACAATTTTCAATGACATGTATTTTTTTGCCGAGAAAGTAGCAGAAGCTACAAAGGAAATTGGATTGAGGGGAGTTATCTCCTTCCCAATAATTGACGTTGGAACTCCAGAATGTGAAAATAGGGATAAATTAATAAGGATGGCAGAGAACTTCATCAAAAAATATAAAGAAGATAAACTAATAAAGCCTGCAATTGCCCCACATGCTCCATATACGTGTTCAGAGGAGACATATAAAGAATGTAAAGAGATAGCAGACAATTATGGAACTTTATTACATACACACCTATCAGAAACAAGGTATGAAGTTGTTGAAATGGAAAATAAAATCGGTTTAAGGCCAATAGAATACTTAGAAAAAATAGGTGTTTTAGACAACAACGTAATTGCCGCACACTGCGTGTGGGTTACAAAGGAAGAAGTTAGAAAGTTGGCAAAACACAAAGTGAAGGTTTCCCACTGCCCAATAAGTAATATGAAGTTAGCAAGTGGGGGCGTTATGCCTTTAATTGAGATGCTAAATGATGGTGTTGAGATAACTATTGGAACTGATGGAGTTGCAAGCAATAACAACTTAGATATGTTGGAAGAGATTAAGGTTTGCTCCATACTGCATAAAGCCCATAGATGGGATGCAACAGTTGGAGATATAGATACAGTTTTGAAGATGGCATTTAATAGTGATGCTTTGGGAATTGAGAATAATGATATTGTTTTGATTGATTTAACTGCCCCTCATTTAAGACCTATCCACAACATAAAATCAAATATTGTCTATTCCGCAAATGGAAATGATGTTGACACCGTTATAGCAAATGGAGAAGTTTTAATGGAAAATAAAAGATTTAAATGTATTGATGAGAAATTTTTAGACAAGTTGTATGAGAAGGTAGATAAAATCAAAGAAAAATTTTCATGCTGAATATTAAAATCAAAATTTTATTAATTGTGATCTTAAATCAAAGGATCTGGCTGCCTTCCTTTTAAGCACGGCAAATCTTCAACATTTATTAAAATAGGCTTTTCAACGTCTTTTGCCCTCTCAAGCAAGAGTTCTTTCCCAATTTGGCTCAAAGCAAATATTGGAACTGAGACACCAATTTGTGCTTTTATTTTCCCCTTTAACCCTTCTCTTACCATTTTTGATGCACATGCAGTTATCAAATCAAAATATTTTGTTAATTCTTCTGGATTTTCATCAATTCCTGTGGTATGAACTCCGAAAGTAATAATTTTTATTTCTTCATTCTCCAAACTTTTGCATTTTATAGCATCCTCTAAATTCGTTAATGAAACCCCTATCCTCTTATACCCCAACTCTATGGCTTTTTCAACACCTTTTATTTGATTAATTTCTGCAGTCTTTGGATCTAAAACATACCCTCCTGCTTTTTCTATCCTCTCTATAACTTTTGGAATTGGAGATGTCTTTACAATTCCCGATATCCTCCCACAGAGTCCCTGAACAAGTTTTGGATTATTCGTTATGACCGTTCCCGCACAATCTGCAACAATAACAACAGCGTCCAACAAACCCCTTCTTAAAGCAGTCATAAAAATCTCTGAGGTCCCAAAACCAACAATACAATCCTCAACTTCCACAATCCTATTTTCCGTAAAAAGTCCAAAATCTTTTATCCTAAACTCTATATTTTTTCTTATACTTTCTTTATCGATCTCTTTAATGCCCCTATGCTTATCAAAAAGAGGGCAGTATTTTATCTTTGGCTCCCCAACATCAACGACCTTTCCATTTTTCACAACGACCTTTGCCTTTCCCAAAGCCTCCATTATGTGTATATCCTCCATGCTATCATCCAGAATAATATTTTAAACCTACAAAAACAAAATAAATTCATTTTATTATCGTTACTTTGCTGTTTTTTCTCCTATTTGTCTTTGTTATCATTATTTTCCTTTTTTTCATCTTTCTTTTCTTTTTCTTCTTTGATTATTTTCTCAATAACAATATTTTTTGGAACAATGAGAAGTTTTGTTTCACACAACCTTACCATTTTGCCTCCAATTTTTGCAACTTCATTCTTTAATTTTGATAAAATTGCAGCGTAGTCCTCATCTATGTCCCTTTCTAAGTGAGGAGTATTTGCAATAACTAAATATCCTGCCTCAATCATGACTATAATATTTACAGCATCCTTCTCATCATTTAAATCGCAAACTTTTATTCTTATTGGCTTTTCTTCTTCTACTGAAGCTATTGGAAGTTCAACATACTCCTCAATAGAAAGTGGTGCAGGTTGTTTTATATTTGGTTTTCCTACACCTAATATTTCCTTCAATTTTTCAAGAACCATTTAACCACCTTCTTTTATATATTTTAATATGGCTTCCATTAAATCATCTATACCCTCACGAGTAAGTGCTGAAACCAATAATGCCCTATTATTCAACCTATATTCAACATAATTCTTCAACTGCCTTCTTTCATCACCATTTATTAAGTCACATTTATTAATAACTACTATAATAGGTTTTCGATATCGAAATTTTAGTAAATGATGTAAACGTTCAAAACTTTTTGACAACCCTTCCTTCCCATCAATCACATGAATAATCATATCTGCATCATCAATCTCTTTATATGTTTGTTCTAAAACACTTCCTACCATGATTGGAGATTGCTTTTCACGAACATAGAGTCCCCCTAAATCTACAAATACAACATCTACGAACTTTGGCTGTTTCTTTTCCCTACCTACTTTTAATTTTCCCCAGTATCTCTTTACTGGCATCTTTGTTGTTCCCCCAACTTCAGAAACAAGGGAAACATACTTACCAAATAGAGCATTCATTATGGATGATTTTCCTGCATTTTCTGGACCCAATATTGCAATTTTAAAGATTTTATTTTCCATAGTATCACGTTTTTTATCATGTTGTTATAAATCCTATACGGCAAAACCTTGTTTTACCATTAAAAAGACATCCTTTAACCTTTAATTTGATTATGCATAATAGTCATTTATAACGCAAATACTATACATAGAAATAAATATGTGGCAAACTATAAATTATATGGCAAAACTTTGTTTTGCCATTTATTTTTAAATTTAATTTATTCATACTTAAATTTACTTAAATGGATATAACCAATTATTAACGCGAACAACTATACACAATTAGGGGATTTTTTATGAAATTGGCTGTTGTGTTTGATAGTGCTGGAACATTAGTGAAGGTTAAGAGAATAGTAAAAGAAATAAAAACACAAAAATTTTTGTGCGATAGATTAACTGTTGATATTGTTGATGAAAAAGTCGGAAGGGCACTGGTAATTATTAAGGATGACCCTTTGGAGGTTATAGATAAAGAAGACCCTGAAAAACTTATAACAGAACTCTTAAAAGAAGTTAATTGGGGAATATCTTATTGCAACAAACCAATAGATAAGGAGGGAATTTTTAAAGACAAAAAAACCAAAGTTAAGGAGTTGCAGGATACATTAAATATTATGAAGAGATTTAAAATCCAAACTGGATACGGTTCTGCAATAATAGTTGATACATTAAGTGGGGTTATTGAATATACTATAACAACTGGAGGTTGTGTATTTCCAGAAGTGCCAGAAACTATTAGAAAGTTAAAGGAGTTGGGAGTTAAGGTATTCATTGCTTCTGGAGATAGGAAGGAGTTTATAAAAAGATTGGCTGAACTTACAGGTGTGGATGAGAAATATATAATGCCTGAAGCACATCAGGAGCAAAAGAGGGATTTAGTATTGAACTTAAAGAAAGAGGGGTATTACGTTATAATGGTTGGAGATGCAGCAAATGATGTTCCAGCAATGTTGGAGAGTGATTTATCAGTTGTTACACTTCAAAATGGAACTGTCTCAAAAAAAGCATTAGAAACAGCAAAGATAAGAATATACAACATAAAAGAAATCGTTGACATCTGCGAGGACTTAATAAAAATAAAAAAAGCAAAGAAAAATAAATAAAAAATTAAAAAGGTGATTTTTTGAGATACTTAGAGCTTTGTAGTATTGAGGAAGCAAAAGAGGCAATAAGCAAATATTTAAGCAAATACAAAGATGTTGAAGAAGTGGATTTATTTAATGCAGTTGGTAGGGTTTTAGCTGAAGATATAATAAGCGATATTGATGTCCCCCCTTTTGATAGGTCTCAAATGGATGGATACGCAGTTAAAGCAGAAGATACATATACAGCAGATGAGGACAACCCAATAACCCTAAAAGTTGTTGGGAGTGTAAAGGCAGGGGATGTTAAAGATATTGAGATTAATCATGGGGAATGCATAGAAATTGCCACCGGAGCAGGAATCCCAAAAGGAGCAAATGCTGTTGTTATGGTGGAATATACTGAAAAATTAGGGGATTATGTTAAAATTTACAAGGCTGTTGCCCCACACGAGAACATTCAATATTGTGGAACTGACATAATGAGTGGAGAGCTAATTTTAAGGAAAGGAACAAAATTAACACCGAGGGACATTGGAGCTATTGCCGCAATTGGAAAAAATAAAGTGAAAGTATATAAAAAATTAAACATTGGCATTATATCAACAGGAAATGAGATTATAAGCCCTGGGGAAAAGTTAGAGCCATATAAAATTTACGATATAAATGCTTACACATTAGCATCCTCTATTTTGGAAAAAGGATGGAATTTCAAATTTTATGGAATAGTTAGAGATGATAAAGAAGAATTAAAAAAAGCAATTGAGAATGCATTAAAGGAGAACGATATTGTTCTTTTGAGTGGGGGAACATCCGCTGGTGTTGGAGACTTAACGGAAAGTGCAATAAAAGAACTTGGGGGAGAAGTTTTAATACATGGCATAAAGATAAAGCCAGGAAAGCCGACAATAGTTGGGGTTGTTAATGATAAGTTGGTTGTTGGTCTTCCAGGATATCCAACATCATGTTTAATTGTGTTTGATGTCTTGTTTAATGATGAGAAAAAAACTTTAAAGGCATTTTTCCCAATGAGACACATCTCTGCAAAAGGTAGAACTGAATATCTGCCCGTTTCATTGGTAAAATCAAAAAATGGTTATTCAGCATATTCAATAACAAAAGGTAGTGGGGCTATAACATCCCTATCAAATGCGGATGGGTATGTTGTAATTGAAGAGAACAGAGAAATTTTAGAAAATGAGGACGTTGAAGTTCATTTACTTGGGGATATAAAGGTTGGTTTAAACATCATAGGAAGTCATTGCATTGGTGTTGATGTTATTTTGAAGGAAGGGAATATATTCGCAAAAACTATCAATGTTGGTTCTCTTGGAGGAATTATGGCAATAAAAAGAGGGGAGGCAGATATAGCAGGAATTCATCTCTTAGATAATAGTGGAGAATACAACATCCCGTTCATAAAAAAATATAAGGTTAGAGATGCGGTTTTAGTGAGGGGATATATTAGAGAGCAAGGATTTATGTTTAAGAGGGATAATATTGATGGCATAGAAGATATTATTAAAAACATCAAAAAATATAAGTTTATAAATAGAAACAAAGGTTCTGGAACAAGGATTTTGTTTGATAAGTTTTTGAAAGAACATGGTATTAATAAGGATGAGATAGATGGTTATGGTATTGAGGCAAAAACACACTCAGCAGTGGCAGTTTCTATTGTAATGGGAAAGGCAGATATCGGCATGGGGATAAGGACTGTCGCAGAGCAATATGGACTTAGGTTTATTCCAATTGCAGAAGAGCATTATGACTTCCTCATTAGAAAGGAAAAATTAGACGATGAAGATGTTAAAAAATTCATAGAAACGCTTAAAAAAGTCAAATTACCATTTAAAAAACCAGAAAATTGTGGAGAAATTATATTTGAGTGTTGAACTATAGTTGTTTGCCTTTAAAAATAAATGGCAAAACAAAGTTTTGCCGTATAAAATCCATGCAAGAAATTGGTAGGGTGAAAACAAATATTATTTAATTTAAATCTTTCAATGTATAAAAATATTAAATATAGATCCTTAGAGCATTGAAAAATTAAATGTCAATGTCCACAGTTTTTTGGGACTTGAATTTGTTAACTCTCTCTATAATTTTGTGTTTTATTTCATCCAATCCTTTCTTTTCCTTTAAAATAGCGGGAACTACAAATTCCCACTGGCTCCATGGTGGTTTATAGCCAAGAGTTTCAACGATTTTGTTTAAATGTTCATCCCACTGAGTTTTCTTTATCTTATCCATCTTATTCACAACTAAGATTGGATTCAGCTCTAATTCATTTAAAAAATCAAACATCTCTATGTCTATTGGTATTTCTCCCCTCTGATCCCACCTCTCAACGATTTCCAAAAATGATTTTGCATCTATTATTTGGATTGCTGTTGCAATCTCATCCCTTTTTCCTTCTATGTAATGGACTATCTCATCCTTAATCTTTTCCTGCACTTTTTTATCAATACCATGCATGAATCCAAAACCTGGCATATCCACCAAGATATAATTTCCCATATCATATTCATTTATTTTCAAGGTTACTCCAGGTCTTTTTCCAACTCTGACATTTTTTCCCGTAATGTGTCTAACGAATGTAGATTTTCCAACATTTGATCTTCCTGCAACAACAACTTTTGGTTTTTCCAGTTTTTTGCTTTTAATTTTGACACTTTTAATTTTTTTATACCTCTCGAAAAAATCCGTCATGATATCACCACTAAATTTTTAAATTGAGGTTAATAGTAAAAAAGTAATGCTCTAAAAAATAAAAATACAAAAAAATTATGTTATTGTTATTTTTGTTTTATAAGTTTAGTATCTATCTTGAGGTGTTTTTACATCCTCAATAATTCTTCTTCCTGCAGCAACTTCATCAATACTGTGTATTACACCACTCATTGATTCTATGACTTCTTTTATGACATCATATTGCAAATTTGTTCCTTCTATAGTAATTTTAACATTTTCTGTGGCTTTATCTATCTCATAAACGGTAATATTTACTCCATCCACTTCTTTTAAAGAACACAGCTTAAGTGCTAAATCCGTTATTTTTGGTTCATGTGGTTTTAAAATATCCAGAACTATTCTCCTTATACCGCTCAACGACATTCCTCCCCAATTTTGTGTATATTATATTGTCCATAATATTATAAAACTTTATTGTTTTTTGGGCAAATTTCATCAAATATTTATATCTTGTCGCACAATATTCTTAGAATATAAAATTAGGAGTGATACTGATGATACTTCATCCAAGGCCTTCACCAATAGCAGCGGCAATGTATCAACTTAGGGATGTTGGAGTTGATGCTATCATTCTGCACGGGCCGGCAGGATGCTGTTTTAGAACTGCAAGGTTATTGGAATTAGATGGTGTTAGGGTTTTCACAAGTGCAATGGATGAGAATGACTTTATTTTTGGGGCAATGGATAAATTAAGAAGAACTATTGAGGAGGTCATAGAATATTTAAAGGAACATAAAAATGACGGTAATTATATGATTGGTATAGTTGGGACATGTGCAAGTATGATTATTGGAGAGGATATATGGAGTGTTGTTGATGAATATGATGCAACCCTAATTCCAGTTGAAGTTCATAGTGGATTAAACGACAACACCATTGGGGCAATAAATGCTATGGAAAGTTGTTTAAAATTAGGTTTGATTGATGAAAAGGAGTTTGAAAGGCAAAAATATATGCTTAAAAAAGCAACAGAAATAGAAAAAAAGAGAGGTATGGCAAAGAGCAAATATATAAAACCAACTTATGAGGATGATTTAAAGGATGTCATTGAATTATTTAAAAACAACATGAATAAAAACCCAAAAGTTGCATGTGTATTAAATGCAAAAAAAGAAACCGCCTATTTATTCGCACATCCGCTAATTAAGATAAATGAAATATTTAATAACTGCATAAATATAGGAAATTTAGACGAAAACATTGGGTTAAAAAAGATTAGAGAAGATGCAAAAAATATTTTAAGGGAATTTAAAGTTGATTATATAACGGGAGGTTTGGATGAGTATCCAGTAACTGGGGAAAAAGCAGTTGAGATATTAAAGGAGATAAAGCCAGATATTGTTGTAGTTTCTGGAGTTCCCCATGCATTGCCTATTGAGGAGTTAAAAGAAGAAGTCGATTGTATAACTATTGGCGTTAGTGATGGGCCAAGATTGTATTATCCAATTAAGGAATATTATGATTATGCTGTTATTGAGTTAGATGCACATGCGAAGGTTTTAGGAAAGAGAGAGGTTGTTAAATCAAGATTTGGAGAAATTCTGGAATATGCACTAAAATAAATTAAGAGGCCATTGCCAAGCGTTAGCAAGGCAATACATCCCGGATATATCAATAGGGCGGTAGCCCCATGTTTCTGAGAAATTTTGAGATATGCATTTGGAAAATAAATAATAAAAAATAATAAGTGGTGAGATTTATGGAAAAACCATGGGTTGAAAAATACAGGCCAAAAACCTTGGATGAGATCGTTGGGCATGAAGAAATTGTAAAGAGACTTAAAAAATACGTAGAAAAAAAATCCATGCCACATTTGTTATTCAGTGGACCTCCTGGTGTTGGGAAGACAACAGCAGCACTTTGTTTGGCAAGAGACCTATTTGGAGAAAACTGGAGGGATAATTTCTTAGAGTTGAATGCATCAGTGGCAAAGGATACACCAATATTGGTTAAAATTGATGGGGTTATAAAAAGAACAACATTTGAAGAACTGGATAAACTATACTTCAATAATGGAAATATTGAAAAACTGTTTGATGGAGAATATGTAGAAACCAAGAACTTAGAAGTTTTAACAGTGGAAAATAATAAAGTTGTTTGGAAACCAGTTAAATACTTAATAAGGCATAAAGTGGATAAAATCTTAGAGGTTAGATTTGAAGGAGGAAAAATAAAACTAACTGGAAACCATTCTGTGATGGTGTTTAACGAGAATGGGGAATTAACAACAAAGCATGCAAAAGACCTTAAGGTTGGAGATTATATTATATCATTTGTAAGTACATTGGAAGGTAAAAGAAATGAATTAGAATTAAACTCTAAGATAGTAAATACAAAAAGAACTGTAAAGATTGAAAAATTAGAAATGGATGAACTAACTTCATATGTATTGGGACTATATACTGCTGAAGGAGCATTAGGATTTAAAAATAACACATCCGGGCAAATAATATTTACATTTGGATATCCAAAAGAAAAATACTTATTAAATACTGTAAAATCCTGGGCTAAAAATGTTAATATGCCATATTACATAAATCTCACATCTTCAGGATTTAATAGAAATAGATACTCAGCAATACAAATAAGGTTATTAACAACAAAACTTGCAAGAGAGTTTTCAAGGTATTTCTATAAAAATGGAAGAAAAATAGCAAGAAATAAGAGAATTCCAGAATTTATTTATGAATCACAAATTACTTCAAGATTAGCATACTTAAAAGGTTTAGCAGATGGAGATGGTTGTGGAAGTTGGGGGGAAGTTGTTAGAATCTCATCAGTTTCTGAGGATTTATTAGTGGATATAGTCTGGCTATCAAGAATATCAGGAATAGAAAGTTCAATATTTAAAGATGAAGTTAGATTAATATGGAATGGTTCAATGAAATATAAAAAGTCTGACTTATTACCAGCCAAGATGTTTATTAAATTCTTTGAGAAAATAAGTGATAGAATAAAAATAAATTGGAGATACATATTAAGGCATCAACTCTATGAAAATAAAAATAGAGTATCAAAAAATAAAGTTATGACTATTCTAAATAACATAGAAGTTGATAAACTAACAGAAGATGAAAGAAAAATTTATGAAAACCTAAGAAATATTGCATCATCAGATTTACATGTTGTTAGGATAAAAGAAATAAAATTATTGGACTACAATGACTACGTCTATGACATTTCAGTTCCAAACAATGAAATGTTCTTTGCTGGAGAAACACCAATACTACTACACAACTCTGATGAACGAGGGATAGATGTTATTAGGACAAAAGTTAAGGATTTCGCAAGGACAAAGCCAATTGGAGATGCACCATTTAAGATTATATTCTTAGATGAGAGTGATGCTCTAACAAGTGATGCACAAAACGCATTGAGAAGGACGATGGAGAAGTATTCTGATGTTTGTAGATTCATATTGTCCTGTAACTACCCAAGCAAAATTATTCCTCCAATTCAATCAAGATGTGCAATATTTAGGTTTTCTCCATTGAAAAAAGAAGATGTCGTTAAGAAGTTGAAAGAAATTGCCGAAAAAGAAGGTTTGACATTAACTCCTGAAGGAATTGAGGCGATTATTTACGTCTCTGAAGGAGATATGAGAAAGGCAATAAATGTTCTTCAAACAGCGGCAAGTGTCTCAAAGGAAATTAATGATGAAGTTGTTTATAAAGTCTCTTCAAGGGCAAGACCAGAGGAGATTAAGAAAATGATTGAATTGGCGTTAGAAGGTAAATTTATTGAGGCGAGAGAGTTGCTCTATAAGTTAATGATTGATTGGGGAATGAGTGGGGAGGATGTGATATTACAGATATTTAGGGAAATCCCAAGTTTAAACATAGATGAGAGGAAAAAGGTTGAGTTAGTTGAGGCATTGGGAGAGTGTGATTACAGAATCGTGGAGGGGGCAAACGAAAGGATTCAGTTATGTGCGTTGTTGGCAAAGATGTGCAATATGAGTAAAGAGTGAAGATGTCTTTTATACCCTTCCCTCGCTGAAAATTTTTATTTTTTAATTTAATTGATTTTTAGGGATTATTTTTTAATTTTAAGGATTTTTATCAAATTTCGGAGGGTGCTTTATTTTGAAGAATTTAAATCTTTAATTTTATGGATTTATTGAGATTTTTTGATTTAAAAACCTAATAGATCATATTTCAAATTTTCCCCGATTGATAGAGTTTATTTAACGATTTAAATCGATTTTAAAAAATTATTTCGAATTTAAACGATTTTTAGGGAAGTGCAGAGGTATATAAATGAACACTGTTAATACCCCTTCGAAAACTAATGCTTTAAAAAGAAGCAAATAGAAAACTTTATATAGGAAAAAGAGCAAAATATTGCCCTGTTAAAATCAGACCCTTAGGGGGATGGAAACATTACAATTTTACCCACATTATGTTCAATACACCAATTAAGTTAAAATCAGACCCTTAGGGGGATGGAAACTCTAAATCATCGATGTTGTTTATGTGATATGTTTTTAGTTAAAATCAGACCCTTAGGGGGATGGAAACTCTCTACTCAAACCTGCTATTATATATACTTTTGAAAAGTTAAAATCAGACCCTTAGGGGGATGGAAACATCTCTAATGCTCTCATCACATCACCTCACATCTTAGTGTTAAAATCAGACCCTTAGGGGGATGGAAACAAGGATCTTATCAAATAATATATATCTTTTTAATTTCACTCCGTTAAAATCAGACCCTTAGGGGGATGGAAACTAGATTGTATGAGCTTTACGTAAGTGCTAAAATGAAAAACTCTAGTTAAAATCAGACCCTTAGGGGGATGGAAACGCGGGCAAATTGACTCCCCATGCCTCAATTTGTTAATCAAGTTAAAATCAGACCCTTAGGGGGATGGAAATTCAGTTACAATTAAATTACTTCTTTTATATATTTCTGGTTAAAATCAGACCCTTAGGGGAATAGAAATCCTTTTTCAATTTCTATAAGTTTTTTTTAATCCATCTGGTAGAATCAGCCCTTAGGGATGGAAATTTTATTTTTTAATAGAGGCATTGCTGAGCGAAGCGAAGCAATGCATCCCTTTTGATGAAACTTTTTAAAAGTTTCTTTTAAAGGTTTCTTTTAGAGGTTTCATGACTAAATTTGCTCATCTCTTTACCGAAAGAATTGCTTTTATAGTTATTGCTAAAATAACAAAGGATGTTATTAGCGTTGAGATTGCCCCCCCAACAACACCAATCTCCCCAACTAAGATGTAATTGAGCAAAAGGTTCAAAACTATCCCAAATAAGATAATATACAAAGATATCTTAGCATATCCCAACCCTTGCAATGCTGAGGATGAGATTGTGTAGATGCTCATAAATACTGCAGAAACTGAGAGGATTTTTAAACATATTGATGCCTCTGGATTCTTAACATGGAAAAAGAGATGCAAAAGTTCATTTGGAAATGCAAAGCACAAAGCAACAAAAGGTAAAGAAAATATTAAGTTGAGTAAAATTGCCTTTTTTATGTAGTTTATATTCCTTGTCTTGGCAATTCGAGGAAGTAAAGGAATTGCTATAGAAGATGCAAATAAAAAGACGCCTCTTGACAGCAAAGCGGCATAGCCATAAATACCATTGGAATATGCTCCTAACAATGACATAATTACAATACTATCAATATCCCCCATTAACCTATACGATGCTGTGCTTAATGCTATTGGCACTGCGTATGAGATGATTTTTAATTGAAAATTTTTATCAAAGGTACCTTTAAACGCTAATCTTTCAACTGACTTGTTTATAAAATACATTCCAGCAATTCCACCAATGAAATAAGCAGTAGATATAGACAATATAGCCCCAAAAACACCAAATATTATAGCAAAAACTACTGAAAATATTATCTTTGATGTATGTTCAAAAACCCATGTTAATGACAGCTCTTTTATGTGCATGGTACCCTGCAAAATTCCTCTCGACCATGAGATAAACGCAGTAAAAGGTAATGTCAGTGATAACGCATAATACACATGAGTGGGAATATTTGCATAACCTCCCCCCAAAATATACCTCAAAAACAAAATAAAAACTCCCCCAAATAAAGAAAACAACAGCATAATTTTTAGTGTTGGGATGTACTTGGAGAGTGAGAAATAACTATCTTCCGCAATAAATTTTGCCATTGCAGGAGGAATGCCAGAACAAAAAAATATTGTTAATGTGTCCATTATTGGTAATATTCCTCTCAAAACTCCAAAATCTTCTGTTCCCAACAAATACGCCATTAAAAAGAAAAACACATAAGCACAACCTTTTGAATAAATATTGGCCAACAGCATATAAAAACTGTCCTTTTTTAACCCCATCGTCCCACCAAATAATAAAATAATAGCAAAACCCAATAGGTTTTGCCGCATATAGTTTTTTGCGAATTTGCTATTAGTTAATAAATCTAAGAGATTTTCGATTTGAAGTTTTAATAATGGACATTTAGCATATAAAATTTTTTAATGTTAATGCTTAATTGTAAACAACTATTTGCGTTAAAATTATAAATACTATAAATTAAAGAGAATTACACCTTATTTAGAATATTTAGAATTTTATTTAGAATTTTAACTAAAATTGTGGCCTCTTCCAAAATTTGTTGTGGTTGGATGAGTGACAAAATTCTGCAAACGACTATAATGTTAACCAAAGGTTTTTAAACTTCTTTATTCAATTTATATATAAAAAATTGTTTGTGATAATTATGGGAAGAAAGGATAAAAGATGGATTTTACAAAGAAAAAAGGACTTTTATTACAATTTAGCAAAAAAGCAAAAATATCGTTCAAGAGCAACATTTAAGTTGTTTCAATTAAATGAGAAATTTAGATTTATGAAAGAAGGAGACATTGTTGTGGACTTAGGATGCGCCCCTGGAGGTTGGTTACAGGCAGCAAGGGAGATTGTTGGGGATAGAGGTTTTGTAGTTGGTGTTGATTTGCAGAGTGTTAAACCTCTTCCGTATGATAATGTAAAAACAATAAAAGGGGACATGACAAAAGAAGAAACAATACAAAAAATAAGAGAAATCCTCTATCCAGCAAAGCCAACTGTTGTTATAAGTGACGCATCCCCAAACATAAGTGGAGTTTGGGATGTTGACCATGCAAGGTCTATTGAATTAACAACAATAGCATTAAAAATAGCAACCCAACTGCTAAAAGAGAGAGGCAACTTTGTTGTTAAAGTGTTCCAAGGAGACATGTTTATGGATTACGTGTCCCTTGTGGAGAAGTATTTTGAAAAGGTATATCCAACTAAGCCAAGAGCCTCAAGAAAGGAGAGCTCAGAAGTTTATGTTGTAGCAAAGAGATACACTGGGAAACCTTGGGAAGAGGAGGAACCAATTAAAAAAGAAGAAAAAATTGAAGAGCAGATAGGAACAGAAGAACTATTGGCAAAGAAAATAAAAGAAATGAGAAAATTAAAGGCGAATAAATAATTTAATAGTTTTGCAAAATAAACCAGTTAACTTTTTATTCTCCAATCTATTCCAAGAAGTTCGCTATATTTGTCTAATACTCTTTTTATATACTCGTTAAGTTTTCCCTCCCTATCTTTTTCGAATTCTTTTGCCCATTTTTCATTTTCAAACTCATGGGCTCCAATAACTATTAGGTCTTTGACTCTCTCATTTTCCACAAGTGTAGGATAACCCAATTTTTTGTCATATTCACAAATATCTTTAATTAATTCATCAATTGCAGATTTCAAATCAATGTTACTGACCTCTTTTAAAAGTTTTTCAAGAATTGGAGCTACCCATCTTCTTTGGAATCTGCAAATCCCAAGGTTTTCCAGGGCAATTTCCTCAAAAATCCTCTCAACACTACGCTCAGCAAGCTCTTCTGGTTCTAAGAATATTCCTGACTCGTAATAAGTTAGATACTTGCCCTGTATAAGATATGGCATAAAGTTTCCAATTGCCCAGTACATGGTTGGGGATATTTCCCCATTTTCTCCAAATGGGACATAAACAGCATAATCGTTGAATTTTTTGTCCTTTATCCTATCCTTAAATTTCTCATTAAATATTTTAGATGCCTTTCTTTTTCCAAGAGATAAAATTTTTCCAATCTCGTTTTTATTATATGCTACGATATTAGCTAATTTTACAGCCTGCTCTGCATTATGATTTGAGTTTTTTAATATTTCCTCATCATCTTTAAACTTATTTATATCAAAAATTGGCTTTTCTATACCAACCTCCTCTGGTTTTAACAAACCAACATCTAAAAGTTCAAAGGCCCATGAGCAAAGATTTCCAAACTCTATGGCGTCAAATCCTAAGGAGTCCACTGTATGAACAACCTTATCTGCAGCATAGATGTCAAATACTCCAATCAAAGGCCCATTAGACTCATAAGGTTCATAATCCGCCTTTAAACCCCTTCTATACTTTTTGCATAGGACTGGACATGGTTCTCCACAATTAGTCCATTTCCTTGGTTCTATCGATTCTTTGTTGAATCTATTTACGATGAATTCCAGTATTTTTCTAAGGAACATAACCCTATCTTCTCTGCTTATATATGGTGTTCTCCAATTGAATATCGGCACTAAGTCCCTTATTATATAGTAGTTGTTTCCAAGTGTTCCCCCTGTTTTTGTTTCTTCATGATATCTGTATTTTTTTGTATTTTCAAGTATAACTTTTGAATATGGTTTTTTGTAGTGTTCCTCAACAATGTGCTTTAAACATTTCTCTTTTTTTGTTTTTCCATAGAATACAACACCCAATATATTATGTGCCCTATAAAGAACGGAACCTCCCCCTCCTCTCGCTGCCCAATCCTCTGAACCCTCTACGAATTTACCATTTCTTACAGTTTGGGAGAATATTGCCCCCATATTTGTTTTAATGGCTGCAGGGCCTACAACAAATGCCCTAAAATTCTTTTCATTGAATAACTCCAATACGTACCCACTTAATTCATATACTCTATTGAAATTTTCCTTAACTTCTAAAAAATCTACTTTTAAGGAATCTTCTTCTCCATCCAATATCAACAAACTTGGATTTTCACATCTTCCTATTATAGCAACGTTCTTTAAGCCGGTATTCTTAAAAACGTATCCTGCTCCTCCCATGGCAGAGAAGTGGAACCCATCCCAAAGTGGGGATCTAAATGAAAATATTAACCTATACCCCCCAACAATTGGCAACACTCCTCTACCAAAGCAGAATACATTTCTCTCATCATATACATCATATTTCCATGTCTCAAACTTTTTATGCCAATATATTCCCCAATTTAATGGTAGGAACTCTTTTTCAATAATCTTGTATTTTTTGTTGGATGCATCTATTAAAACGTTCATAATGCCCCCTCCCGCATTAAGGAAGAAAAGTATAGCCGTTCAATTTTTGATTTGTAACGATATAACTTTCAAAATCATATAGGATATTTAGATAGGATGCATATGCATCAAATGGGGTCTCAAAGTGGCTAAAGTAGGAATGCACATCCATATCACTGAGACCTTTTGTGCACATGTAGTAGAAATTGTCACTGGTTTGTAGAATTTTGTATATTTTGTATACATCTTCGTAGTTTTTTATGGATTCTTTATGTTCTTTTATGTATTTTCCAATTTCTTTTAATTTTTCAAATGAAATCTTCTGCATTCTATTTCCAAGCCATGCACTTACATTCCTTTCAGTATCTGCCCAAGAAATTGTTGAAAACTCAAAAACATCAATTTTTCCCCTTGTCTTACATTTTTTTAGTATTTCTGATGGCGTTGCAAACTGCAAATGCTCATACTTCTCAATTTCTTGGGGAAGATGTTTTAGAAATTCAAATATACCTGTTTCTCTCCATTGGTGTTCTCCAAAGGTCTCATAGTCCATGTAAATGTTTATACAATCTCCTGGAGTTTTTGAAAGCCATAACGCATATTTATCTGCTGTTAGTGGATATTCTTCCCAATTTTGACAAGAAAATCTAAATCCAATATCGTCACTTAACCTATAATTTCTTAGTAGGACTTTTAGCCCACAAAGGGCCTCATAAACATAATTTGGCGACCTCCACTCAAGAACTTTCTCAGTACCTTCTGTGAATATACCTTCAAAACCCAATTTTTTGATGGTTTCTGCTATTTTGTTATGATAGATTAGCTCTGTGTTCCTAAATACCTTTGGCTTGTATCCAAAAACTTCTTTAATGATTTTTTGGTGTAGTTTTATCTCTTCTACAAATTCTTCATGGTTTTCAAAAAGACTTGAGAGAGAGTGGTAATACGTCTCACATATCAGTTCTACATTTCCCGTTTTTACCAAATCTTTGAAAAGGTCTAAAACATCATCATTAAATGCCATAGCCTGCTCTAAAAACACACCAGTTATGCTGTATGATATCTTGAAGTCATAATTGTCTATCAAATCCAATATTATTCTATTTGCTGGTATGTAGCATTTATTAGCAACTCTATTGAAGATCTCTCTGTTTAATTCATCATCAACATATCTCTCCCACAAATTTTCGCTATCTTTTTTTATATATTTTCTTAACCTGCGAGGTTGATGGACTTCAAAGTTAAAAGAAATTAGCATGGTATCACTTTTTGTTTAATTTAGGGTATTAGGATGTCGTAATCACCATGAATAGCGATTATAACCATGGCATGTGACCAGCCAAGGGGAATTGCAGATATTGGAATTCCCAAATCTTTATGGACTTGTTCTGGAAACATACCATTGAATTGATGTTTTAGAATCCATTTAAGCAAGTTGTAACATTTTTTATTGTAATTATCAATTATGGACTCTTGGAATTTTCCTTTTTTTGATAATGTATCAACTAACTTTTTATAATACATATAGAGCCATAGGGTTGTTATTATCCAAGGATTTCCTCCAAAGTATATGTCCTCTGGATATCTACCAACACCACCAACTTTGTAGTTGAAGGCTTTTTCAATCTGATTTGCAGTTGATATTATTCTTGGGTCATCGACTGACACAAGTCCATAGGGGAAACTTAACCCTAAAATACTCGTATCTATGGTTTTATCTAATGGTTTTAATGATTTTGCAAACCTCTTCTCATTTTTTAAGTAGAGTCTATTTACCACTTCATTTTTAAGGAAGTTCATGCTTTTTTTCCAATGCTGTATTTCTTCTTCTTTGTCAAGTTCTTTTCCAATTAAATAACCTGATTTCAACCCCCCATATATTGCTCCGAGGGTATATGCAAAGACCCCAAACTTTTCTTCCCATAAGTCATAGCAGGGTATTAATTGGTCAGCAGCTCTGCTCAAATAGTCCCCTGCTTTTTTGACCATTTCCCAATTTCTTTTTAAAAAATGTTTGTCTCCAGTTATTCTATAGTGCACAAGAAGTGCCCAAATGGTAGTACCCACCTGATCTATTTGGATGGCTGTGAATCTTGGATACCCCTCCACATAGTAATTTTGAACCCAAGAACCGTCACTGTTTTGTGTTGTCTTGCACCACTCAAAGTATTTCTCACTCATTTCATGCTGCCCACACAAATCCAACGCAACTGCCATATACCCTGCATCCCTACACCAGACATACCTATAATCTGGATGTAAAGAAGGAGAAGCAATTATTCCCCCCTTATAATCGCAGAGAAGTAATAGGGTTAGTAGAGATCTTTTGCATATATCTATGCATTCTTTATATTCTTCCAACTTTAAGATTCCCCACTTATTTACCATGCTATCTACTCTACTTTTCCAGAAATTTCTTGTGAGGTTATATAGGTCTTTGAGGTTGTCTTTTACCATGTGTAGAGTATCCATTAAGTTTAGGGTTTTATTATAATCACCATCATACTTTTCAGGAAGTATGAGTATTGAAAGAGTGTATTTTTGGTTAGGTTTGATTTTGAATTCCCAGCAAAGGGCACTGTCTGTGATTAATCCTGTGGCGGAACTCTGCTCTTTCAGTACTCCATTTTCAATGTCCCTTAAAGCACTACTCTCAGAGTATTTAATCCCACATTGGTAAGAGGATACTTTTTTATTACTGCCAATACAGAAAATATAATTTTTGTCATGTTTAATTAGGCAGTTTTTTTCTTTAACAAATTTTACAGTGCTTTTACTCGGCGTTTCACCTATTCTCAAATTTTCATAAAAAAATAATTTTATGTCCTTTTCTGAATTGGTCTTGTTTATTATAGAAAGTTGTTTAACAATAAGGTTGTGAGATATGGATACACAATCCTTAGAATATATTAAGAAGTCATCATTTTCATAAGTTGTTTTTAATATGTTGGAATCTTTGAGATAGTTCTGACTAACGTCCCAACTATGATCCCAATGCCATTTTATTTTGTTGTTGTAGTATATAGCAAATGATGTATCGAGAATATGTGTTTCGTAACCCAAATGTGGGAAAAATATATATTCTATAGACCCCAAGTCATCAATTTTTGCCAGTAGGTTTCCATTTCCAATAATCCCTGCCATAATATCATCCCTATTTTAAGCGTATAATCCATTTTCCATGATCTTTTATTACATTGATTTTGTCCTCTCTAGCCAACCATCCAATAGCCATAATAACTAAGTTTGTATTATGCCCCTCCCTCCTCAGAATCTTCGTTAAGCTGCTGAGGTTCTTCTCCCCCTCCTCTAAGAGATGATATACTCTTCCAGCAGTTTCTCCTATTTTGGCCCACATGTCTTCCATACTTATCACCACAATTTTATACAGAATTTTAAAAGCTAATAAATCTATCTAATGTTCCAAATATTTAATGTTTCCTATACTTTTAAATTTTTGTATTTAAATTTTTATCTTCTTTTTATTATATTATTCTGTCATCTCTATTACCTTTTTGTATACATTAACAGTCTCTTTTGCAATGACATCCCAACTGTATTTTGCATATACATCACGTTTTGCATTCTTTGTTATGTATTCTCTAAACTCCCAATCTGAGAGAACTCTATCGACCCCCCATGCAATTGAATCAGGATTTTGGGGATATGTCCAAACACCATTGTAATCATGCTGGACTATTTCGCTTAGTCCCCCCACGCTACTTACAACTACTGGAGTTCCTGCAGCCATTGCTTCAAGTGCTACGATTCCAAACGGTTCATAAACAGAGGGAATAACACATACATCAGATGACTTATAGAGTTTTTTCAGCGTATTTCCATTTATAAACCCTAAAAAAATCACTCTATCTCTACAACCTAATTGAAATGCCAAATTTTCCAAATACTCTCTCATATCCCCAGATCCAGCAATTACTAACTTTGAGTTTGGATATTTGCTCAGTATTTTTGGGAATGCCCTTATCAGATATTCAACCCCCTTTTGATAAACTAACCTCCCAACATAAAGTATCATGTTTTCGTGTGGCTGAACCCCAATATGCATTCTGAAGTTATTTATCTCGTCTTCATCCATTTGAATGTCAAATTCCCAAGGATTTATTCCATTGTATATCACATTAACTTTATCGTGTGGAGTGTTAAAGATGCTACATATTTCATTTTTTATTGAATTGCTAACTGTTATTATAGCGTGAGATTCGTAAGTGCTCCACCATTCTATGTCGTTGATAGTTCTTGAATCTTCAGAATGAATTCCTCCACATCTCCCCCTCTCTGTGCTATGAATAGATTGCACGTAAGGTTTGTTTGCTACATGTTTTGCATTTATACCTACAAATGCTGTCATCCAGTCATGACAATGGATTACATCATAGTTGTCAATTCCTAAGATGCCTAATTTTTTTTCCATGAAATTTGCCATAATTGTAGCCCATATTAAAAAATAACTGTGCTTAATTGGTTTAACTCTATGCACATTAACACCATTGATATTTTCATAGTCGGGTAAGTCATAACCTACAGTTATAACATCAACATGGTGTCCTTGCCTAACTAAAGCTTCTGCAAGGCCTTTACAATGTATCGATAACCCCCCCACTATTACAGGAGGATATTCCCATGTAATCATAGCAATTCTCATACTCTCAACGCTCTCGCTAAGTTTTTGTTTTTGTATTTTTTGTATTTAGATGGATATTATTGCCCAAAATATAATACCATATGTTAACTATCCATCAAAAATTATATATATGCAGATTTTTTATATATATTTTTTTTAATATATGCAAATTTGTTGTTTATGTTTTAGAGTATTATAGAAGGTGGTTTTATGAAAATTGCTATTTTGGCCCCTACTGTAGCCCCATTAACGTCTGTGGGTGGTTTAGGGGATGTGATGCAAGATTTACCAAAATTTTTAGAATCTGTAGGGAATGAAGTGATAACAATAACATTTAACCACAAGAATAAAATATCTTATTTACCCCACGAAAAAAAGAAAACTTTGGGAATTAAATATCAAGGCACTAAAATAGAATTTGATGTAATAGAAACAAAACATCCATTTACTGGTGTGAAGATAGTTGTATTTAGTAATAAAGAATTTAATCAATTGGATATATGGGATCCTATTAAATATGAGGTTTTTGCTGATTTGGTTGTAGATTACTTGAGCGAATTTGATAATATTGACTGCGTTTCTGGTCATGATTGGCCTTGTGGGTTGGCAATAGCTAAATGCCATGAGAAACTTGACTTACCAACTACAATGACGATACACAATGAAGCATTTAAGGGGCCTGTTGTTGAATATAAGGGGTGTGTAATGACATTTTTGGAGTTGGGAATTTATTTTAGTGATGCATTTAATACAGTTAGCCCTACCCATGCAGAAGAAATAAAATCAATAGATTTTATAAGAGAACAAAGTAAAATAAAACCATTTCATGGAATTATTAATGGTATAGATTTGGATCTCTACGATCCAATCCATATCGTTGACAAGATGTTGAAATTGACTGATGGAAAGTTAGATCCAAGAGCTTATGGGTTTATATGTGGCTATTCTGCAGAGGATGCACACGCAGTAAAACCAAAAATAAAGTTCTCTTGGTTTTACAATTCTAAAAATCTAAAAAATTATGTTGAAAGTTGGAATAATATGGACAAAAGTTCAATATCTGGAACTGACGTAGAAATTTATGGAGATTTGAAGGGGAATATTGAGACCCCATTAATAGGATTCGTTGGGAGGGGGACATACCAAAAAGGTTTTAGTATAATGTTTGAGGCATTTCCTGAAATTCTTGAAGAGCATGATATAAGATTTGTTATGTTATCAACGGGAGAGAAAGATATTGAAGAAGGTATGAAAGATTTGGCAGAAAGTTATTCTGGAAAAGTTATGTCCTTGATTGGATATTGTCCACCCTTGGCATCTTTAATATTTGCTGGCAGTGATTGGACAGTGGTTCCATCAGTTTGGGAGCCATGTGGTTTAGTTCAAATGGAATCTATGGCATACTGCACACCAGTTATAGCAAGGGAAGTGGGGGGCCTAAAGGATACTATAATTCCACTACACTACGATCCATACAACAATCCAAATTTTGACGTGGCCACGGGTGTTCTCTTCAAACATTATGATAAATATGGTCTAAAATGGGGGATTGGGCATGCTTTAAACTGGAGTTTTTACAAACTAAGAGATATATGTCTTTTTATGAGGTATAAACAGATAAACTGTCCTGAAAGTCCTTATGATAAACAAGCTCCACTTTCTATGATGATGAAAAACTGTTATCACCACACAGTTAAAAACTTAAGCTGGCAAAATAACGCAAGTGTGAATAAATATAAGGCTCTCTTTGGAGGGGCTATCTACAATCATTACATTTAATTATCAAACATTGGAGAGGTTTAATATGAAAAATTGTTTTTTATTTGAATATGATAATGCAATGGACCGATGTTTTGGGTGCAGAGGGAGTTTCAACCAAGGATATAGAAAATATGGGGAATGAAATAGAAAATGCCCGTATGGGTTTTATGGAGAAAATTAAGAATGGGGAAATCGGGTTCACAAATTTGCTTAATGTGGATTTGGGGAACTATGATGAGATAAAGAAATACATGGAAGAGTTTGATTATATTTTGATAATAGGAATGGGAGGTTCTATATTAGGCACAGAGGCAATCCACGAAGGGATTAATGGGCTATACTATAATGAGCATGGATTTCCTAAGGTTTATTTTTTGGATAATTCTGACCCTGAAAAAACATGTAGAGTCCTGAATTTAATAGATTTAGAAAAAACATTAATTTTTGTCGTGAGTAAATCAGGGAATACCTTAGAAACACTGGCTAATTTCTCGATTATTAAAAATATATTAGAGAAGAAAGTGAAAAACTACGAAAAAAATATTATAGCCATAACTAATGGAGGATATTTGAAAAAACTTGCGGAAAAAGGAGGATATATCCTTTTTAATATTCCAGAAAATGTTTCAGGGAGATATTCTGTATTCTCAGATGTTGGTTTAGCTCCACTATCATGCCTTGGAATAAATATCAAAGAATTAATTTCTGGGGCTAAAATCATGGATAAATTGTGTAAAAAAGAAGATGTATTTGAAAATCCTGCTTTAATGAGTGCCACGATCCACTACTTAATGTATAAAAAGAGAAAAAACATCTCTGTCATCATGCCATATGCTGAAAGACTTTACAAATTTGGTATGTGGTATAGGCAACTTTGGGCTGAGAGTTTGGGTAAAGATGGAATAGGACAAACTCCACTGGTATCATTGGGAGCAAAAGACCAACATTCTTTGCTTCAACTTTACATGGATGGTCCAAAGGATAAGATTGTGACGTTCATACGTGTGAATACATTTAGTGAAGACATAAAAACCGAGTATGGTGAAGGTAATTTGAATATGCATAATTTATCTGAAATAATAAATTCTGAGCAGTTGGCTACGGAGATGTCATTAACCAATCATAAAGTGCCCAATGTTAAGATAATTCTTGAAGAACTAAACGAAACGACCCTTGGCATGCTTCTCTACATGTATGAAATGCAAACGGCGTTTTCTGGGGAACTATTTGGCGTTAATTCCTTTGACCAACCCGCAGTTGAAGAGGAGAAAAAATTAACGTGGAGATTGTTGGAGGAAGGAAATTATGGAAATAAAAGAATATCTAAATAATCTTTCAAATTTGAGTATTTTTTTAGCATACAATGCAAATGTCGATACCATAAAATACCTCAATGATAAGGATGTTCAAGAACTTATCGATTTGTTTGATGTAAATGAAATAATAAAGAAGATTGAGGAGTATCCAAGGATAATAAAGAGTCCTTTAGATTTTGTTGCGAGGCTTATACATTCTATGAAAACTGGAAAACCTGCTGAGGTTCCACTTTATGATGATGAGGAGATTAATAAATGGTTTAATCGATTTAAGTATGATGAGGAAAGAATGGGGGGACAAGTAGGCATAATCTCAAACCTTCTTTCAATCTTAGGGTTAAAAAAAGTCATTGCATATACCCCAATATTATCAAAGAAGCAGGCAGAGATGTTCGTTAATAAAGACAATTTGCTATATCCTTCGGTTGTAGATGGAAATTTAATTTTAAAAAAGCCAATTGAATCATATAGAGAAGATGATCCCCTAAAGATTAATAGGATATTTGAGTATAAGAAAGGAGTTAAATTTAGGTTGGGAGATGAAGAGATAACGACTCCACAGGCAAATAGGTTTATAGTGGCATCAAGACCGGAAAATCTTAGAATAGAGATAAGGGATGAACTAAGAGAAAAACTACCAAAAATTGGAGATATGGTTGATTGTGCAATACTCTCAGGATATCAAGCTATTAAAGAAGAATATAAGGATGGCAAGACAGGGGATTATTATTTAAAAAAGGCAAAAGAAGATATAAAATTACTTAAAAAAAATAACAAAAACTTAAAGGTGCATTTAGAATTTGCTTCAATTCCAAATAGGGCCATTAGGAAAAAAATTGCTGATAATTTACTTCCAAATGTTGATTGCGTAGGGATGGATGAAACAGAATTGGCAAATGTTCTTAACGTGATAGGTTACGATAAGTTAAGTAATGAAATACTTAAGAAAAGTTGGGTTGAAGATGTCGTTGAGGGTTCAAAGATTCTGTTGGAGGAGTATGATTTGGAAATAGTGCAAGTTCATACGATGTACTATATAATGTATCTTTGTAGGGAAGACAATCCATTGACTAATGAAGAACTTAAAAAAACTCTCGAATTTGCCACCATACTTGCATCTACTAAGGCAGCACTTGGAAATATAGGAGATGTTGATGATTTGAAGGTTGGTCTTGAAGTTCCATATAACGAATATAGGGATTTATTGGCTTCAATAGTAGCAGAACTTAGTAAAAAACCAGAAAATAAGGATTATAGAATGCTCTTAGTGCCTTCAAGATTGGTTAAGAATCCTAAAAGCACAGTTGGTTTAGGGGATACAATATCAAGTGGAGCATTTGTTGGTTATGTGTCATTTTTAAAAAATAAACTTAATTCCGCATAATTCAAAATTTAATTATATCAAAATTCTTTAAATGTTGTAGGTTTCGTGTTTTTTAATTGTTTTACAATATTAAGAGGGTGATGAAGTTAATTGTAGTCGTGTGCGGAAATGATATACGGCAAAACCTTTAGGTTTTGCCATTAATTTTTAAAGTTATTTTATAAATCAATAAAATTTCAAATAATCGTTATCATTCATTAAAATTTAGAATAATATCAATCATTAAAAATTTACTAATGCCATACCTCAAATTATACGGCAAAATCATTTAGATTTTGCCAAAAGATATACGGCAAAATCCCTTGGATTTTGCCAAAAAACCTTTCTAACACACACGACTATAATGCCAAATATCTAAATATGAAGTAAAGGCTAAAATATTATTACTTAATGTTATTCTTTATATCTTTAAACTTTATTATAACAATCACAATACCATTAAAAAATGAAAAATTAATTAACATTCATAAATATTTAAATACGTAATGGGAATTAGGATTTACTAAAATTCAAAAAAATTTTTTTAAAAAATTATATGTAATAAAAACCATGCGAAAATATCAAAATTACAATACTATATTATAATACTATTTTTTGATTATTCAAACTCAAATTCCATTCCTTCTAATCTTCTCTTGAACTCCTCCAATACCATGTCTTCATATTTCTCTTCTGTTGTTGGGTTTCCGTTCTCATCTTTAGCAACAAAGCATGCAGCTAATCTTAAATAATGTCCAGCGTCATCCCATGGAACTGTTGAGATGAGTTTTTCTTTTATTAAGTATTGGGAGAAGTCCTCAGCTGTCTCAAATTCAATGCCGTTTGCTCTTCTTGGTGATTTAACATATAAGTAGAATGTTCCTCCTGGCATTCTTGCTTTGAATCCAACTTCATTTAATATCTTAACCATCTTTCTCAATCTTCTTTCATATTTTTGCCTAACTCTTTCAGTTATTTCTGGGTGTTGGAGACAGTAAATTCCTGCCTTTTGGATTGGGATGAACTGTCCGCTGTCAAAGTTGTCCTTAACTGTTGCAAATGCTTTGATAATTAACTCGTTTCCAACCAAGAATGCCAATCTCCAACCAGTCATGTTGTATGCTTTTGAGAAACTGTGAATTTCAACACCAACTTCCTTTGCATCTTTAACTGATAAGAAAGATAATGGCTTTCCATCATAAACCAAAGCCCCATAAGCAGCATCTTGAACAACAATAACTTCATTTTCAAATGCGAAATCAACAACTTCTTTGTAGAATTTCTTTGTTGCTTGAGCACCAGTTGGGTTGTTTGGGTAGTTGAGATATAATATTTTTGCCCTCTTCTTAATATCTTCTGGAATACTTTCTAAATCAGGTAAAAAGTCGTTCTCTTCTAACAACGGGAGGTTGTAAACTTCTCCACCATACCACTTTGTGTGTGTTGCTGTGACTGGATAACCTGGAACGGTCATTAATGTAACATCTCCAGGGTTGATGAATGCACTTGTTATATATGCTAATGCTGGCTTTGAACCCATTGAGTGGATAACCTCATTTACTGGGTCTATATCTTTAACTCCATAAACCTTTTCCATGTAAGGAGGAACAGCATCTTTAAGCTCTTGGATTCCGTTGTCAGCATAACCTCTATTTTCCCATTTCTTTGCCTCCTCACATAAAACTTTTATAACTTCTGGATCTGCCATCTCATCTGGTTCCCCAACTCCCATATCTATTAATTCCATGTCTGGATGTCTTTTCATCGCTTCTTGCTTTGCTCTTTTAATTTTCTCGAACTTATAAATAACATCTTCCTTCCCGAACTTTTTCCCACCAATCCTCTCCGCAAAAAGGTTTTGTATGTAACTTTCCATCATTTCACCTTAGCATTTATTTTGCCGTTAATTATTGACATAAAACTTCTATATAATTTTTATTTATGTTGGTTATGGTGATGCAATAAGAACCATATCATTCTGCGAATGGTTGTTATAAGTACTCATAGTGTAAATTTTCAATATAATCAATGTTTCATAAACATTCAATTAAATTTGAAGTTAGATAATGCCATTTGATTGTAGAACGACTATAAAATAATTTTATTAAAATGATATTTACAATCCAATTTTGTATATTTTCGAAAATTTTTGCAATTTTGTTTGTTGATATTGAAACTTATCAATAGAAACATCATCGTATTTAAATATATCATTACTATTTATGTCAAATTTTATGATTTAATAAGGAAGTATGATTCTTGCTACCGAAAAGTTTATATATTAGAACGTAATATTATCAGATGTCAACACGGAATAAGGTTTCCGTATGGTGAGGTGATACTATGAGTTTTGATGAAATTGCTCCAAACGCAAAAAAAGTGGCTATCTACGGAAAAGGAGGTATTGGTAAATCTACAACCACACAAAATACTGCTGCAGCATTGGCATACTATTACAAATTAAAAGGTATGATTCATGGATGTGACCCAAAAGCAGACTCAACAAGAATGATATTACACGGAAAACCACAAGAAACCGTCATGGATGTTCTTAGAGAAGAAGGAGAGGAAGGAGTTACATTAGAAAAAGTTAGAAAAGTTGGATTTGCAGGAATCTATTGTGTTGAGTCAGGAGGTCCTGAGCCAGGAGTTGGATGCGCTGGAAGGGGAGTTATTACGGCAGTTAACTTAATGAGAGAACTCGGAGGATATCCAGATGATTTAGACTTCCTCTTCTTTGATGTCCTTGGGGACGTTGTCTGTGGTGGATTCGCAATGCCATTGAGAGATGGACTTGCTAAGGAAATCTATATCGTCTCATCTGGAGAGATGATGGCATTATATGCAGCAAACAACATTGCAAAAGGTATCTTAAAATATGCAGAACAATCTGGGGTTAGATTAGGAGGAATTATCTGTAACTCAAGAAAGGTCGATGGAGAATTAGAATTGATGGAAGAATTCTGTGACAAATTAGGAACAAAATTAATCCACTTCATTCCAAGAGACAACATTGTCCAAAAAGCAGAGTTCAACAAGATGACTGTTGTTGAATTCGCTCCAGATAGCAACCAAGCAAAAGAATACAAAAAATTGGGTAAAAAAATCATGGATAACGATGAACTCGTAATTCCAACACCAATGACAATGGATGAAATGGAAAAATTAGTCGAAAAATACGGATTATATGACAAATAATCCAAAAATAATCCAAAATCCAAACTTTTGTTTGTTTCCTCACTCGATTCCTCAAAACTTTTAAAATACGCTTTGAGGTGAAATTCATGAAATTAATAAAAGCCATTGTTAGACCGGAAAAAGTTGATGATATAGTTGAGGCTTTAGAAAAAGCAGGCTATCCATCATTCACAAAAATTGATGTCGTTGGTAGAGGTAAACAAGGAGGATTAAAAGTTGGAGAGATTTTTTATGATGAATTGCCAAAAACTATGCTTTTAATCGGAGTCAACGATGATGAAGTGGATGAAGTTGTTGAAATCATAAAAACTAATGCCTATACAGGGAACTTTGGAGATGGAAAAGTCTTCATCCAGCCAATAGAGGAAGCATATACAATCAGAACTGGAGAGAAAGGCCTCTAAAGACATTTTGGTGGTATAATGAAAGAAGTTGTAGCCATTATAAGACCAAAAATGGTCTCTAAGACAGGAAAAGCACTTGAAGCCGTTGGGTTTCCTGCAATGACTGTTATTGAGTGTTTTGGAAGAGGAAAACAGAAGGGCTACATTGATGTAAATTTGCCAGAGTGTTGTGTTGATTTACAGAAAGTTATTGAGGAAGGGGAAAAAGAAGGAAGATACATAAAATACATCCCAAAAAGAATGATTTCTATTGTCGTAGAAGATGCAGATGTCCCATTAGTCGTTGGAATAATAATGAAAGTCAATAGAACTGGAAATCATGGCGATGGAAAGATATTTGTCCTTCCAGTAGAAGAGGCCATAAGAATTAGAACTGGAGAAACTGGAAATGCTGCTATAGGAAACTAAAAATATGCAAGATAAGGTGGTATAATGCCATTTGTATTACTTGATTGTGATAAGCCAATACCAGAAAGAATGAAACATACTTATATCTACGATCCAGAAGAGGAGATAATCCCAGCATGTAATATTAAGACAGTTCCAGGAGATATGACTGAAAGAGGTTGTTCATTTGCTGGAGCAAGAGGGGTCGTTGGGGGGCCTGTCAAAGATGTTATCCATATGGTTCATGGGCCAATAGGATGCGCTTTCTACACCTGGGGAACAAGAAGAAACTTATCAGACAATGAATTCCATAGAAGATACTGTTTCTCAACAGACATGCAAGAATCTGATATTGTTTATGGTGGGGAAAAGAAATTAGAAAAAGCATGTTTAGAGGCGGCTGAGGAGTTCCCAGAAGCAAAGGGGATATTTATCTACGCAACATGTCCTACCGCCTTGATTGGAGACAACCTTGAGGCAGTAGCAAGAAAAGTAGAAGAAAAAATTGGTAAACCAGTGTTTGCATGTAACTCCCCAGGATTCGCTGGATGTTCACAGTCAAAAGGGCACCATATATTCAATACTGAGTTTTACAGGTGGTTAAAAAAGGCAAGGGAAAGATATCCTGAAAAATGTTTGAAAGAAGAAGAAAAAACGCCTTATGATATTGCTTTAATTGGAGACTACAATATGGATTGGGATTTAAAAACAATAATTCCATTATTTGAGAAAATTGGTTGTAGGGTTGTGACAGTATTTACTGGAAATGCTTCATTGGATGACTTATTCAAATTGCCAGATGTTAAGTTGAATGTTGTCCACTGTCAGAGGTCTGCAAACTATATTGCAGAAATGATTGAAGATGGGTTTAATATACCGAAAATTTGGGTCTCATTGTTTGGTATTGAACAAACAGCGGAAGCATTAAGAAAAACTGCTGAAGTATTGGGGATTGATAAAGAAAAGGTTGAAGAAGTAATAAAAGAAGAAGTAGAAGCAATTAAACCAAAAATAGATTTCTATAGATCAAAATTAGAGGGTAAAAAATGTTTAGTTTATGTTGGAGGTCCAAGAACATGGCATTGGGTTAGAATGTTTAAAGAGCTTGGAGTTGATGTTGTAGTTGCCTGCTGTACATTTGCTCACGAAGATGACTATGAAAAATTAAACAAAAATCTCAAAAAAGCAGGACTTAAAGGGACACTTGTTATTGATGGACCAAATGAACTTGAATTAGAAGAAGCTGTTGAAAAATACAAACCTGACTTCATGTTAACTGGTTTAAAAGAAAGATACTTATTCAGAAAATATGGGATTCCAACAATTAACTCTCACAGCTACGAACAAGGACCATACGCTGGATTCAAAGGATTCGTCAACTTTGCAAGAGACATTTACAAGGCAGTATGCCACCCAATTTGGAATGTCTTAAAAGAAGAAGAAGCAAAATTTGAGGAATTTAAAAAGAAAAAAGAAGATGATGTGAATAATTAAACAATTTAACTCAAATTATCTTTCTGCATTATAAATTTATTCATAATTTAAAATTAGGTGGTATTATGGGAATATGCTATGTTGAAAAGCAGAGAGCAGGAACGATAAACCCAAATAAAACTTGTCAGCCAATTGGTGCAATGTGGGCAACACTTGGAGTCCATAGAGGTATCCCATTCGTGCAAGGTTCTCAGGGGTGCTGTACTTATGTTAGGTATACATTCAACAGACACTTTAGGGAACCTGTTTCAATTGCAGTCGCTTCTTTCCACGAAGATGCTGCGGTTTATGGAGGTATGAACAATTTAGTTGAGGGTTTAAGGAATTTAGTAGCAAGATACGATCCTGATTTGATATCTGTTGTAACAACATGTTCATCAGAAACCATTGGAGATGACGTTGAGGCATTTATTAGAGCAGCAAGGAAAAAGATTGCAAAAGAACTTGGAGAAGAAAAAGCACAACTTCCAATAATCCCAGTCCATTGTCCATCCTATCAGGCAAGCCATGTTAAAGGTTACGATAATGCTTCAAAGGCATTCATGGAATATTTGGCTAAAAAAGATGAGGAAAAAGAACCTCACAAAATAAACATTATTCCAGGATTTGGAGTTAACCCCGGAGATATATTAGAAATAAAAAGAATATTAGACATGTTTGGTTTAAAAGAAGGTGAAGATTACTCAATATTATTTGATATTAGTGAAACATTATACCAACCATTAAGAGAACCCATCAAGGAGATCCCATACTATCCAAAAGGTGGAACAAAAGTTGAAGAATTTGTCGATGCTGCAAATGCTAAGGCAACATTTGCATTGTGTAGGCATGCTGGAGGAGCAGGAGCCCTTTATTTACAAAGAAGATTTAAGGTTCCTGCATTTTATGGATTACCAATAGGGTTGAAAAATACTGATGATTTCATAATAAACATTGCAAGAGTTACTGGATTAGAAATTCCAGACAAGTTGTTAGATGAAAGAGGTAAATTAGTTGATGCTATTGTAGATACAATTCACTACACAATGGACAAAAAAGTTGGTATCTTTGGAGACCCTGACTTTGTTATAGCAGTTTCAAGATTCTGCTGTGAAATTGGAATGAAACCAGTTGTTGTTAATACTCAAACTCCATCCAAAACATACAAGAAATCAATGGAAGAAATAGCAAATGAACACAATGTGGACATTGAAGTTCAATACTCTGACTTGTGGGACTTTGAAAAATCAGTGAAAGCAAAAGGTGTTGATTTATTAATTGGACACCCAAGAGGTGGGGTGAAAATAGCAGAAGATATGGGTATTGGATTGGTAAGAATGGGCTTCCCAATTTATGATAGGGTTGGTTACTTCAGATGGCCAATAGTTGGATACATGGGAAGTTTGAGGTTCTTTGATGAGATAGTCAATACAATATTAGACACACAAGTCCCATGGGATCAAAAACAGCAATAATTCTATTTCTATCTTTATTCTTTTTAGCTCCCATCCAGAATTGGAGGGAGACCATGCATGTGGAATACAAAATGTATGATGAAAGGGGAAACCCAGTCAAAGATAAAAAATTCCATTGCATAGTTTTTTACATAAAAAAATCCAAAGAGCCCTCAGAAAACGATATAATGATTGAGGCAGTAAATGTAAAAAACATTCCAGCTTTGGTAGCAAAATACATGGAGGGTGAAGTCGGCTGTCCTGGATTTAGGGACCCAGAAGAAATTACAAACTTAGAGACGCTCAAAAAATATGGAGTTCCAGAAGACATTATAGCAACAATAAAAGAAACCTATAGAAAATATGGCATCGATTGGGTATAATCTTTTAGCTATAATTATAGTTGTTTGCCAATTTTTTTAAAAGAACAATAAATCAACTATAAAATTCCAAATAAAGGTTAATTATCCCTTATAATTTAATGGAGAAGTAAGGCAAACAACTATACTTTATGAGGTGTTTGCGATGTGTCAAGGAAATATTGGAATTTTTAGAGGATTTGTATATAAAAATGGATATAAAATCCCACTTATAGAGATAAATGGAAATATATCAGAAATTCCCCTTCCCATAACAAAAGATGTCAAATTTGGAGATAGAATCATGGTCTATAACTCCTACAATTTTGAGTATGAATTTGAACCTTTGGAATTAAAACATAAATTGTTAGATGTTATCTCAGCCATTAAAGAAAAGTTAAGTAAGTTAAGAGCACTTAACTCTCATGCAGTTTATCTTGGTGAATAAAATGGATGAGGTATTGGCTAAGGTTTATATAACAAAGAGTGATGGCAGTAAGGAGAAATTTGATTTTGAAATAGTAAAAGAATCTTTAAGAAATGCAGGAGCCAATGAAGAGTTAGTTGAAGAAGTTATAAATAGGATAGAGAATAGAATACATGACGAAATAACAACAAGAGAATTAAAAATGATGATTACAACAGTGTTGAGGAGATTAAACAGAGAAGTTGCCCAAAAATATATTCAAAACCATTCATAAATTAAATTAACGATCAAAAACTTATTTTTTATTATATTTCATTTAATTTGCATATTTAGTTTTATAATTTTTAGTAGGAAATAACCTTCCGTTTACCGAAAAGTTTATATAGTAATTTTAAATATTATTTTATAAAACCTACTTTATGGTGAGAAAATGAGGATATTATTTTTAGGCAAAGAATTGGAGGGGATCGATTCTTATAATGTTGAAGATTGCATGTTTCTACCTTTTAATGCCATAGATATTGCAAAGTATGACTTGGCCGTGATTTACTTACCATTGTTCTTTAAAAACTTAACATCCTACTCAGCCAATCAGGCAAGCGTCATTACAATCCTAAAAGATTTGAAGATAAAAGAATGCCTTGAAAATAAAACCAACGTCGTTGTTATTGATCCTTACTTTAAAAATATATCAAAAGGAAGAATAATTGAGCATTATTTAATGAAACATTTAACAAGAGATGAATTCACGGTTAAAGTTGAGGAAGGAAATGAGATTGAAATTAAAGACGAAAAATTCAAACCCTACGTTGATTTGATTGAAGAGTATAGTCACATATACAACATAGTTGATGAAGACGGAAAATTGGGCTTAGTAGATTCATTGAGTTTAATTTCTGATTATGACACATGGAATTACGAGGTTTTATTCTCTACAAAAGATGGAAAACCACTGGGAGTTAGAGTTTACAAGAATGGTTCATTGTATATCCTACATCCGCCAAAAGAAGGTTTCAATGATTTTATGGGGCTGATAGACACAATAAAAGATACCATAAAATAATAAAATAACAAGATTGTGGTGTAATTATGATAAGTGAATCACAAATTGAAAATTTTAAAATAACGCCTTTTAAAATAACTCTAAAAAAAGATGGTTTGCCAAAATGTAGCACCAGAACTACACCTGGAGTAATAACACAAAGAAGTTGTGTATATTATGGAGCAAGATGGGTTTTGGCACCAATAAAAAATACCATCCATGTGGTTCATGGTCCTGTTGGATGTGCTTATTATGGTGCATACGTAAGAAAAAAGAATTATTTGACAGTGTCCTCTGATGCCAGTGAAGTTGATATTATATACGGTGGGGAAAAGAAATTGTTCAACACAATAATAGAAGCTGCAAGGGAACTTAAAGGAGATGCAGTATTTGTGTATGTAACATGCCCAACAGCATTAAATGGAGATGATGTTGAAGGAATATGCAAAAAGGCAGAAGAAATATTAAAGATTCCAGTAATTCCTGTTTATTGCCCAGGATTTTGCGGATATCATCAATCAAAAGGACATGAAATTGGCATGAAAGCATTATTTAGATTGATAGATTTGGACTATGAGAATAATATAGATAATAAAAAAGATGATGATAATAGCAAATTTACAGTAAATATTATTGGAGAATTTGATGTTGCAGATGATTTAAAGGCAATAAAAAACCTATTGAACAAGTTAGGCATAAGGGTTATCTGCACATTTACTGGAGATTGTAATGTTAAAAGTATAATCAACTCAAAAAAGGCAGAATTAAACTTGGTTCATTGCAGAGCTACTGGAAAATACATTGCTGATTATATGGAAGAAAAATATGGCATCCCACAATTGAAGGTTTCGTTCTTTGGTATAACAAACACACAAAAATCCTTATTAGATATTGGAAAGTTTTTTGGTATTGAAGATGAAGTAGTGCGATTGATAAATGAGGAATACAACAAAATAAAGGATGAATTAAACTTTTACTTAGAAAAACTTGAAGGAAAAAGGGTTGGTATATTCATGGGCGGTTCAAAAATAGGAATGCTTTCTGGTGCATTTAGAGATATGGGCATGGAGGTTGTTGTTGTCGGTTCTCAGTTTGGAAGTTTGGAGGATTACTTAGAGGCATACATGAATGTTGATGAGAATACAGTTCTAATTGATGATGCATCAAATATTGACTTACAACTCCTTATGGAAAATAAAAAGCCTGATATATTTGTTGGGGGAACGAAAGAAAAATACTTATCATTAAAGGTAGGAATTCCTTTTGTTTCATTCCCACAGGATGATTATCCATTTACAGGATTCATAGGGTTCTTAAATTTTGCAAGGGAATTGTATAGAAATATGTATCACCCAATTTGGAAAATGATTAAGTTTAATTTCCCTACAATGGATTGATTTTAATGCTGTAATTATTTAAGTTTTATTTTTTTGATAAATCAAAAAATAAACAAAAATTGTGAGGAAGAATTAATAAAAATAATTTTAAAGCCTTAAATAGTCAAAACCCCAATAAATTGATAAATCCAAATTTATAAAACTATCTTAAAACATAAAAGATTTACGACTGGGGTCTGTCCAATGTGAGTATTGGTGAGTAAATACCCATATTGGACTTGGGCGTCATCAGCCACACAAGAGTGTCTCTGCCCCTATCGTGGACATAAAAACCTAACGGTTTTTAAGTTCTCGTCGCTTCGCTCCGAGATGACCCCAAGCTCCACCCATCTATATTCTTATCTTTATAAAGTCCTATATAAATATATCGAAAACTCATAAACATATATATACTCACAAATACTCACAAAAAACTAAACAGTTTTGAACGGCTATTTACTCTTAAAATTAAAAAATAACTCCAAAAAACAAATAAAATTAAAAAATAAAAATTTTTAGTAGGATATGGTGCAAAAAATTTTTCTAAGTGATATCAATTTCTATTTTTAAAAACACATTTAAACTCTGATAACATAACCTCAACAGAATATGCAGCTCTTGTGATCCCCATACTCCTTGGGTCTGCATCAGTTCCAACGACATAGAAATTATCTTTTATTTTTGGATATACGAAGAACTGCCCTATACAACATGATGCCTGCTCAGGAATGGCTTTTTGAACATGTATCATATCCACTTTATCAACATCAATACCTAATTTATTTTCAATTGCAGATAATGCATGTTCCTTTTTCATATTTACAAATGAAAAGCCCATTAAATGTTTTCCCTTTGGAGCAAGGAACTTATCATAATTTGTTACACATGTGGCCCAACAAGGTGGGTTTATCCACACCTCAGAGCCGAGATATGAAAATGGATTCTCATCATGCCCAATCCAAATTGTTAAGGATTTTGTGAATTTTATGTTTCTCAACTTGTCCTTTAATTTTTGAATCTCATCAATCTTTGCAATATCTGGAAGGTATCTTGAGGGGGCAGAATAGATAACGACATCAGCATAGTAGTTATCTTCCTTTGTCCCTACAACATAACCATTTTTTTCTTCTTCAATGCTAATGACTTCTTCATTTTTGATTGTTGTGTTGTTTAATGAGTATAAAATACAATCACATATAGATTGAACACCACCAACAGGGTAACCCTGCGTCCAATATCTGCTCCTATTAACGAATTTGTTTAAGTATTTTTTTGAACTATTCTTTATTGTTGTTAAAAATCCATCAGATAAGATCTTTTTTATTTTTTCTGGGCTAAATTTTCTAACTAATATTGATTTCATTGGATTTATCTTCAAATCATTATAGATAAATGGTAATATATCGTCCTCTGGTATGTAACCAGCCCCAGTAAATAACCTCCACAACGGAGTGTTTTTCATATCCTCCCCACTCAAAAAATAACAAATCGTATCAAAAAACTTTATAGAAACATCACTCAACCCCATTTCACTAACAACATCATAAACAGAAGTATCTTTTGTAAAACCAGTGGTCATTAAATCCATAATTTTTGTTGTGATTAGTATTTTGTCTTTATGTGGAATTAGAGGAGTTGTCATCCACTCCTGCATAGATACTGGGATTTTATATAACTCGTTATTCTCCCTAACGTAGTAATCCCCATATTCTTTGAAATTTGGTATAAACCTCGCGTATTTATTCAAAAGCCTTATTAATGGCCCATTGTTTAGCATTGTAATTGCATGCACTCCAATGTCCATTGTATAGCCATTTATCTTCTCACTCCTACATAACCCCCCAATTTCATCCTTTTCTAAAACAACAACATCATGCCCTTCCTTCTCCAATGCCAAAGCAGACAGAAGCCCCGAAGTCCCTCCACCAACGATAATGATTTTCATGAGTTCCACCATAAAATTTTATGTTAATTTATAGTTGTTTGTGAAATTATAGTCGTTCTACAAATTATGGCACTGTCCATAATCTCAAATTTTAAATTTTAGGTAATTTAACAAAATTTTAATTTAAATTAGAGTTATGTTAACTATCATCTAATTGTAGAACGACTATATTGGAATTTATTAAGTCAATCTAAATTGAATAAAGAATATCTGATTGTTTTCCCATTAGGGAAACAATTATTTTTACCTTATATATTATTTTAATACCTTTTTGTCAGTGTGCGGAATAGTTGAATAATCTGCTAATTTAGTTATTCTATTTATTTTCTATAGACGTGGATGTACCTTGTCAATTGGCTGTGGACATAGACATCATAAATCTCCCTCAAATCCATATCAATGTCTATTTTCCTTGGTGCTGCAAAAACTAAATAACCCCCTTCTTTAAGTATGTCTTTGAATTCCTTTAGGTAATTTTCAACATCCCCCTTTCTTGATGTTGAGATACCATAAGGAGGGTCTGTTATTATCGCATCAACCTCATCTATCCCCAATTTTTCCAAAAACTTTTTTACATCCTTTGCGTCCCATTTTTCCACAGCAATTACTTTATCTGTCAAATTGTAGGATTCAAGATTTATTAGGGTTCCTGAAGCCATTCTCCAATCTATATCACTCCCTATCAACCTACAACCCATCAAACCTGCTTCAATTAAAAATCCACCAGTCCCACAAAATGGATCCAAAACAATATCATTTTCCTTAACTCTCGCCAAATTTACCATTGCCCTTGCTAATTTAGGTAATATACAACCCGGATGGAAGTATTTTCTTAAATGTGGTCTATTTTTTTGGAAGTATTCTCTATCTCTCTGCTCAATTAATATGCCCACAAAGATCTTCCCATCTAAAATAACAACCCTAACGAGCTTATCTGGCTTACTCAAGTTTACCTTTGCGTTAGTTTTGGTTTTTATAATGTGTCCAATTTTCCTCTCTATGTCCATGGAATTTATGGCATCAGTTTTATACAACTTCAAAACCCTCACTGCAAAAGTATCTTTTTCGTCTATTGGTAATTCGTTGTTGTTTGCAAAATTTTCAAATTCCTTTACAAAGTTTTCTATGTTATCTTCATTAAATTCTCCAATATCATACTCAAAAAGGCATAAATGTCCCTCGTTTATGTAACCTCCTCTCTTAACAATTTTTCTTATTAACTCTTCATCTCCATCAGCAACAACATACCTATCGAATCTCTCTACTCTACCCTTACAATTAAAAATTTCAAATAATGCCTTTAATTCACCATAAGGTAGTTCTTTATGCTCCCCACTTAAAACATATCCTGCTTTCATAACCTCACCAACAGTAAATTTTAAATAAATCTTTAATAAAATATCATTCGAGCTACCTATTTAATTTTATTTATAACGTGGTGTTATGGTGAAACTCTACATCTACCATGCAAACCAATGCAACCCCAAAAAATGTACAGCATTAAAAATGGGCAAGTTAGGGAAGGCAATAATACTAAAAAACCCCTACAAAATACCAAAAAACTCTATACTATTAAATCCCTACGCTGAAAAATCTGTTTCTGTGGAAGATAGGCCAATTATTGAAAAATATGGAGTGACTGCATTGGATTGCTCATGGAAAGAAGCAGAAAAAATATTTAAAAAAGTTAGCACAAAAAATCAAAGGTCTTTGCCTTTTTTAATTGCTGCGAACCCAATAAACTATGGAAAACCATGCCAACTTTCAACACTTGAGGCATTCGTTGCCACCTTATACATCGCAAACTATAAAAATGATGCCCTCTCTTTATTAAATGGTTTCAAATGGGCAGAAACATTTATAAAGATTAACGAAGAATTACTTGAAAGATATGCCAATGCTAAAAATTCCAAAGAAATCGTTGACATTCAAAA
This sequence comes from Methanotorris igneus Kol 5, assembly GCF_000214415.1. Lineage (NCBI taxonomy): Archaea > Methanobacteriati > Methanobacteriota > Methanococci > Methanococcales > Methanocaldococcaceae > Methanotorris > Methanotorris igneus. The sequence goes on from NC_015562.1 coordinate 1,797,354, forward strand.
TGAATATTTATCCAAATTTTTATAATAAAAAAATAATTTAAAGCATAATTAAGGTGATTGTATGGCATTCGAAGAAGCAGTAAAAAGAATATTCATGAAAAAAATCTGCATGAGATGTAACGCAAGAAATCCATGGAAAGCAACAAAATGCAGAAAATGCGGTTACAAAGGTTTAAGACCTAAGGCAAAAGAACCAAGAGGATAAATTAGTTGCTTTTTTGTTTTATTTTTCTTTTATTTATTCTTTAGATAAAAGACATCTTTCCATCTTTTTTAATAAATTTTCTTCCCTCTTCTACTTTAAATTTTAATTCTTTTCCAAGAGCATTATCCACCAACAATTTAGCGAGAGATGGGTTTGTTTTTAGTCCATAAATTGATGTTGTTATCCTTGGATTTATTTCGATAATATATATCTCATCCCCAACAATCACATCAACTCCAATATAACCTTTTAGCCCATCAATCTGCTCAACTGCTTTTATGCACTCCCTAAATATCTCCTCTTTTAATGGATGGGATATGTTGATTTCTCCACCACAGTATCCATTGGCGTTTATATATTGTTTATTTAACGAGAGTGGATATATTTCATCCCCAACTATTAAACTGACGGAATAGGGTTCTCCTTCCACAAACTCCTGGACAATGTAATTTTCATCATAGATAAAATGCTCTCCTCCACAACCGTCTATTTTTTTGATAACATACTTTTTCAATGGCATTGTTTTTGGGGTGTTTACAACGTCTTTTATTGATTTGTAAGTTAGATATTTGTCCCCTGCTATTTTTATGGCATCACTTGAAGAACCCAAATTTAAAACTCCACTATCTTCAACAATTTTTGTTAAATTGTATAGTATGCCATCATCCTCTGGAGCAATAATCAAAGCCATGTCTGATAACTTTAAAATATCCTCAATCTTTTCTGTCAAATCATCGCCTTCTTTTATAGTGTTAATGTGAAGATTTCTCTTTTTTTTATAATCTTCATAAAATCTCCCATCGATTAATGTAATTACATCATCAAATTCCAAAAATTGGTTTAGTAAAGTGTCGAACATTGCTTTTCCTTCGCATAGTATGTCCTTTGGTATTCCCTCTATGGCACCTCCTCCAACTGCAAATTCATACAAGAATATCATACTATCCCCTAACAACTTTCAATATCTCCTCTGTAGCTTCTGTGGGCTCTTTTAATCCATTATAAACATCAGATACAATCTCATCAATTATTTTTATTTTGTTAGAATTTTTTGATTTGTAAGATTGTATCAGTAATGGGCAGAAATCAAGATAGTTGTCCTTTTTTAACCTTATTGGGAACATTTTCAAAAAATTGATGAAATAAATGTCGTCTTCTATTTTATAATCTCCGTCAAGGCATGTTAAGAAAACATACTTTATATTACAGAGTTTTGCCTTTTCTTTGATGATATCTTTTATAAATCCACATGGATAGTTGTCTATTAGATTTAGAGTCTTTTCTCTGCTAAGTTTTTCTTTTATGTATTCATGTTTTATATTCTTAGATTTTATGAATTCTTCAATTTTTTGCTTTGTTTTTGGTGGCAATACAACACCACCACCATCATACGTTATGGCATGGACATCATAAACTTTATTTAATATGTCCAAAATAGCCAAATCATGTTTGCACTGAACTAAAACCATCACTTTTTCTTTTTTTAATGGGATTTCATTTTTTATTAAATAATGTACAACATCCTTTAAAAATTCCAAGTTGTTGTTTTCAAAAAATCTTAACCTTTCCTCTAATCTCTTTTTATAAACAAGAACATCTGTATAATCCTCAACCGTTATGCTGTCAAATCTATCTTTTAACTCCTCTCTTAACTTACCAACCACCCACCCACCTGGGCCTATGATTGTTGACTTATCAGAACGGGTTAGTGTGTAAATAATGAGGGATGTTTTACCATTTTCTTTTTTAACTTCAACATCAACGATTTCAAGAGGCACATCCTCTAAATTTAGATCTCTCCTTATTTCTTTTATTTTTTTGTGTAACTCGTTGATTATCTCTTTTTTGTTCTGATGATTCATACTTATCCCTAAAAATTTTGTTGATTTGAAAAGAAAAAATAAAATTAGGATAACAATGAATTAAGAAATTAAAAAGGTAAAAATAGATTTATGAAAATTACACGTAATTTTTTGTTTTTATAAATTTATTTTTAGTTTTGTCTTGCTATTATACTCTCTCCTGCATAGACCTTATCTCCTTTTTTAACCGTTATGTTGTAGGTTTTTGGGATTATCACTGCTGTTTGTGAACCAAGTTTTATCATTCCTATTCTCTCCCCTATTTGCACATAATCCCCTTCTTTAACATTGCAGACAGTTCTCCTTGCCATCGTTCCCGCAATTTGGACAACACCGATGTATGTATTATTGTTTTTTATTATTATGATGTTCCTTTCATTTTTGGTTATAACTCCTTCGCCAAATGCGGGGTATAACGCTCCATCAAAGTGCTTAACATAAACAACCTTTCCACTTATTGGTGCTCTGTTCACATGCACGTCAAAAGGCGACATGAAAATTCCAATTACATAAGAGCCGTTTGGATAGTATTTTTGAATATCCTTTAAAATGTATGAGTTCCCATCCTTATAAACCTCTGGAACGCCGTTGTATGATTTTATATACAATACAGTGCCATCTGCTGGAGAGACGATGATGCCTTTTTCATTTGGGATTGTTCTTTCAGGGTCTCTGTAGAAATAAACAGTAAACAACAATAACGAACAAACACCAACAGCAATAAATTTATGATATCGCTTCATTTTTATCCCACCAAATTAACTAAATGTTTATAATGCTTTTGCACTAAAATTTATTGCATTTCAAACTAATATGATTTTTGGTTTAAATCTTTTATAGTCGTCTGCGGAATTCTCTGCATTCAACCACAATAAAAAGGATTTTTGGCAAACTTTCAGTTTTGCCAAATTAATTTTTAAATAAGCACAATACCTTAAATTTTATTAGGTTTTTAACAATTTTATAACGCAAACAACTATAATTTCATTAATTTCATTCAATTACTTTTTTAATAGCATTCCATGTTAAAAATGATTGGGGTTTTATAGTTCTATTTGTTGGATTTAAAAATAAAATGTTCTTTGTAATCAATAACTCTCTAACATTTTTCTTTATCTTTCTGTCGTCTATTATGTAGTTATCTTTAAATAATTTTAGAGCATTTATTAAAAAATTATGAACTTCCTTGTCATTTTCTTCTATTTCTTCTAAAAAGTAGGATAATTTAGATATTTCACCATTTAACATTTCATTTAATATATTGTTTAGGGTTTTATGTTTTAAATTTTCGATGACATAGATTATATCAACTGGTTTTCCCCCAACATAAGAATAGATTAGTTCTTTTTCTTCTTTTGTTAATTTTCTTTTTAAAATATCTTCTGACAAAAAATCCATAAATTTTAAGGCGGTTTCTTTATCAAAATCATCCACTAATAAATATTTTGCTCTCCCTCCCAATTCTCCAGTATTATAAACATATTCAGCAAATAAAGAATCAGAAGTTAAACAAAATACATGGCATAGATGTTGTTCTTTTGTTAAGGAAACTAAAAACTGAAACAAACTTTTTAACAAAGGTCTCTTTCCATTTAAGGTTAATTCCTTAATCATTTGGAGTTCATCAAAAATTAAGATTGGTATTTTTCCTTTTTTATTTAGCTCTGCAAATAAATATTCAATATATTGGTAAATGTCCCCCGATTTTTCTTTCTTCTCAAAAAAATTTTTCGGCATTCCTAAATAGTAATTTGTGACTGTCTCTGAACTCTTTGATAATAAATCAGACAAAGATTTAGCATATTCCCTAAAATCTTCTATTTTTGATTTTTCATCAACTTCAAAAAGACACTCAATAAAATTATCAACATTAATAATAGCTCTCCTCCTAAAATTTATATAAAATGGAATATATCTTTTATCTAATTTTTTTGTTATAATGTGGTTTATTAATGTAGTTTTTCCAGAATTTATTGGGCCAAAAATAAAATAGATGAAATTTGGTTCACTTTCTAAAATGTTTAAAATTTCTTTTATTTTTTTCTCTCTGTTAAAAAATTCCACTTAAAACCACCTTTTTAAATTTTTATATATAAATTTATGGATTAAGATTTCTAAATAAAAAAAAGAAAAAATGTTTAGGGAATTAGAATTCTTTGATTAACTCTAAAGCAGCTTCTCTTGTCTTGTTTCTGTCTCCACCTGCTACAACTAAAACATCGTGTCCGTTTGCAACGCCTTCAACAACTTGCAATGTTGCTGGACTGTCATTGGTAATGTTTACTTTACCCATATCTACTAACTCTTTTGTTAATTTGTTTGCAACTGGACCTCCAACTAAGATTAAGTTTTTCTCTGCTGTGTCTAATGATACTTCTGTATCTAATTTTGCGATTGGTGCTGTTACTGGAACTGCTTGCTGTGCATCTGCTTTTATGTCTTTTAATTTAATATCTGCATTGAATATTGATACACTTTGTCCAACAGATAACTCTTCTTCTTTTGAGAGTTCTGCGCCTATTCTAAGTTCTGGGTTTTCCTCTTTTGCTGTTGTTCTTTTCAAGTATAATCCTGGGTATGGTTTAATGTCAAATGTATCATCTTTATCTTCCAATACATCGGATTTTACACCGTCATCGTTTGTATATACTAATGCAATACCTGCAACTGTATCATCTACATCTCCTTTTTGGAATGTACTATCATTTTTAACCCATCTAATTTCCCACTTGTCCATATACTCTTCTCCAGCTTCCAATTCCATTAAATCTTTCACAACAATAACTTCTGCATATCCTTTTGTTTCACCAATATTCTTTAAACCTTTGAATCCTAAAACTGCAACTTTATTGTCGTCGGTTATTAAATCATCAGGGTTTGATTCGTTTAACTTTAACCTATCTTCTTTAATTACCTTACCATCTTTTAATATTTGTATCTCTGCTTCAAGTGGGGTTGAACTATACATTGCTGCAACTTTTACTTCGTAACCGTCACCAATAGCAACAGATTCTCCTTCGGAAATAATTCCTGAATATGCAAGATCTCCTAATATTATTTTTTTGTCATCATATTTTACATATACTTTTTCTGAACCTAAGAATGGCAACCTAACTCCTGGTTTTAATACTTTTAAACTATTACCATTATCGTCAGTTAATACAGATAAGTATGCGAGTTTTCCTTTTGGTATACTGGTTTCATTTGTTGTTAAGTTTGCAGTTACATTGGCATATATTTCTTCTACAGCATCATAATCTTTGTATCCATAGTATTCTTCTGGCATTGCATTTTTAATTTTCATCAATACATTTAATTCTTTTTTAAAATTAGGATTTACGGTTTCTCCATCCACTTTACTTAATGCATTATCTTTGTCAGGTGTTGCCAATATTACATTAGATCCATTAACTAAATCGTATGTTTCAGTTTCTTGTGAAACTTTTGCATTTATTACAGCTTTTCCATCTTCAACAGCTCCTGTTTTGTAGCACATTGAACCTATTTTTGCTGCAATGTCTGCTGCTGAGACAACGTCCATTGTTGCAGCTCCTGAACCAACTACAATTTCTACGTTTGGTTGTCCGTCTTTAACAGCATTTTTCATAAATCCTGCAACATCTCCTATTGTGGTTGCTGCCATTACACCGCTTGCTAATGCTGATGCAACCATTGCCCCTCCAACTGCAATAGCACCAATTTTCTTTAATGACATAGCCATACTTTATCACCTATTGGTTTTTGTTTTTAGGTTTTAGGTATTGACGATAATACATACTACACTAGTGGTATATAAATCTTACCATCTGAAACAGTTGTAACAATAGTTTCACACAATGAAAATATTTATTTCAGATTATTTTTTTGATTTGTTGGATTTAAATTGGTCAAATTTAAAATAAAAAGGTTGCAAAAATTTGCAACTTTTTTAGAGGATGAAAAAGTTATTTTGATAAATTTGAATATTTGAAAATAATATTAAAAAATTATAAAAACAATTTGGTATAAATTTAAATACAAAAATGGTATGGTGGAATGATGACATCCACATACGAATTAATCATTTATGGTAAAGTTCAACACGTGGGTTTTAGGGATAGGATTGAGAATTTAGGGCATGCATTGGGAATCGATGGGGTTATCTACAACCACAAAGATGGAACAGTAAGAATTTTAGTAAATTTTGATGATGAGGAAATTAAGGAAATGTTTAAAAAGAATATAAAACTGTTAGAAAAAAAGGATAAACTTATAACTATTGAAAAAATTGAAGAGAGAGAGCTAAAAACATACATTGAATTCCCAGAGGGCATTAATAGAATCTCTGCTGATGATTTAACTGAGTTAAATAAAAAGTTAGATGAAGGGGTTAGATATATCAAATTAATTTTTGGAGAGTTAAAGAACATCAACAAAAAACTTGATGTTTTATTTGAGATAAAAAATACGCAATTAGAAATGGTAGAAATGTTAAAACAAATAAACAATACATTAGAAAAAATTGAGAAAAAACTTTAATTGGGAACATTATGTCAACCACTTATGAATTAATTATTTATGGTAAAGTTCAACACGTGGGTTTTAGGGATAAAATCGAAAATATAGGGAAAATTTTAGGGATTGACGGAATTATCTATAATTACAAAGATGGGACTGTAAGGATTTTGGTCAATTTTGATTCGGAAAGAAAAAAGAAACTTTTTAAAGAGTTGATAAAAGAACTTGAGGAAGTTGATAACTTAATAAAAATTGAAAAGATTGAAGAAAAAGAATTAAACACCTTTATCGAATTCCCAGAAGAGATTAATAGGATTTCAGCAGATGATTTGTTGGAGTTAAATAAAAAGTTAGATGAAGGTGTCAAATACATTAAATTAATCTTTGGTTCTTTAGAAAAATTAAATGTTAAAATTGACAAACAAACCGAAATTTTAGAAAAACTAAATACCAAAGTGGATAGACAGACAGAGATATTGGAAAAACTAAATGTCAAAATGGATAAGCAAACAGAAATTTTAAACAATCAAACAAAGATATTAGAAAATCTAACTGAAAAAATAGACAAACAAACTGAACTGCTCACAGAATCTTTAAATAGATTAAAAGAAGAAATGAAAGAGATTAAAGAAATACTTAAACAAAACTAATTATTTAAAAGTTGTGATAATCATGAAAATTGCAATAACAGGTAAAGGTGGGGTAGGAAAAACGTTCATTTCATCAGTTTTAGCAAGATTATTTGAAAAAAGTGGTTATAAAGTTATAGCGGTTGATGCAGACCCAAATACAACATTAGCATGTGCTTTAGGAATAGATGAAGAGATAACTCCAATCTCCAAAATGAACGATTTGATTGAGGAGAGAACTGGGGCTAAACCAAACAGTTATGGAGCAGTATTTAAATTAAACCCAAAAGTGGATGATATTGTTGATAAATTTGCATATAAAAAAGGAAATATTTACTTGCTGGTTATGGGGACAGTAGAGAAGGGAGGCAGTGGTTGTGTTTGTCCTGCTTCAGTTTTGTTGAGGAGGCTGTTGCAACATTTAATTTTAAAGAGGGATGAAGTAGTTATATTAGACATGGAGGCAGGAATAGAGCATTTAGGTAGGAAAACTACTGAAAATGTTGATTTAATGATAGTGGTTATTGAACCATCAAAAAAATCCCTTTTAACAGCAAAGAGGATAAAGAAACTTGCAAATGATATTGGAGTAAATAACTTGGCAGTTATTGTTAATAAAATAAGAAATATTGAAGATAAAGAACTGATTAAAAACCTCATTGAAAGAGAAGTGGGTTTGCCAGTTATTGGCTTTATTCCTTATGATGAAGAAGTTTTAAAGAGTGATTTTCTTGGGAAACCAGTTGATTTAAATTCAAAATCTGCAAAAGAAGTTGAAAAGATATTTAACTACATATTAAAACTAAAACAAAATCAAAATTAGTAGTTTTTAACTCATTCCAAAATCTTTAAGAAGGTTTCATCTAAACAAGTTTATTTGGCATCTTTACCCTTAAAATACGGCTCTCTTCTATTTATACATTCAACAAAACACCTTCTTATGTCTTCTCCCTTCCTTAAAGGAGTTAAAACATCAACTAAATTATCATCTCTCAGCAAGCAGGGTTTTAAAAATCCATCATGTGTCAATCTTATCCTTGTGCAGTGGCTACAGAATTCTGTATTATCCATGGGCCTAACAAATTCAATTTCCAACCCATCGAGGACATATTTTTTTCTGTTTTGCATGAATTTTCTTGTGATGATCTTGTCTGCTTTTTCTTTAATTTTATTTTCTATTGGGGTTATATCCACATGATGTTTATTTAAATTTTTATTTGTTGGAATGAATTCAATTATCTGAAGTATTGCACCGATCTCCCTACAGTATTCCATAATATCTTTTAAATGGTCGATGTTTATGTCCATCGCTAAATAATTTATCTTTAAAGGCGTCAATCCAACGTCAATTGCCTTCTCAATTCCCCTCTTAACCTTTTCTACATCCCCATATTTTGTAATTTTTTTGTATAACTCGTTGTTAAGAGTGTCCAAACTTACATTAACCCTATCTAATCCATTATCTTTCAGTTTTTCAGCATATTCTTCCAAAAGAATGCCATTTGTTGTCATGGAGGTGTCTTTTATTCTTTTATCTCTGATGTTTTTTAATATCTCAGTTATATCTTTTCTCAATAACGGCTCCCCACCAGATATTTTTATTTTTTTCACACCAAAATCTAAAGATGTCTTAACAATTTTTCCAATCTCTTCGGGGAGCATAGATCTATTAGTATTCTCTTTACGTCCCTCTTTATGGCAATAAAAACATTTTAAATTGCATTTTTGTGTAACGGATATTCTTAAAGACCTAATTTCTCTCCCGAATTTGTCCTTCATCAAAATCCCTATTTAATTTTATAAAAACTAAAATGATTAATTGATCCTGACAATATATTTAATTTATGTTAATGTAAATTAATTAATATAAAAAATAAAAATAAAAAAATTAATTTGAAGGGATAAAAATAGCTATTTATTCTTTGTTTTCATTTTCCTCTTTGTCTTGTTTTTTCTTTACAAATGTCTCAACAAATGAAACTTTATCAACATCTAATCTTTTTATAATTTCATTTGCTATTGCCATTTTTATAGTTTGGATGTTATTCATGAATGAGCAAACCTCTGGAAGGTTGATTGTAACGGTCTTTTTGGTCATTTTTATCTTTAAGTCGTCTGTATTTATTGAAGGCATGTACATTTTTACGAGTTCTTTAACAATTTCTTCTGGTTCTTCGATAACTGCCTCCAATTTTAATCTATATTTGACCTCTTTTCCGGCAAGTTCATGATTGAAATCAACTAAAACCCTCCCACTGTTAATACTAACAACTTTTCCAACATTTCCATCAATATTAACTGGCATTCCTACAATAGGCCTTATGTTGAATCTTTGGAACTCTTTCATTGGAACTACTCTAACTTTTGAAGGGTCTCTTTTACCAAATGCCTTCTCTGGAGGTAGAACAAGTTCTCTTTCTTCACCAACTTCCATTTCCAATAACGCCTCATCTAATCCTGGCAATACCATACCCTCTCCAGCAGCAATTGTGACAGGACCGTAAATCATTCTTGGGTTGTAAATTCCTTCTTTTTTAGCCAATTCTTCATTTGTTGTGTCGAAGAGTTTTCCATTAACGTATCCATCGTATGTTATTTTTACCAATGTTCCTTTTTCTACCATCACATCACCTTTTCTTTTTTGTGGTTATAGTCGTCTGCGAGAGGATATAAAATTTTTGTCAACTGCTTTTTCAGAATTTTAAACAGAATTTTAAAAGAACATTTGTTTATATTAATTGTTGTGAATATAGTTTATGTAAAATCCCGCAGACGACTATAAAAGCACTAATCAGATAAATACAATTAAAATATATATATCTAACCCCATAACATAATAGTCGTTTGCGTTATAAATAGTCATAATCTCCAAAGAAGCTAAAAGTATAAATTATAGTCGTGTGCGTTAGAAACTTTTTGGCAAAATCCAAGGGATTTTGCCGTATATCTTTTGGCAAAACCTAAGGGTTTTGCCGTAATTGTTGGTAAATTCTTAAAGATTTTATGGCTTATTTCAAATTTTAAGGAGGAATAAAGATTATTTAAAAATTCATTAATGCATAAATATAAATGGCAAAATCCTATGGATTTTGCCGTATATTAATTCCGCACACGACTATATTACCTATTTGAAATTTTACGCTTATTTATGATTATTTCAAAAATTTTTTATGCACATATACATAAAAGAAATTAGCAAACGACTTAATGCATAAAATAATAAGGTGGTTGAATGAAGGCAGTTATTTTTGTTATTGATGGGTTAGGAGATAGGCCAAATAAAGAAGGTAACACCCCCTTAAAAGAAGCAAATACACCAACAATGGACAAAATTGCAAAGGAAGGAATTTGCGGAATTATGAATGCTATTGATATCGGTGTTAGACCAGGAAGTGATACATCACACCTTGCAATTCTTGGATATGATCCTTATGAAGTATATACTGGAAGAGGTCCTTTTGAGGCATGCGGTGTTGGTATTGAGGTTAAACCAGGAGATGTGGCATTTAGATGCAACTTTGCTACTGTCGATGAAAATTTTGTTGTTTTAGATAGGAGAGCAGGAAGGATTAGAGAAACAGAAGCATTAGCCAAAGAGTTAGATGGTTTGGAAATTGATGGAGTTAAAGTCATATTTAAGCAATCTGGTGGTTATAGGGCAGCGTTGGTTTTGAGAGGAGAGGGGTTGAGCGATAAAGTTACTGATGCAGACCCTAAAAAAGAGGGTAGAAAAGTTAAGACAGTTGAGCCATTGGATGATTCAGAAGAGGCAAAGAGAACAGCAGAGATATTGAACAAATTGTTAAAAATTGCCTATGAAAAATTAAACAACCATCCAATAAATGAAGAAAGAAGAAAGAAGGGATTACCAGTTGCAAATATTATCTTGCCAAGGGGTGCAGGAAAGGTTCCTTATATACAAAAATTTGAGGAAAAATACGGCTTAAAAGGAGCTTGTATTGCTGGAACTGGATTAATAAAAGGTATTGGTAAAATGGTTGGTTTGGATCTTATTGAAGTAGAAGGGGCAAATGGAACGCCAGAAACAAACTTTATGGGCAAAGCGAGGGCATTAGTTGAAGCATTGGAGAAGTATGACTTTGTTTTAATTAATGTTAAGGGTGCAGATGAGGCAGGGCATGATGGGGACTATGAGACAAAGAAAAAGGTTATTGAAAAGATTGATGAAATGTTAAAATACATTATTGAGCATATAGATAAAGATGATGTTTACCTTGTGTTAACCGGGGATCACTCAACACCAATAGAGGAAAAAGACCACTCAGCAGACCCAATACCAATAGTTATTTGGGGTAGGAGTGTTAGAACAGATGACGTTGAGAGATTTGATGAATTTAGCACATACAAAGGAGGCTTAGGTTGGATTAAAGGTAAACATATAATGCCTATATTGATGGATTTGATGGGCTTAGCTAAAAAATATGGTGCATAAGTATATAGTCGTGCTTTATAACCAAAGTTGTAGTGGATTTTTAAATTATACATTAATAAATTTTTAAATAGTCCTTATCATTCCTTAAAATTTGAAATAAATGGCAAAGCCTTAGATTTTACCAAAAACCTTTATAACGCACACGACTATACACCTACTCATTTGGATTAGGTCTTTTTAAGATGTTTATACCTATAATAATAAAAAATATTTTTATACTTTTTTAAAATATTTTATATGGTGATAGCATGGATTATCCAAAAATATATGTTAATTTTGCGGCATATAGTTCAATAGAAAAAGGAAATTTAATCGTTAGGAAGCATGGGATTTTAAACATTAGAGATTTTGAAAAACTTGATGTTGGGGAAATTGTTGATGTATACTCAAAAAAAGGAAGGTTTTTGGGTAGGGGGTTTAAAAACCCACACGAAATAAGGATAGTAACCCTAAAAAAGGAGAAAATTGATGAGAACTACGTTAGAAACAAAATTATTGAGGCAGATAAATATAGAAAGTTTTTAGGGTTTAAAGATGCTTATAGAATGGTTTATACTCAATCAGATTGGCTAAATGGGCTTGTTATTGATAAATACAATGATATAGCAACTGTCCAAATATTCAACTATGGGTTTGAATTGATGAAAGATACTATAGTGGAAACGCTTTTGGACTTGGGAATTGATAGCATATATGAAAAAAGTACAGGTAGAAATAGGAGAAGGGCAGGTTTAAAAGAACAAGAAGGGTTATTGTGTGGAGAAAAAACAGAAACAATAATAAAAGAAGGAAATGCAAAATTTAAAGTTACATTTGGAGGGCAAAAGACGGGTTTTTTCTTAGATCAGAGAGATAACAGGTTAGAACTTGAAAAATTTATAAAAGAGGGGGATAGAGTTTTAGATGTCTGCTGTTATACTGGGGGCTTTTCAGTCCATGCGGCATTAAAAGGGGCTGAAGTTGTTGGAATAGACCTCTCAAAAAAAGCCGTAGAATTGGCAAAGGAAAATATGCAGTTGAATGGTATTGATGATAGTAAATATGAGTTTAGAGTAGGAAATGCATTTGAGATTATGGAGGAAATGATTGAGGATGGGGAAGAGTTTGATGTCGTTATCCTCGACCCACCAGCATTTGCCCAATCAAAAAAGGACGTGAAAAATGCAGTTAGGGGCTATCATTTGTTAAATAGATACGGTGCAAAACTTGCAAAGAGATTGCTTGTTACGTGTTCATGTTCCCATCCAATTGAGCCCATGGAATTTAAAGCAATAGTTATCGATGCGGCATTAAAAGCAAATAAATGGATTAGACAGATAGGGCCTTACAGAACACAACCAGCAGACCATCCAATAACCTCAAAGGGAACCGAATATCTAAAATGTCTATTCTTTAAAGTGGATGGATTCTAATGGAAACCTTCTAAAAAAGGTTTATCTAAATGGATAAGATACCTCGTAGTTATTTTATAGTTGTTCGCGAATTTTTTTGCATTTATTGAACTATAATTTCAAAAATCAATTTTTGGATTTATCTTTTTATTTTCATTCACTAACAATGCAACTCTACTATCGGAAGATTTATCCACGAATTTATAGCAACTATTTTCCTCTAAAATCTTTGCCAATTCTAATATTTCTTCAGGTTTAAGCATATCCTCTAACTTTAACCTTCTCCTTGAATAACCAACATTCATATAAGATTTTATTTCAATAAAATTGACATTAGCTCTCTCATACAAATCCACAAACTTCAAAATGTCATCATTCAAATGCCTTATTACGGTTGTCCTAATGCATGTTCTTTTCTTCTCTCCCAAAATATCTAATGTATTTAATATTTTTTCCCAATACTCCTCTTTTCCCCTACAAATTCTTTTATAACTCTCCACATCATACGCGTCTAATGAAACATAAAGTTGAGTTGGTTCTATTTTTTCTATGACATCTGTTAATATCCCATTTGAAACAACAAATGTTGAAAAACCATTTTTGTGGAAGATTTTTATCAATTCATCTAAGTAGGGGTATAGCGTTGGCTCCCCAGATAGAGAAATTGCAACATGCCTTGGATTTAATGCTTCTTCAAATTTTTCCTCTCCAACTCTGTCAATAACTCCTTTATAACCCATTATCATTGTTCTATGCATTTTTAGAATTTGTTCAAAGACAACCTCTGGTTCATCCCACTTTGGCTCTTTCAAACTTCCCTGCATATTGATGTCAGATGGTAAAACTCTCCAACAAAATATACAATTTTGCTGGCACCAAACAACTGCTGGTGTGCATTGGATGCATCTATGTGTCTCTATTCCATAAAATTTGGACTTATAGCATCTTTTATTTTCTAATAGGCATTTCCTCACCCAACCACATAACTTAACTGCAGTGTGGTTTTTTATTTGATATCTCTGCTTTCTTAAAATTTGGTAAATTTCTTCCATCAATGCCACCTCATATTATTAATCGTTAAGATTGCAATATAACATAATAATTTAAATTTGTAATGTTCTGTTAAACTAATTGTTAAAATTGTTAATATTGAAAATCTTGAGAGTGGTGCTTATAACGCTATAAAAATTGATAAACCTTTATAAGTTCCAAATTCCAAAAATATAAAATAAAAAATAAATTTTTAGTGTCATAAATATAATAATATAATATATTTTAATATAATATTTAGTATTTAGTTTGTATAACTTAAATTCTTCCAACTGGCATTAATAATAGTGGGTATTCCTCCTCTAACCCCATAAGTTCCATAATACCCTCATCATCAAATGCTCCAACTGCGACAGTTCCAAGGTTTAATGCAGTTGCCTCTAAATATACATTTTGGGATGCATAGCCAACTTCCATGTGCACATATCTGATTCCTCTTTTCCCATACCTCTGCGTAGCTCTTTCATAAACCGCAGTAAATATAATAACTACTGGTGCCTCGGCAATAAAATACTGATTTAAAGCCAATGTAGCCAATTCTTCACCAATATCTCCATCAAAAACTTTTAATAATGAATGGGAATGCGGAATGTATTTATAAACTCCTTTGCTGAGCCCAACAACATTTTTTACTGAGACGTATATTTCTAATGGGTAAGTAGCCCCCGCAGATGGTGCTGTCCTAAACCCATAATCATCAGTTATTCCTTGGCATGCAAATAAGAGTTGAGAAAGTTCTTCCAATGTTAAAGGTTCATCTTTGTATTCCCTTATAGACCTTCTTTTTATTAAAACTGGCTCAATATTAATTAATTTTGGATTAGGTAATTTTATTTCCATAATTCCCCCTCCCCAATTGGATACTTTTTGTTTAGTTTTTTATAATTTTGACGTTCTCATCATTTTTTTCTTTTTTTGGTTTAATTCTGTTGTTAATCTGTTTTTAATTATATTTATGGTTTTGTGTAACGATAACCGTTATTAAATAGTTCAATCCTAAACTATTTATAGAGTCAACTTATTATAATTATTGAATGCCGTTAATATGGGGATTTTTATTTTTAACGACCTATATCTATTTTGTTATTATTTTTATTCAGTTTAAAAAATAATTTTGTAATTTTTATAAGCTTATGAGGAGGGGGCAATTATGTTAAACGAGGCAATTTTTGTATCGTTATTAAGTTTTGTGTTTATGCTCATGGGGGAGTTAATGGCCTATTACTCTGTTTCCTTAAAATATAGGTATGAGTATGAGGCATTTTCTTATGGGTTTATACTTGGAGTGGCAACGCTTGTTTTAATCCCAGTTGGACATTTCGAAAATTCATCACTATACGTTATTTTGGGTGTTCTATTTGTTTTCTTATTGGATAAATACCTTGCATTTTGTCCATTATGTAAGAAATACTGTGAGGAATGTGGAGTTAATTATATGCAAGTAAAACTACTCTACCCCATCTCATTCTTTATACACACGTTTATAGATGGTCTAATTATTGCTATGGGTTTTATTGGACATCTTGGACTTTTATTGTATCTTGCTATTTTACTCCACAAATTGCCAGCAGGGTTCGTCTTACTTTCCCCACTAAAATCCATCTATAAAAATCCATTACTTATAGGGGTCATTGTATCCTTTGGAACCGTGCTTGGGACAATTGTAGGGTTGTTATTGTTTTCCAATATTCCTATTAAACCGCTCATTTCAATCTCTGGGGGAGTTTTTATAGCAACGTTCTTGCTATTGGCATCACACGTCTATGAACATGCTCCAGAAAAGGTTATTAACCCATTGATACTTGGATTCTTACTCGTGGGGCTTTTAAGTTTGTTAAGGCATCATCATTAAATCAAAAAAATTTCAAAATATTCAAAAAATAAACAAAAACAACAATAAAAATAAAAAAATGAAAAATAAAAAAGAATGTTTATTCTCTATTTTTTAATTTTTCCTTATACATCTTTGCACTTTCCTTTGGGTTCTCACTATTATATATGCTTCTTCCAACAATTATGTAATCATTATCAGACAAAATCTCCAAAACCTTTTCTAAATCCCCACCCTGCGCTCCAATGCCTGGAGAGACTATTGGGATTTCTCCAACAATTTCTTTTATCTCCTTTAATCTCTCTGGCCTTGTTGATGGAGCAACAACGCCATCAACACCTAACTTCTTAGCCAATTTTGCAAGTTCATTAGCAATTGGCTGCATGAACATAACTGCCCCAGGATGGGACATTTCAGTAACCATTATAACTTTTTTATTATTTTCCTTTGCGACATTTTGAATCGCTCTAATGCTATCTTCCCCAACAAAACCATGGCATATTATTCCATCTGCATATTGCAATGTTAATTTTGCAATTTTTTCATTTGTTGAAGGTATGTCTGCAACTTTGAAATCACATATTACCTCTTTATTGCTTAGTTCTTTTATTTCTTTAACAATTTTTAGGTTTGTTGCCAATACGAGAGGATAACCTATCTTAATTGCATCAACATATTCTGATGTTTCTCTTGCTATTTTTAATGCCTTATCTTTATCCATAACATCGAGAGCAAGCATCAACTTTACCATGTCATCACCATTATCTATATAAATCAGTTTTGTTAATATTTATATATGTGAAAATTTTCACGGAGTTATTTTTAAAGGATAACTATAAAAATGTGATTGTGGTATAGTCATTGTGCAAAATTTTTTAAATGAACTTTAATTTATCACACGTGCGTTTATAGATTTTTTAATTGAGTATTTTCTCAATTTTTGAACTTTCATTGTATCATGTAGATACTATCTTATAGTCATTTGCATTATTTAATGGCGAAATCTTTTAGGTTTTGCTACATTTTTGTTTTGGTTGAATGAATGCAGAGAATTTTGCAAACGATTAATTCAACAATAAAAATTAAATCATTAATGTAAAAACACAAAAACATAAACAAGAGGTGATAATGTGCAACAACAAGAACAACCAATAAGAGTAAGAATCCCAAAACCAGAAGAAAATGAGATTTTGGGGATAGTAGAGCAAATGCTTGGAGCAAGTAGGGTTAGAGTAAGATGCATGGATGGAAAAACAAGATTAGGGAGAATCCCAGGTAAGTTAAAGAAAAGAATTTGGATTAGAGAAGGTGATGTTGTAATTGTGGTACCTTGGGAAGTTCAAGGAGACGAGAAGTGTGATATTGTTTGGAGATACACAAAAACCCAAGTTGAGTGGTTAACAAAGCATGGTTATTTAAACCAATTGCTATAATTTCCTTTTAAACCAGTAAATTTGGCAATTCATCTAAAAATCTCCCAAATAATAGCTCAGGTGGAGCAGAATCAAGCCCAATTACAAAAACTTTTTTAATCTCTTCATTCATCTTAACCCACCCCAGTTATCTATAAAATTTTCTTTATCCCATTCCAAATCAAAAAACTCTGTGGTCTTAAAGTTCCCTCAATAGGGTTTAAAAATAAGATGTTTTTCTTAACTAAAAATTCTCTAACTTTTTTATTTATTGTTATATCTTCAACTTCATAGTTTTCTTTAAATATTTTTAAAGATTCTAAAACTTTATTATAAAGTTCTTCATTTTCCTCTTTAACATCTTCTAAGAAGTATTTTAATTTTTGTTTGGCATCTTTAAGCAGGTAATCTAAAATTTCCTCTAAGTTTTTATTCTTGAGCTCTTGAATTATATAAATTATATCAACTAACTTCCCCCCTACATGGCTATAAATTAGCTCTTTCTCTTCATTAGAGAGTTTTTTATTCAAAACCCTTTCAGATAAAAAGTCCATGAATTTAAAAGAAGTTTCTTTATCAAAATCATCGACTAAGAGGTACTTAGCTCTTCCGTTTAGTATTGCCTCGTTATAAACTTTCTCTATAAACAGGCTATCTGAACTTAAGCAGAATACATGGCAGAGATGTTTATGCTTGGTTAAGCTTATGAAATAATTAAATAATTCATAAATTAAGAAGCCATTTATTTTTAAATCTCCAATCTTCTGAAGTTCATCTAAAATAATTATAGGCTGCTTACCACTCTCTTTTATTTTCATTAAGATGTTTGTTATATACTTGAAGACATTTTTAGGTCCCTTTTTGCTTAACAAAGTTTCTAACGTATTTTTTGGTGTAGGAATTCCAAAGAGTATAGGAGAGTCTTTAATTAAGTCCTTAACTAATTCAATTGGATTTTTATCCTCTTCATACTCCTCAAACAAAACCTCAATAAAATCATCATATTTAGAGATAAAAATTTCTCTCAAATCAAAGTAAAACACAACGTATCTATCTTTATCTAATCTGTTGTTAATTATCTCATTAATTAAAGCAGTCTTTCCACTATTTATAGGACCATAAATAAAATAAATAAAATTTGGCTCAAATTCAATAATTGACAGAATTTCTTTCATTTCTTTTTCTCTATTAAAGAGATTCATTGTTTCTCCTCCAAC
This sequence comes from Methanotorris igneus Kol 5, assembly GCF_000214415.1. Lineage (NCBI taxonomy): Archaea > Methanobacteriati > Methanobacteriota > Methanococci > Methanococcales > Methanocaldococcaceae > Methanotorris > Methanotorris igneus. The sequence continues at coordinate 1,815,901 of NC_015562.1, forward strand.
TAAATTGAGCAAATTCTTTTTTGTTGTAGGTGTAGATATCATCAACATGCATCCCTGCTATGGGTAAATTGTCATAATAATTTGGATTTTTACATCAAAAACTATTGGGATTGTCCATGGTATGTCATTATAGTTGTTTGCCTTACTTCTTAACCTTTATTTGGAATTTTATGGTTGATTTATCGTTCTTTTAAAAAATAAATGGCAAAACAAAGTTTTGCCGTATAAAATTGGCAAACAACTATACTTAACTTCAATCTAAACAGATTGGAAATCCTCATTATTTAAAAATCCTTCAAAAGGTGAATATATCCAAAAGCAATATTTTTTGACTCATCTACATATCCTGACTGGTGATTAGTTCTGAGAACCACTTCCACCTATTATAGTCGTGTGCGAAATAGTTGAATAACGTAGTTATTCAACTTCCCTGCAACCAAAGGTTGCAGTGGATTTTTAAACTATACATAACATTAATGAATTTTTAAAAATATACGGCAAAACCTTTTAGGTTTTGCCAAAAGAGGCACTGCCGAGCGTAGCGAGGCAGTGCATCCGATTTGGATGAAACCTTTTTTAAAGGTTTCTTTCCAAATTATACGGTAAAACCCTTAGGTTTTGCCAAAAGACATACGGCAAAACTTTCAGTTTTGCCAAAAACCCTTCTAACGCATACGACTATATTTAATATCAACGCCAGAAAATCTAAATAACTCCCCAACTTTAAAACTAACTTCAAATAAGTACTTAGGAAGAAAACTTTTAGAAACCTTCCAGTCAAAACATGCAGATGACCCTTATATACAAAATTATTTAAAATTATTTATTTATAAATTCAGTTATATATTTTTGAGAATCAGAATAAAAAAAGGTGGTTTCTATGAAATCAGTAATTCTTGCAGGGGGTTCAGGAACTAGGCTGTTCCCACTAAGTAGAGAATATTTTCCTAAGCAGTTTATAAAACTTAGAGGTTTTGATAAGTCTCTTTTTCAGATGACATTGGATAGAGCTTTAAACCTTACTAAACCAAAGGATATATTGATAGTTACAAATGAAAGGCATAAATTTTTGGTCATGAATGAGGTTGAAAATTACAACATCCCAGAAAATAACATTCTCTTAGAGCCTGAAGGAAAAAACACCTTGCCGGCTATATACTATGCAGTCAAAGATTTAAATGATATTGTGGCAGTGTTCCCTTCAGACCATTTAATATTGGAAGAAGATGAGTTAATTGAAACCATTAAAGAAGGACAAAAATTAACTAAAAACTACCTAATAACATTTGGTGTTAAGCCAAATAAACCACATACTGGTTATGGTTATATAAAGCCTGGAGAAAAGTTAGAGATTGGTTACAAAGCAGATGAATTTAAAGAAAAACCCAACTTAGATTTGGCTATAGAGTATATAAAAAATGGTTATTTGTGGAACTCTGGAATGTTTTTATTTGATAGTGAGTTATTTAAAGAAGAGGTTAAAAAATATTGCCCTGAGGTTTATGAGGCGTTTAAATTAAATGATATAAAAGATATTTATGAATTAGCCCCTAATATTTCAATAGATTATGGAGTTTTAGAAAAATCCAACAAAGTAGCAGTTATTCCTCTAAATATTACTTGGAGTGATTTAGGAAGTTTTGATGCTTTATATGATATATTTGATAAAGATGAAAATGGAAATATACTAAATGAAGACGTAAAATACATAAATTCTAAGAATAATTTTGTATACTCAAGTAGTAAAAAACTAATAACCTTATTAGATATTAATGATTTAATTGTTGTGGACACAAAAGATAGTTTGGTTATATGTAAAAGAGGCAGTAGTGAGAAAATAAAAGATCTTGTTAAAACTTTAAAAAAGGAAAATGATGAAAGAATATTATATCATAAAAAGGTCTTTAGGCCTTGGGGATATTATGAAGTCTTAGAGGAAGGGATGTTTTATAAAGTTAAGAAAATAACTGTTTATCCTAAAAAGAGATTATCTCTACAGATGCATTATCATAGGAGTGAGCATTGGATTGTTGTTAAAGGAATGGCTAAAGTTGTTATTGAAGGTAAAGAGTTCTTTGTTAGACCTGGAGAAAGTGTTTTTGTTAAAAGTGGAGAAAAACATAGGTTGGAGAATCCTGGAAAGATACCTTTGGAAGTTATAGAAATTCAAGTTGGAGAATATTTAGAGGAAGATGACATTGTTAGGTTTGATGATGATTGGAGGAGATAAGCTTTTTATATTATTAACTTATTTTTTATAATGATAATAGCGAATATAGTTGTTTGCGTTATAAATTAGTATAGATTAAATTAGTATTAGGATATATTCAAAGTCAAATTTTTGTTAAGATAGATTAACCTCTGTAAAATTTGATAACGCCAATATTCTAAATATTTTTGTCGAGTATATATTATCTATCATAATTTTTATGTATTGGGATACCAATCATCTTTATATATTGAATATAAACTTGTATACTCCCATATTACTTCAATATTTCAATATATAGTCGTGTGCGAAATTAATATACGGCAAAACCCAAAGGGTTTTGCCATTAATTTTTAAAGTTATTTATACGTTAATGAATTTCCAAATAATTGTTATCATTCATTAAAATTTGAAATAATACATTAAACTTAAAAATTTACCAATGGTATATTCCACATTTTAACGCACACGACTATAATCCTCATCCCTTAGCATGAATAGTAGTTTATATTATCTCTGCACTCATAATTCAGTAATATGGAAATTTTATTTATATATAAGATTATGGGTAACGTAGTTTAAGGATGAGCCTTTTATTAGGAGGATGATAAAATAGTGCACGAAAAAGAATTCAATCTTGATGAAATAGATGAATTTGAATTGGATAGAGAATATCAAAAGAGAGTTATAGAAAGGGAGAGGAAATTTTTTGAAGAATTGAAAACAGAAAATGAGGTATTTGATAAAAGAACTTTAATGATCTTATTCAGCCTATTGGCAGGGAAACATATAGATGAATTTATTGGGGTTATAAGCTCTGGAAAAGAGGCTGTTGTTTTTAGTGCTAAGAAAGGAAGAAGATACAGGGCCGTTAAAATTTATAGAGTAGCTACGTGTGACTTTAAAACAATGCACAAATATATCCAAGGGGATCCAAGATTTCATTTGAGGAAGAGTAGTAGAAGGCAGATTATACACGCATGGGTTGAAAAGGAATTTAGAAATTTAAGAAGAGCAGGGGAAGTTGTAAACGCTCCTAAGGCAATATTAAGGAGAGAAAACGTTCTTGTGATGGAATTGGTTGGGAAAAGGGGAGTTCCTGCTCCGAGGTTGAAAGATGTTGAGGTTGATTATGAAAAATTCTATGAAATAATAACTCGAGATATGAAAAAACTCTACTGTGAGGCAGAATTGGTTCATGGTGATTTATCTGAATATAATATTCTCGTAAAAGATGATAAGCCAGTATATATTGACTTCTCTCAGAGCGTTGTAACTCAACATCCACTATCAAAGGCCTTATTAATAAGGGATGTCAAAAATATATGTAACTTTTTCAAGAGAAAAGGAGTGGATTGTGATTATAGGGAACTTTATGAATACATAACAGGAGAAAAACTACATCCTATTGATGAAGAAATCGCACAGTTGTAATTCTTTTTGATATAATTAAATAATTAACCAAAATTTAAAGAGATATCAATTTAAATTCCAAATTAGAAATTTAAAATAAATATTCATTTAAAACAAAAATAAAAATAAAAAATTTTATATCAATTTGGAATAAGAATTATTTCGTGGTGATGGCTATGAATTTTAGCGATGTTGTTATGCATGGAAATGTTGAGACTGTAAAGATTCCAAAGAATAGAATTGGTGTTTTAATTGGGAAAAAAGGTCAAACAAAAAAAACAATTGAAAGGGAGTTAGGTGTTGAACTCGAAATTAGCAAAGATGGTGATGTCACAATATACTCAACTGAAAAACAAAAAGATGCTCTTGCTACTTGGAAGGCAAGAGACATTGTAATGGCGATAGGAAGAGGGTTTTCTCCTGAAAATGCTTTGAAGTTACTTAGTGATGAATATGTATTGGAGATTATAGATATAACTGAATACGCAAGTTCTGAAAATGCTCTGAGAAGATTGAAGGGTAGAGTTATTGGTAGTGGCGGAAAATCAAGAAAATATATTGAAGACTTAACTGGGGCAAGGGTTTCAGTATTTGGAAAAACCGTTGCTATATTAGGAGAGTTTGAGTCCGTCCAAATTGCAAAAGAGGCAGTTGAGATGATATTAAGAGGTTCATCTCATGCTAAGATGTATAAGTTCTTAGAAAGAGAAAGACAAAAAATCAAAAGAAAGGCATTTGAATTGTGGAAAAAATAAATAAATTATGTTTTTATTGCTATTAATACGATATTAGAAATCAATTTATACAAGATTTTCAATTTTAATTATAGTTGTTTGCCTTACTAATGAACGAAATCTCCATTAAATTATAGGGGATGATTAACCTTTATTTGGAATTTTTACACTTGATTTAGCGTTCTTTTAAAAAATAAATGGCAAAACAAAGTTTTGCCGTATAAAATTGGCAAACAACTACAGTTTCCCTACTATAACTCAAACGTTTTTTTAACATTTATATTCCTACTTTTAATTGATAATATTTTTTTGATTATATTGGGTATTGACAAGTTGACTTTATTATGTGAAAACCTTTCCATTAAATTTTATAGAGAATAAAAATTATAGAAACATAACTTTATGAGAGAGTAAAGAGGTTGAAATATGGAAAGGAATAGAATTATTATTAGGTTGCTTTTGTATCCTTTTGCATATCTAATGTGGGGAGGGTTGATGTGGTATTCCCAAATAGTGAACCCCATTGATTTAACCCATTATTTATCTTATATTCCATTTTGCAATGCAGAATTTTATGCCACGTTGCAAGGATTACCGCCACAAATCATTGAGTTTTTTAGAGTAATTTATCTATACTCATTTACATTCTGCATAGTTGGAGGGATTGGTTACTATTTACTAATAAAGAAAAATTTTTTAAAATCTGATATAATGTTGGTTGACTTGGCATTGGGTTGGCTGTTTGCTGGGTTAATCTATACGTTTTTTGTGGTTCAGGCACCATTTGATGTTGGTGTTGCAAAGGATTTAGTTGATTTTAAATTAATGTGGATATGCACAAAGCCAACTTATGAAATCCCATCCTTACATACTGCATATTCTATTCTAATTGCTCTACATTTTAAAGAGGAAGAAGGGGACATAAAATATATCTTCTATGCATTAGCCATCTTAATCCCAATATCTACACTAATAATGGGGCAGCATTGGATTGTTGATGTTATTACTGGCATTTTATATGGGTTCTTTTTATATAAATTCCCGAAAACTATCCACATTAAAATTCATAAGGGCATTGATTTCATCTGTGGATATATAAAGCCATGCACAAACTGTGCGCATGGTGTAGATAATGGAAAAATCAACAAGTAAAAATGAAAACAAAAAAACAAATGCAAAAATAAACTTAAAAAATAAAAATTCGAAAATTTTGAAAATAATGGGTTCTTACACTTGTGGCATTGCATGGTATTGTAAAAAATGTGGAGGATGTTGCGATTCACCAACCGTTACAAAAAAAGACATTGTAAACATTGCTAAGTATCTTGGATTATCTTTTAATGAGGTTATTGAGAAGTATCTGAGGTATTTTGATGGCAAAATGGGAGAAATAAAGGAAGTTAGAGGAAGATGCATATTTTTGGATAAAAGGAGATGCACCATTTATAAAGCAAGGCCTTTAATTTGCAAACTTAGGCCATTTTCCCCCCAATTTAAAAATGGAAAATTGGTTTTAACTTATGATATATGGTTTTTGAAGCATTGTAGGGGTTTCTTTATTGGGGATATGAAAATTGATAAAAAATACTTTAAATATGCAGAAATATTGGTAAAATCCTTAGGTTTTGAAGAAGAAACTCCAAAAGAGGAATTTAATAGATTAAAGAAGAGATTAAAAAATGCCCATGAAAACTAAAGCTTTTATAGTCAAATCTCATCATATTTGACTAATTCAGAAAACTTAACTATTTCGTGGAGTGCCTTTATTTCTATTGGTATTTCGTGCTCTTTTATCATTGCCAATGGATTCATTCCTCCAATAGTTACGACACCACACATATTTTTCTCCACACTTACACCATAGACCTCATTGTTAGGCCTTCCAATCTCTTTTATTCCATTCCAACCAAGAACTTTAACCAAATCTATCAAATCTTCCCTTGCACACATAGGAACCTCTCTAAACCCAGCAAGTATTGAGGTTTCACAATCAACTTTATTGAAAAATACTTCATGAGGGTCTAACGAAGAACCTTCATAGGAGATAATGTCAATAAACCTTTCTTTTTCTTCTCCAATCTCCAAAACTCCACCATAACATGGAATTATTGGAATTCCATAGTTAGAGAGTATCCCATCAAGTGTAGATGCACAAATAGTAGAGATTTTTATTAACCCATCTTCTTCTTTTATACCAAATCTGTCTGAAATACCAAGCCCTTTTTTGTAGGCTTCTTTTAAAATCTCTACAACGTCATCATAGTATTTCTTTTCAACATATCCTACATTAACAATAACGTTTCCATCCTCTTTGTTAATATCGTAAGTTACCTTTGCCATGTTATTAAACATTTTTGACAATACAGATTTTATTCTAATACCACTCTTCTTTTTTTGAGGGACTATTTTTCTCTTATTAACTTTTTCCATGAAGCTTACTTTTTTGATTGTTGAAGCGGCGTTTAATTCAACATAATAACCTTTCTCAACAAGTGCTGCTACTGGTGAAAGCCCCCCAACTAATGCAATACCAATCTCATCCTCCTCCACATTTAATCCGAGGACGTTATCTTCCCCATAACTTAAAATACAGTTTAGAGTATCCTTTTTTAATAATTTTTCAAATTTTTCTTTTGCCTCTTTTGGAATTACCCTGAAGTTTGCAGGAACATAACCTTCTCCATTTTCAATAACTCCCCACACGTCCGTTTTTCTTTGCATGATAAATGCTTCAAGAGGGTCAACAGATGTAGATTTGTAGTTAATAACACCCTCAAACTGAACAGGTTCATAATCCTCAAACTTAACAATACCTCCATATTTTGGAATAGGCAAGATACCATGGCTTAAAAGCCAGTTATCAAAAGTGACACTACATAATGTTTCAATTCTTGTATAATTTTTCTCCTCAACAATATTTACCTTATCTCCAACACCCAATCCAAATTCAAGGACTTTTAAGATGGTATCTTTTATTTCGTTATGGTCTCCATAGACGATTGATTTATTCACTACTGCTATACCGTTCCTATAATCAGCTAAATATAACTTTTCCATAATTTGGGAAAATATTGAACCTAATCTGTATGAAATATTTGCCTTTTCAAGTTCTTCAAGTCCTTTTTGAGTTATTACCCTTCCAACATAACCAACTTTTTTTGTTAATTTCCTCTCATCTAAAATCCTTAGGTGGTATCTTACGGCTCTCTCCCCAATATCGTAACCCCTCTTTTTTAGCTCATCCGCAATGATTTTTGCCCCTATGGGTTTATTTGCCTCTGCTAAAATACTTAGAATCTCTATAAGTTTTTTATCGACATCGTCTCCCATAATATCACCAAAATAATTATATCTTTAACAAATATTGTTACTTTTTTAGATATTTAGATATGAATTAATTATTGTATTCAAAAATTAAAAAATAAATGAATAGTTATTGATTATCCAACTTTTTCTTAAGTATCTCAACAACTTTTTTAGGATCTGCTCTACCTCTTGTTAATTTCATAACTTGACCCATTAAGAAATTCAGTGCTGGCTTATTACCATTTAAGTAATCCTCAACTGCCTTAGGATTGTTTTTAATTGCCTCATCACAAGCCTTCTCTAATGTGTCCTCATCAGTAATAACTGTTAAACCAAGTTCATCGATAATTTGCTTAGGTGATTTCTCTCCTCTGTATTCAACTAACAATTCAATAACCTTCTTACCAATCTTTTGGCTTATAACCTTATCTTTTATCAATTTTATAAGTTCAATTAAATGCTCGACCTTTATGTTACTCTCAAAGAAATCAATCTTGTTGTATTGTAAGACCCTCTTCAACTCATTTCTTATCCATGTTACAGCAAGGTTTATGTTTTCTTTTTCTTTACCCAATCCAGCAACGACTTTTTCAAAAGCATCTGCTAACTCCAAATCAGAAACAAGGATTTTTGCATCATCCTCTCTAATACCATATTCTCTAATGAATCTCTTTTCTTTTTCCAATGGTGTTTCAGGCATTTTTTCTTCAACTTCCTTGACCCACTTTTCATCAATCACTATTGGCTGAATATCTGGGTCTGGGATATATCTATAGTCCTCTGCTGTCTCTTTTTCCCTCATTGATTTTGTAATCATCTGGCTCTCTAAGAATGCCCTTGTTTCCCTCTTAACTGTTCCTCCTCTTCTAATTATGTTTTTCTGCCTAATTAATTCATATTTCAAAACTTTGTATACTCCTTTTATTGAGTTGATGTTTTTTACCTCGACCCTGTTTCCTTGGACTCCTTTGTAGTTAATTGAGATGTTTACATCAGCCCTCATTGAACCTTCTCCTCTTAAACAGCCAATGTATCTGAACAACCTCATAAGTTGTTTTAAAAATTCTCTTGCTTCCTCTGGGCTTTTTATGTCTGGCTCTGTAACGATTTCAATTAATGGAGTTCCACTCCTGTTGTAATCAACAAGTCCCAAATCTGGTTTATATTGCCCAGGGTCCTCTTCTAAGTGAACCTCAGTAATTCCAATGCCCATAAAGTTTCCATTAACTCCAATAGGCACTGATGTCCTTTGGTAACCACTTGGCAAGTCAGGGTAATCATAGTGTTTCCTTTGGAAATAAATGTCTTTATTGATGACTATTTCGCATCCAAGCATCTTTGCAACCATTATTGCAACATCTACTGCCTTTTTATTTGGTGGCATTGGCTTAGCCCCTGGAAGACCCATACAAACTGGACATACGTTTGTGTTTGGTGGAACATCCTTATAGTTTGTAGGGCATTTGCAGAAAAGTTTTGATTCTGTATCAACTTGAACGTGAATCTCAAGACCACATTTCATCTTTACATCATCTTCCATTGTTTCACCCCAACAAGAAAGTATGGTCGTTTTGCAATTAAATGTCGTTTATCTTAACTTAAATTTTAATTAAATGTTTTGTTAAACATATTTCCTATTGAAATGATGTTTGACATTCATGATACATATTGCAGGAACGACTATAGTTGTTTGCCAATTTTTTTAAAAGGATGATAAATCAATTGTAAAATTCCAAATAAAGGTTAATTACTTCATATAATTTAATGAAGTTTTCGTTCATTTGTAAGGCAAACAACTATATATCTCACTTCACTTAAAATTTTATTACTTAAAATTTTTTATGAAATTTTTTAAAGAAATTTTTTAAAAGTTTCATAGAATTCTCTCTATAGGGACAACCAGTATATCTCTTGCTCCCAATTCCTCTAATTTATTAACCAATGAAAATACTTCTTTTTCATCAACTACTGCGTGAATAGCTACCATGTTCTTATCTGACAAAACCTCAGAAATTGTGGGTCCGCTCATTCCAGGCATGATTTTTCTAATCTCTTCAACCTTATCCTTTGGAGCATTCATCATAATTAGCCTTTTTGTTTCTGCATATAAAACACTTTTTATTCCAGTGACAATTTGATTTATTTTTTTCCTTTTTTTCTCATCCTTTAAACTTTCCTTATTTGCTATTAACCTTGTTGTTGATGAGACAATCTCGTCTATTATTTTTAGGCGATTTAATCTTAACGTTGTTCCTGTGGAAGTTAAATCACTAATTAAATCCGCCACTCCAATAAACGGTGCTATTTCTGTAGCTCCGCTCAACTCAATGATTTCTAAATTTAAACCTTTGCTTTTTAGATACTTTCTTGTTAAGTTTGGGAATTCAGTAGCTATTTTCATTCCATCTCTTAAATCATCTATTGAATTTATATCTGAATCCTCTGGAGCAGCGATGACCAATCTCGCCTTTCCAAAGTTGAAATCAAGTAAAAACTCAACTTTATCCTCAACTCCCCTCTCCAAAACCAAATCATATCCTGTAACTCCCACATCTGCAACCCCATCGGCGACAAATTCTGGAATATCTCTTGCCCTTGCAAACATTACCTTTATCTCCTCATCAACTGTCTGCGCAAACAAACTTCTACCCTGGACTGTTATTTTTAATCCTGCTTTTTCTAAGATTCTATTAACTGGCTCTGAAATTCTACCTTTATTTGGTAAAGCCAATAAAATCAAAATTATCACCAGCCTTATTATTTCATGTTAAAAATTAAAAAGTAAATTTTAAATATTCCAAGATATTTTAAAAATTTTAACGCCCTCAAAAATCAAGATATACAATTTTATCTTTTTCTTGCTATTTCTCTACCTATTTTCTCACCAGTGTCTCTTAACCTACTTGCCACACTTCGTGGAACATTTCCATTTTCAGATAATATCTTTGCTATACTACTTGACAACAAAAATATTGCGTAAATATGCTCTGATTTGGTTCTGTGTATGTGGTGGGGATGGATATTTAAATTATCATAGTCCTTAAAAGCATCATTTATTTCATTTCCAAATTTTTTCTCTAAGTATTTCCTCATATATACTAAAAGTTGATGTAGTTGAATGAGTTCATCCTTATGCATATAATCACCTAAAAGTTTAGAAACTAAGATTTGAGACATATTTTGTTATTTTTAAATTAAATTTTTTAAATTTAAAATAATAAATTTACCGCTCCAAAAACTATAATTGGGCAGTTTATCCGAATGATAACAATCTTAAATTTGTAGGTTTCTTTGTGACTTTAATATCTCTACCTATTATAAGGTCTGTTTTCTCATATAAATTATCTACAATTTTCTGTGTAATTGGCATATCCAAAATAACGGCGTCAATTTTTTCTATGTCATTAATTTCATTCATAAATTCTTCAAATTCTTTAATCTCTTCATTTCCGTTTATTATGACTTTTACTTTGTTAGTCCCAATTATATCCTTGATAATATCCAAGTAAGGCACATCATTGTTAACATTAGCAAGTTCAGTAGATTCCTCAACATTATTTTTTATGTCAGGAGCAACTTCAACTGTGGATTTAACTATGATATCATCTAAATCCTTATTGACGATTTTGTTTTTATTGTTTTCGTCATGTTTGATTGCATCAGCAATAATAACTTTACCATTAGTAGTTCCATTTTTTGTATTATTATTGAATAGTTGCATTTTAACTTGCCCTGCTGGAACTTTTGCCCTCAAACATTTGATAATCTCTTTTTTTGAGAGTTCTTCAACTTCTTTTCCATTTGGCGCTCTTGCAACATAATCAATATCACACGTTTGTAGGAGCTCTTTAAGGATTAACTCCCCTCCCCTGTCTCCATCAGTAAATACTGTAGTTATTTTCTTTTTTGTTAATTCTACAACAGTTTTTGGGACGGAGGTTCCCTCAACGGCAATAACATTCTTTATTCCGCATCTTAAAAGATTTAAAACATCTGCCCTGCCTTCAACAACAATAATGCTGTCTGAATTTAGGATGCCAGGACCTGCTGGAAGCTTATCTTCCCCATACTCAATAACCTCTTCCATCCTAACACTTTCTTTAACTGCCTCAGTAATTTCATGGACATCTATACTATTTACGAGAGAGCGTAGGATTTCCTTTGCCCTATTAATTATATATTGCCTTTTTGTGGCTCTTATGTCTTCAATGTTAATAACTCTAACTGTTGCCACACATGGGCCTACCCTATCTATTGCCTCCAATGTTGCAGCAAGGATTGAAGTTTCTACTCTATCCAAACTTGAAGGGACAGTGATTTTTGCAATTGATTTACCATTTACGTTTTCAAGTTCAACATCAATCCTTCCAATTCTTCCACTTTTTTGTAATTCCCTCAAATCCAATTCATCTCCAAGAAGACCTTCAGTTTGCCCAAAAATTGCCCCTATTACATCATGCTTTTCAACATAACCGTCAGCAATGAGTTCAGCATGAATAATATACTTTGTAGTGCCTAAGTCCATAGATGACCCTCCTTAATGTTCATAATGGAAATTCTTCGATTTTTGTAACCAACCCGTCTCACAATAATAATGGCTGGTTAAGTTGAAATTGATATTTTGGTTATAGCACTAACATGAACATTTTACTCATTTGAAAAAAACTTTAAGCTACAATACAGTTATTATAGTCGTGTGCGGAATTTTTTAAAGTTATTTTATAAATCAATAAAATTTTAAATAGTCGTTATAATTCATTAAAATTTAGAATAATTGCTAATCCTTAAAAATTTACCAACAGTATATTCCAAATTCTAACACACACGACTATATATTGGCAATGTGGTATTATAAAATTATTGAATATGTTGTAAAAATATTTTTTGTTATTTTTTATGCGTTTTAATTTATTTGTGTACATAAATTACACAACCGAAAAGTTTATATACCAGTTCCGCCATTGTATAGATTGCTCTGATTGGAAAGGTAAAGATGTGCGGCCTTGATGTAGCCTGGTAACATACGGGCCTGCCACGCCCGTTCCCCGGGTTCAAATCCCGGAGGCCGCACCAGTGATTTGGAGTTTACTTATATTGTTTCGTGCGCCGGTGGTGTAGCCTGGTATCACTCTGGCCTTCCAAGCCAGCGACTCGGGTTCAAATCCCGACCGGCGCACCATTTATTATTTTAGAGCTATTAATTTATACATTTAAATCTTTGGTAACTTTTTGTTATTATTGTGTTTTTATTTTGAAAACATTAATTTATTTAGATTTATGGATCATATTTCATAAAATTAAACAATATAAAAATAAATAAATTTACCTTATTTTTTCTTGCGATATTTTCTTTTTCTTTTTTTCCAACTCTTTTTCTTTTTATGTGAAAATTTTTTTGAATAATGTATTTTAATGTCGGGGGGAATTTTTGATACCTTAGCTCCACTCGGAACAACTAATATTTTTTCTTTGATTTTAACATTTGCCCCAGCAAGGCATTTTGCGTATCTATTTATTTGTTTAATATGATTTTCTGTTATTTTTGGTGTTGCCTTTACCTCAACCACAATTCTCTCAATTACAGATTTTGTTCTTCTTTCTACAATAAAATCTGGTTCATAAGATCCTCTTCTTTCACGTTCTTTTATAACCCAACCCTTTGATGCAGGATAACGCTTTCTTAAATTTCTTCTAACGTATGGATACATATCAAATTCTTTGAACATTATTTCCCCAACCCAAATTCAATATAAGTCCTTATACATTTTTAAATTCTTAAAATTTTTGTTTTAAAGTTATAAAAAAATAAAAAATTTAAAAATTAAATTAAACATTCAGATACTCCTTAATTTTCTCTGAAACTGTCTCATATATCCAATTGAACTTATTTTCATTCTTCTCTAAGAGTGTAATTCTAAACCCTTTTAAATCTGAGCAGAAAGACGTTAAAGGAACAACACAAATTCCAGTTGATGCCAATAGATAGTAGACGAATCTCTTATCATAAGGAACATTTTTAACAAGGTTTTCCACAAATGCCCTCAACTTTTCATTTTCAACATGCAACTTCTGATTCTCATTTAAATACTCCTCTCTAAACACCACACTCATGTAGAATGCCCCATTTGTTCTATTGACAATAATGCCCTCAATATCCTTTAATTTGTTGTATGCAATGTTTGATGCTTTCTCATAGAATGCATTTCTCTCTTTTAAGTATTTTTTATACTCTTTATGTGAAAGGATTCTTGGTATTGCCTTTTGTGGTAAAGTGGTGGAACAAACTTCAACCATCTTTGCCCTACAAATACTTTCAATGTATTTTTTAAATATTGGGTCTTTGTCCACATTATAAACTTCCATCCAACCACATCTTGCCCCAGGCCAAGGAATTTCTTTTGATATTCCTTTTAATGATATCCCGCAAACATCATCAATAACTTCAGGTAACAAAGCGGTTTTTTTACCATTATATACAAGGTTGCAGTAGATCTCATCAGAGATGATGAATAAATCATACTCATTTGCAATATCAACAATCTCATCCAAAACCTTTTTTGGATAGACAGCCCCTGTTGGGTTATCTGGGTTGATAATTAAAATTCCTGCTATGGATGGGTTATATTTTACCTTATTTCTTAAATCATCTAAATCAGGATACCAGTTGTTTTCTGGGTCTAAGTAGTAGGTTATTGGTGGACATCCAGCGTGTGCACCTTCTGCTGATGAGTGTGTGGAATATGCTGGAGATGGGCCGATAACCCTTGCTTCCTTCCTTAATAATCCGTAAATTTTTGCTATTGCATCACCTAAACCGTTAAAAAATATTATATCCTCTGCGGTTATTTGAGCACCACCTCTTTTGTTTGTTAATTCTGCCAAAAATTCCCTTGTTTCTAAAAGTCCTTTTGTTGGGCAGTATGCATATGAGCTATCATCCATTGCAAGTTCAGCAACAATCTCCTTAATCCATAATGGAATTTTTTCTCCTTTTGCCACTGGGTCTCCAATATTTTCCCAAGTAATCTCTACTCCAAACTTTTCTATTTTCTTTGCAATATCTACAATTTCCCTAATTTCATACGTTAATTCATCAGCTCCCACATGCACTATATTATTTCTCATAATACCTCTCCTAAATAGAGTTCTATTTTTAGTGTAAATTGGTCTGCTTCTAAATTAGATATTTCAACCAATATATAAACTTTTCCATTTGTGAATCTAAAATAGAGCTCTATTTTAATTTTGGAAGACAAACTATATAATGTAAAAAACTAATAAAAAGGCATCAATAGATAAAAACATAAGAATAAAATTATAAATTTCGTAGCTTTTTGTAATAACAACATATTAAATGTTCGGTTGATGGTAATCCACACCTAAAAATATATATAATAGTGGTTAACAGTGTTACATATACCGACTACCAATTAATTTAATAGAATTTAATATCTAAAAAATAGAAGTCAGGGGTATCATGAAATGCAAAATATGTAAAGGGGAGGCATATATAAAGATAAAATACCCAAAAATGGCTTTGTGCAAAGAGCACTTCATAGAATATTTTGAAAAGAAAGTCCAAAAAACCATCAAAAAATATAAGATGATTGATCCGGAAGATAAAGTGCTAATTGCCATTTCTGGTGGAAAGGATGGAGCTGTTGTAACTTATGTATTAAAAAAATTGGGTTATAATGTTGAATGTCTCCACATTAATTTAGGTATTGGAGATTTTTCAAAGAAGTCATTGGAATATGTCAAAAAACAGACGTCGTATATTGGGGTAAAGTGTCATATAATTGATTTAAAAGAGCTCACGGGCAAGAGTATTCCAGAAGTTAAAAGTAGAAAGCCAAAATGCTCAATTTGTGGAACAGCTAAAAGGTATATAGTTAGTAAATTTGCATACGATAATGGATTTAACGTTATGGTTACGGGACACAATTTGGATGATGAAGCAGCATTCATACTCAACAACGTAATGAATTGGAGCACTGAATACTTAGCAAGGCAAGGGCCAGTTTTACCACAAAAAGGAAAATTCCCAAAGAAGGTAAAACCGTTGTATGAATTGACAGAGGAAGAGATTTCTGCATATTCATCTGCGGTAGGTCTTGAAGTGTTCTCTGAAAAATGCCCATTTGCAAAAAAAGCAATAACATTAGAATATAAAGAAATGCTTAACAAATTAGAAGAAACACGCCCTGGAACAAAGTATAGATTTGTTATGGGCTATTTGAAAAATAGGCACTTATTTGAAAAAGAAATTGAAGACATTCCATTAATAGAGTGTAAGGTCTGTGGAATGTCATCCTCTGGAGAAGTTTGTTCGTTCTGCAAAACATGGAGGTTAAAAGAAGGAATTGATTTAAAAATTGGAAATGATTAAGAGAAGATACCAAAGACATCCTATCCTGTTTGGATGAAACCTTTTTAAAGATTTCTTGTAGAATATGGGGGTTAAAAAAGGGAATTAATTTGAAAGTTAAAGATTAATTTTTAACTTTTTTACTTAGTATTTTCGAGGGGGATTATGATAACCAAAGTGAATGCATATAGATGGGAAGGACAAGCTACCCCAATTGAGGATTATGTATGCGTTGAGGAGATTTATGAGTTATATATTAACAATAAATTTATAGAGGAGTTAGTAGCATCTCCAAACCAGATAAAAGAGTTGGGTATTGGCCATGCAATATGTGAAGGTTATGTTTCCAAAAATAGCATTATCAATGTTCATTTAGATGAAAATAAAATTTATGTTGAAAGTAAAGAAATTAAAGGTGATAAAGATACTGAAAAAGATACTCAAATCAAAATAAACGTAGATACAATATTAAAAATCATAAAGACCATGCCTACTCTATCAAAAATTTGGGAATTAACGGGAGGAGTTCACTGGGCTGCACTTTTTAACACGTCTGGGGAGGTTATAGCGTTTAGTGAAGATATAGGAAGGCATAATGCAGTAGATAAAGTTGTGGGGTATGCTATCTTAAACAACATAAACTTAGGGAATTGCATATTGGCATCAAGTGGAAGACAACCTTATGCAATGGTAAAAAAACTCGTCAATGCAAATATCCCAATTGTGATAACAAAATCCCCACCAACAGATAAAGGTGTTAAATTAGCAAGAGAAAATAACATAACGTTAATTGGATTTGCAAGGAAAAATAGATTTACCATATACTCTGGCAAAGATAGAATTGTTTTTGATTAAAAATTATGGCTTTTCTGCAATTAAACATTACATATTTAAAATATGATGTTATTAAAAATAAATTAGATAAAATTTAAAGATTAAGAGAATGGTTCAACATATATTTGCAGAACGACTATATTTTTATCGAATTGGTGGTAATAATGGAAGTATGGAACAAGATTCGTGGAATAAAGGTAATAAATGATGATTTTTTAAATGTTGATTTACCAGAAGAAAGTATTGATCTAATAGTTACTTCCCCCCCTTACAATGTGGGGATAGATTATAATCAGCATGATGATAATATTCCGTATGAAGAATACTTAAATTGGACAAAACAGTGGTTAAAAAAGGCATTAACACTTTTAAAGAAAGATGGACGGCTTTGTTTAAATATACCACTAGATAAAAATAAGGGTGGGATAAAACCGGTATATGCAGATATAGTAAAAATTGCTTTAGATGTTGGATTCAAGTATCAATCTACAATTATATGGAATGAGCAGAATATTTCTCGTAGAACTGCATGGGGAAGTTGGCTTTCTGCTTCCGCTCCTTATGTTATTGCTCCAGTAGAAACTATCGTGGTGTTTTATAAAGAAACATGGAAAAAACTCTCAAAAGGAAAATCCGACATAACAAGGGAAGAGTTTATAGAATGGACTAACGGATTATGGACATTTCCGGGAGAAAGTAAAAAAAGAGTAGGACATCCTGCACCTTTTCCATTAGAGCTTCCTAAGAGATGCATCAAACTTTTTAGTTATGTTGGGGATGTGGTTTTAGATCCATTTTTGGGTAGTGGAACAACTGTAATAGCCGCATATAAATTAGGCAGGAGGGCCATTGGTGTAGAAATTGATAGGAAATATTTTGAATTAGCAATAAAAAGGATAGCAAATGAATGTTGCACTTTGGAGGGTTTATTATGGAAATAAATAATATATCAAAAATTTTAGAAATAGAAAGAGAAGAATATATAAAAAATAAAGTTAAAGAATACATAAAACAGGGATTTTCTAAGAGTGAAGCAATAAATAAAGCGAATCAGTCATGGAGGGCATATATTGGAAGTAAAATACAAGATATTATTTATAAAATACTTGAAGATTTATTGAAAGATACTGAATTAAAATTAACAACAGACAAAATTTTAGCCAGTAAAAATTTGACAGAAGAATTAGATAAAGTTAAAAGATTAATAGCAGTAAATTATGGGGAATATTTATTCCTTCCGGATGCCGATATTATTGTTTATAAAGTTAAGGATAATGAAGTAAAGATAATTGCAATTATTTCAGTTAAAAACTCATTTCGTGAGAGAGGTTTTGAAACAACCTATTGGAAACTAAAACTAAAAGAATCTCCTGTAACATCCCATATTAAAGTATTTTTAGCAACACCGGATAAAGATAATGAAATCTCATATAAATGCCCAAATGGAAGACCTAGAAAAATGAGAATAATATTAGAATATGAACTTGATGGAATATATTTTTTAAAAGATGATTTTGAAGAAACAGAAAAAGTAAAACATTTTGAAAAAATTGTTGAGGACATTTTAAGAATTTCCAATGAAATATAATTTATTTTTTATTATGATTTACTCAAACAATAATCTAAATATCATCTACCTCTATTGCTTTAAAAGGACATACCTTAACGCAACTTTTGCATCCAATACATTCATTTTCATCAAATACAACGCTAAAGTCGTCATCCATTTTAATTGCCTCAACTGGACACATGGTTATACATGCCCCACAATCAACACATTTTTCTTCATCTCTTTTTATAACCTTTGATATTTCCTCAATTTCTCCATATTTACTTAAGTATTCAATTGCTTCGTTAACCTTATCCTCATCCCCATTTAATTCCAAAATTAAGAAAGCTTCTTGTGGTTCTATCTTTGCCTTTAATATGTTGATATTAATTTTCGTGTTTAATATTGCATTTGAAATTATTGGTTTATGCACATTTTCTGATGGAACCCATAGGTATATTCTCTTCTTCATTAACATCACCATTTATTAGTGTAACCGACTAATTTCGATAAATCCTCGGAGGTTACCATTCCTACGACTTTGTTTTCTTTGTCTACGACTGGAACTCCTGAAATATTGTACTTATCCATTTTTCTTGCTACAACGTCAACTGGCTCGTTTACAGTAGTAGTAATTACATTCCTCGTCATAATCTCCTCTATAGACTTCTTGTTCTGAGCAATAGCTCTCGCTATATCCCAAGAAGTTATAATACCAACCAACCTTCCAAATTCATCCACAATAGGCAAGTGATTTATATTATTCTTAATCAATATCCTAGACGCTTCCTCAATAGTTATGCCAATTGGAGCAACAATTGGCGGCTTACTCAATATTTCTCCAACAAGCTTCACATCTGACTTCATCGGTTTTGCAGAACCCTTTCCAAGAACATCAACCCTCTCAGTTAAGAAAAACTCTCCTTTTAAAATCCAATCCTTCAACTCCTTAGCAATCTCCCTGGACATTTTATAGCTTGAGACGGATGATGTTTTTATCGTCTTCTCAACCTTCTTACCATCAATTTCAACTTCAATGGTGATTTTCCCCTTTCTTAACTCTTCGTAATTAGTCCTTGCTACAACCGGTCTATCTCTCCTTGGAACTCCGTAATCTATAATCGGCACTTCGATATCTCTATCCCTTATAGCACAACACTTTGCAACCTCCGCATTCAATACTGGAATCGGCACACCAACACCAACAAACAAAGTACTTCCATAGTTTGGTATAGTTGCTGCCCTCAAGTATTTCCTATCCATCTGCTTCAAATCCCCTTTAACCATTAACGTTCCAAATGCATTATCTGGATTATGTTGCGTTCCTTCCCCAATTATATAACCAATTCCCCCACCTAAGAAGATTCTTGTTCCAATTCCAATAGTATTGTAGGTTTTGGTTTTTCTATTGTAATCGTTTTGTAGTGGGTTTAACTGCCCAGCCCCAGAGTAGTTTACGTTTCCAAACTCTGGAAGGAGTGTTCCCATGTAGGTGTAAATCTTCTCATCCCTACTATTTGTTGCAGCGTTGTAGGTTTGGTAGGAGTTCCTTGGGTTTACTAATATTGCTTGGTTTATATCATCCAAAGTTATTGTTGTTCTAACTTTCTTTCTTGGGTAGCAATCAGTTGTATATCCCTCTGCAACGAGTTCAACCTCTTTCCCAGCGACTAAGTCCTCTATAACGTGAGCTCCCCCATAGTCGATGTCTATATCTGGGTCTGAGTTTGGCTGTGTTGCTCCTATGTAGGTATCTACAGCCGCAAGTCCTCCATAGCACTCAACACCATTCAAATAGATTTTTAACATTTTTATTGGCGGGTCTGCATGTCCAAAGTTTAAGAAGACCCCACTCGAGCACATTGCTCCGAACGTTCCAGTTGTAACAACATCAACTTCTTCAGCCGCCTTCTCAGGCCCAACATCCTCAACAATCCCAATCATCTCCTCCGCAGTAACAACTACAACATCACCACTCCTTATCTTTTCATTGATCTCCTTAATTGTTTTCATATACATCATCCTAAAACCTTTTGTTATCGGTTTATTCAAAATAATATCAAAATAACGTTGGAAACATCGGAATTCTGTTAGTTAATTGTTGATTATAATGTAAAATTCTATTGAGCAATCTAAAACTTTTGTAATTTACTCCTATATTAAATTTGCTGTTTATTTAAAAAGAAATTTGACTTTCCAATGCAGTAGTGTTGTAGATAACACAACAAATATTAGTAAATATTCACACATCACTCACAAATTTTCTCAACTCTACTCAAATTATTGAAATAAATCTTTTAAACAGTTTTAATCTGAATTTACAATTAAATTTTCCAAAAATTAATTTTATGATATTATGGAATCATTGGGCTACTTTATTTTCTTTTCTCCAAACTAAATACATAGTTAGGAGGACTCTTACATTAGTTATGATTGCAAGCAATATAAATAACTCTGGAATTTTGTTTATTAGGCAGAATATCATAATTACAAATATTCTTTCATCTCTCTTTCCAATTAAGTATCTCATTTTTGGGATTTCTTTATAGATATCTTTGAAATATGCTGCTTTATAACGTTCTGTTGAATAACTAACCATTGCAGAACCAAATATCGCTAAAGCAATAATTACCCAAAGTTCAAGTGATGGTTTTATTACATAAGCCAAAGCCAAAAGAAATGCAAAGTCAACGTATCTATCCAAGATAGAATCTACATAACCACCAAATTTACTCGTTCTCATTGAGGCCCTCGCAATTTCCCCATCAACACCATCCAAGATAGAGCTTATTTGATATAAAATACCTCCCAAAGGAATGTTAAACAATGCGACCACTGCTGAAAACAATCCAAACAGGAAAGTTAAAATAGTTATTTGATTTGGAGTTAAATAGTCAACAAGGAACTCGCTTACTTTCGTGGAGATTTTTCTGTTGATTTTCCTTGATATAAACCCATCCCCAGAGCCTTTAATGGCGTTTTGGATTATAAGACGCTTTGCTATTTTCATCTCCTCTTCTGTATCAACATCCATCCAAAAGTATCCGTTAACCTCTGATACTTTTAGTTTTGCTCTTTTTACAATTTCACTAAGTTCTACGAGTTCTTTTTCTTTGGCAACTTCTTCCGCATATTTAAAAATCTCTGGTGTTAGGATAAACAAACCTGTATCAAATCCGTGCCATCTTTCTAATTTTTTTCCAATATCTTTAACTCTTCCATTCTCAACTAAAACTTTTGTAGCTTCATTAATATCAATAAATTTACCTTCTTTATCTATGATAAGTCCTTCTTTTTTAATAGCCTCTTTCAAAAACCCTTCCTCATAAATATGGTCGCTCATAACCAAAACAAACTTATCATTTACATGACCTTTTGCCAAGTAGAGAGAATATCCATTTCCTCTTTCTGGATTGTTGTTTAGGACGATTTTGTAATTAAATCCCTCTTTTTTTAAAAATTCCTCATATTTTTTCTTGTATTTTGGATTGGTAATAACTACGAATTCCTCAACACCCAAATTCTCCAAAGTTTTCAAACTCCTGTAAATAATTTCCCTACCTGCTACTTTCAAAAGCCCCTTTGGAGTTTCCTCTGTTAATTTTCCCATCCTTGTTCCCAATCCAGCGGCAAGAACTACTGCTTTCAAAATAACCACCCCCCAAGTTCTTAATACTTAAAATTTTAAGAATTTAAATACAAAAATTAAGCCAACAAAACAGTAAAAGCCCCCTCCTCTGTGTTAAATTTATTATTATTTAATAATATTATTTATCATTGAAGATTTTTAAGGTTTTGGCACCCATATAAAACTTTTAGAAAAAGTTGGAAGGGTTTTTACAAATTCTTTATTATACTTTAAATTTCATTAAAAAAGACATGCAGTCGTTGCGTTATAATGACCTAATCCTCAATGAGATTAGATGGATAAATTATATTTATTTGAAGTTTATGTAATATTTATTGTTCTTTCAAAAATTTCTTAATGTTCAAACAAGTGAAAAAGAATTCTAAAAACTATAGTTGTTTGCCTTACTAATGAACGAAATCTCCATTAAATTATAGGGGATGACTAACCTTTATTTGGAATGTTAATGGCAAAACAAAGTTTTGCCGTATAAAATTGGCAAACAACTATACTTTCACTCATTTGACAATATTTGACAATATTTCACAATTTCTTTAAAAGGGATTGCCCCCTCCCTAACCAACTCAATTTTTCCACTTTCACATATTTTTATTATTGTTGATGGCTTTGAGTATTTGCATTTTCCAGTGTCTACTATTACATCAACGTTTTTCTTTATCTCTTCACTTATCTCATCAACAGATGTTGGGGATTTCTCTCCGCTTATGTTGGCACTTGTTGATGTCAACGGAACAATGGCAAGTTCTCTAACAACGTCATTATCTGGCACTCTAATCCCAATATAGTCCTTTGCAACGATATCTGGAATAACATCTTTCTTTTTCAATATGATTGTTATAGGCCCAGGCATGAACTTGTCTATTATCTTCCTCGCTACATCATTAACATACGCATATTTTTCAATCTCTTCTTTATCTTTTAAACTTATTGAGATGTATTTTCCAAAGTCCCTCTTTTTTATCTTATAAACCTTTTTTACAGCATTCTCATCCAAAGCATTTACACATATCCCATATAAAGTATCAGTTCCACAAATTACTACCTTTCCCTCCAAAATCATTTTTTGTATCTTTTTAATTGCTTCCATTTTTTCTTTTTCGTTCATTTCGTTTATTTTTATTATCATAAATCCCCACCAAAAATTAAGCATAAAAATTGTTGTTAAAGTTGAGAACTTAAATTAAATAACAGCATGTTTTAAAGCATCTTTGCAGATGCATTCCCTCTCTCCAAAATCATAGTTGATAAATTCATCAACAATCTTTAAAATCTTATCTTCCATTGCCTTTATTGTTTCCAATACTTCATCAACTGTCAGAACATTCTTTGAAATTCCTGCTGCATAGTTTGTGACATTGCACAATGAAACATAACACATCTCCAATTCTCTTGCCAAAACAACTTCAGGATAACCCGTCATTCCTACAACATCTCCCCAATTTTTATATATCTCAATTTCTCTCTTTGTCTCGAACCTTGGCCCCTCTGTGCACACATAAACACCTTCATGGTAATCATACTTTTTATTTTCTAAGATTTTCTTTAAAATTTCTCTTAACTCTGGGCAATATGGTTCTGACATATCAATGTGGACCACTTTTCCCTCATCGTAAAATGTGCCCTCTCTGCATTTTGTAAATTCTATAAAGTCATTAGGGATTACAAAACTTCCTGGTTTTATTTCTTCTTTTAGTGAACCAACAGAATTTATGGCTAAAATTCTTTCAACACCAAGTTGTTTTAAAGCATATATATTTGCTCTATAATTTATTTTATGTGGTGGAACATTATGCTTAATCCCATGCCTAAACAACAAAACAACGTCACCATCAATCAAAACCTTTGCCTTTCCATATTTAGTTTCTATGATCTTCTCTTCACCTTTACCTAAGATTGATGCTATGCCAGTTCCTCCAATAATACCTATCATCTTCTCCCCTTCACAAATTTTTTATTGATTTATTCTATCAAATTCATCAAATTTCCATTATCAAATTTTCATTATAGTCATGTGCGTTAAAATTTGGAAATATATTATTAGTAAATTTTTAAGTTTAATGTATTATTTCAAATTTTAATGGATGATAACAATTATTTAAAATATTTATAAATAACTTTAAAAATTAATGGCAAAACCCAAAGGGTTTTGCCGTATATCATTTCCGCACACGACTATAATAACAACAGCTAAGTTCTGCGAAACCAAGTGAATATTTATCTTAAAAATTTTTAAGTTTAACAAATGTCTATTTAAATTTGAAGTTAAGTGATTGTCATTTTATCGTTTGCGGAATAGTTGAATAATCAACTTCTATAGCATAATGTTGCAGTGGGTTTTGTCACTTATTTAGCCATGACAAAATTTTGAAAAGGGCTATAATTATGGTAAATTTTCAAATAAGTATAAGACATCATTTAATTTGATTATGCATAATGGTCATTTATAACGCAAACGACAATATAAAACACAAGTGCCATTTAAATATTTAATCTTGGGTGATATCATGGAGGTCATTGGGAAAGTTGTATCAGGAAGGGGGGAAGGGAGATACTACGTATCTCTTCCACCATACAAGAGAAGATTCAAAAAGATTTTGGGATTCATTCCTTACCCTGGAACATTAAATGTTAAATTAGATGAGGCGTTAGATATTGACAAATTAAATCCAATAGAGACAGATGACTTTATCTACAATGACAAAAAATACTTTGGTGTTAAAATTATTCCAGTAAAAATATCAACATTTAAGCATGACCTTGAAATTGAAGGTGCGATAATAGTGCCGAAAAAAACATATCACCCAAACAATATAGTAGAGATAATCTCTCCAGTCAAGTTGAGAGATATACTATCACTAAATGATGGAGATTGGGTTAAGATAAAGATTAAATATAGTTGTGTGCGTTAGAAGTTTAGGCGAAATCAAAGATTTCGCTGCTCGAAGCTTCGCTTCGATGAACATAACTTCAATAAATTTTATGGAGCATTAAACATTTAATTTCAAAATTTAAAAGGGAATAATAATCACTTGAAATTTTATAAGTTTTTATAATAACTTTAAAAATTAATGGCAAAACCAAGGGTTTTGCCGTATAAAATTTGCTAATAATACCACACAAAACAGCTAAAAACAATAAAAATGAAAATAAAATGAAGGCGAGAATATGAATATTGTAGAGAAAGCAATGCAAGCACTTAAAAATGGAAAAATTGTGTTAGTTTATGATGCAGATGATAGAGAAGGAGAAACTGATATGGTAGTAGCATCTGAAAAAATAACCTCTGAGCACATAAGAATAATGAGAAAAGATGGGGGAGGTTTAATCTGCACTGCAATTCATCCAGAGTTTTGTAAGAAATTGGGCATTCCATTTATGGTGGATATTTTGGATTTTGCATCTCAAAAGTTTAAAGTTTTAAAAGAACTCTATCCAAATGACATTCCTTATGATGAAAAATCCTCATTTTCCATAACAGTAAACCACAGAAAAACCTTCACAGGGATAACTGACAATGATAGAGCATTAACAATTAAATCCCTTGCACAACTTTGCAAAGAAAAGAGATTTGATGATTTTGGTAAAGAATTTAGAAGCCCCGGACATGTTACTTTGCTAAGAGCTGCTGATGGCCTTGTAAAAAAAAGACAAGGCCATACTGAAATGACAGTAGCACTGGCAGAAATGGCTGGTTTAACACCAATAACAACAATTTGTGAAATGATGGGTGATGATGGAAATGCAATGAGTAAAAGTGAGACAAAAAAATATGCTGAAAAATACAATTTGGTTTATTTGAATGGAGAAGAACTAATTAACTACTATTTAGATTATATTGAGAAAAAAGAATAAAAGCAGAAAAAGATTTTTAGTTAAGGAACTTAGTAAAGAGTCTGCAATCTAACCTTTTTCTGTGTTTGATTTCTTTTTGTGTTTCTCTCTTTGAAACTTTTAAAAAAAGTTTCATTAAAAAGGATGCACTGCCTCGCTATACTCGACAGTGCCTCTTAGTAAGGAACGGGTAATCCTAACTCTTTTCTATGTTCGATTTCTTTTGTATTTTTCTCTTTTTTAGTTAGGGCTAATTTTTCGACTAATCCTAAACCTGGTTTGACTTCTTCTATTGGTTTAATTTCTAAGTAGCCATCTTCAACCATTTTGTTGAAGAATTCTTCTCCTTTTGTAGTTCTTACGAATACGGTGCTCCAACCATCTGGGCTACCAACAGAACCGGTTGAAATGTCTGCCAACTCAGCAGTGTAGTCAGTACAAACGTGGCATGCAATTTGCTCGTAAGGATGGGTCTCTTTCAACTTGATAGCCTTTGTCTCACCCCATTTTGTATAAACCCAAAACTTACCCTTCCCAATATCCATCTTAACAACGTCCTCCATCTTAACTCCACAGTGTTCTTCAACAATCGTCTTCAACCCCATGTATGGGAAGTTCTCCATACAAAAGATACCGATTGTTAAAGCGATTTTGCTGTCAGTGTGTCTAAACCCTACTGGATACTTCATTAACTTTCTAACGGCTCTTATTTGGCATGGAGTTCCGACGATACCAACTTTTTCTAATGCATATTCTCTAACTGCACTTTTTAAAACGCTTATGTTTGGGCAGACTGTGTATTTAGTTCCTGCCGCTTCTAAAACTTCCTCTGGAGTTGTAGCAACTTTCGGAACTGCTTTAAATTCTCCTGCATTATCTGCAACAATAACCCCATCCAATAACCCATTCTCTAAACCATAGATGAATGCTGCTGAAACGATTCCCCCATCTTGAGACTTTTTTAATATTTTCTTATCAGTCGCCCTCGCAGAGACGACAGTTTTATACTTTCCAAAAGCATCCACAAATACCACCTCTCTAACTACTATAGCTCAATTTATTCGATCTCTTCAATTAATTTTGGGAATCTGATTCTTGGACATTGGACTGAACATGCTCCACACTTAATACAGAGTTCTTTCAACACGTTTGGTCTCCCATCGAGCATTTCAATTGCCCTCGTTGGACATGCTGCTGCACAGGTCCCACAACCCATACAGAGGGATTTATTAACAACTTTGTATAGCAAATCACAACCACATGCCTCTCCTTTTTCAGCAAGTTCTGCAAATGGTTGTAAATACTCTGCGTCTCCATTTAATGCTGCTGTTATTACATTGACAATTACTTCTGGGGAAGGTGGACATCCAGGAATTGCTAAATCACATTTTACAACTTCTGTCAATGGGGAGAATGAACTGTGGACTGGTTTTGACATTTGGTTTCCTCTGCAGAATCTTGTAACTCCACCAGTCGCAGCACAAGCCCCCAAAGCGACTAAAATTTTTGCTTTTTTCCTGACTTCCTCTGCTAACTCCAATGCATGGTGGTCATCTAAACAAACACTACCTTCAACTAATATGATATCCAAATTGTCTGGAATCTCTCTTACATCCATCAAAGTTTGGCAGTATACTAACTCAATGCTGTTTAAAATGTCTAAAAGTTTCTCGTATGTATCTGCTAAGGAAACTAAGCACCCACAGCAACTACTTAATTGGACGTGGGCAACCTTTACCATGATTTCTCCCCCGTTATTGTTGGTTTTTTCTCAATTCTTTTAAGATGATTTCTACGGCTTTATCAACAGCTTCTTCAACCTCTTTGCTTAAACCAATAACCACATCTGGCTCAGATATGTATTTTGCCTGACAACCAACAACCATAATCTCTATTCCAAAAGTATCGCTAACCTGCCTCAGTATTGTTGATAATGGCCAATCGTGGATATCAATCCTATTATGTTCTGGGTTTGGTAGATCGTCTTTTTTTAGTATCTTAATTTCTCCTGGTTTTAATCCGAAATCAATAACGTCCACAACGATAATTTTTTTAGTTTTTGAATTTTCGTCTATGAGTGTTAGAACTTGCTGTGGAGCTCCAGCACCCGCATCTACTAAAGCAATGTTCTTTTTTTCTTCTTCTGTAAGAATATTATTTAGTTTTTCAATTACATGAACGCTAAATCCATCATCTGCAAATAATATGTTCCCACAAGCCAAGACCATGATTTCTTTTTTTAAATAAGAAGGTGTAAAGTCAAACAAATCTTCATCTTCAATGTCTAAGCGTGTTTTCATCATTTCACCAAAGGATAGCAAGAAATGATTGAGTTAGTTATCAACTAACGCCCCATACAACCCCATGCGCGGGTTGTCCCTCTCAGGGTCCCTTTCGGGTTCCCCCTCGAGTTCATCCTTTGGGGCGCTGATGATTTAGATTCTTCTTACTTCAATGACTTCTTTTGTTTCGTCATCTTTAACGATGACGTGTGTTGCACATGAAGCTCATATGTCATAAGCTCTCATGATAACTTCCGCATATTGGTGTGGATAACCTTCGATTGCCTTTTCAACTATTGGCATGTTCCATGTTGACGCTGCAATAATTTTGTAGGATTTTATTCTTCCATCTTTTCCAACTTCTGCCATGTGAACATTTGTTGCTCTTGGTGCCTCGTGAACACCAATTCCAAATCCATCTTTGTATTCTGGCTCTACTCTTGTTTTTCCGTTGAGGTTTAACTCATCAAGGATTTCAAATACTCTATAAACTGCTCCAAGGTTTTCTTGTGCTCTTGCAATGTTTATGTCTAATGCACTTCCTCCTGCTTTAAAGTTTCCAAATTTAACCATCCTTGCTCTTGGACCTCCCTCTACTGGAACTCCACAGTAGAGTGGGATTTGGTTTGTTGCGGTTTGGGCAATTTCTGGGTTTTTGTAGTATCTTTGTGCTGGGATTTCGGTTACATTATCCCAGTCTATAGCGTTTCTGTCTCCAAATGTTGTGTGTGTTGCAATGTATGGGTAGTCGTGAGCTCCCAAGTCAGAAATTCCTACTTCTTCTAAGTATCTTTCAATGAGCATTTCTAAGAGTTCATACATTTGGTAAGCAGCTTTTTCGTATTCTCTACATGCATAGTATATTTTTGATTTTGCTCTTTCTGTAATGTTTGTTCTCATTCCACCAATAACAATGTTTGGTGGGTGAATTCCTTCTCCCCCAACAATGTCTACAATTAATTGTCCAACTTTTCTCATTTTTTGTATGAGTTTTATTGCCTCTACCTTCAAATCTTGTTCATTTGGTTTTATGAAGTCATCAGCTATTAACAAATGGTGCAATGGATGAGAATGCATTCTGTTTCCTAATCCAACTAATTCCCTCAACAATCTTCCATCTTCTGGAATTTCGCATCCAATAGCGTCCTCAATTGCCTCACATGAAGCAATTCCGTGAGTTGTTTGACAGATACCACAAATTCTCATGACTGCAATTGGTGCAAATTCCGCAGGTCTTCCTTTTAACATTGTTTCAAAGCCCCTAACTGGGGTAGTGTTTGGATAGTATGCTTTTGTCACGATACCTGCATCATTCACTTCTAAAATTAATTTGGCGTGCCCTTCATGTCTTGTTGTAGGGGCAATTTCTATAGTATTTGTCACAGTGTCCACCTCCAAAAATAAAATTAATCTATTAACCTTTTTAAAGGGCGTTATATAAAGAAATATCTCTTTAAAAATGTAAATATAGGTATTTAATTTCTTAGATATGTCAAAAATTAATATTTTATACTATTATAGTAATAATAATTTTTATAATGTATTAAAAAATGAATAAAAAATAAAAATTGATAATGAAAATTTGGCATTAATCTACAATAACATAAGTCAATTTCGAAAACTTTATTAAACTTAGAAAAAAATAGTTTTTTGGAGTGTTGTCTTTTTTAAATTTAAAGGCAGATGATGATATTGTCCCCGGCTGATTTATGATGAGATGGGCTCAGCTGATGCCTATTTTTAATATCTAAATTTGAATTTTAATATAAAACTTTAATATAGGATTTTTGTAGTTATTAAGCTCAATACTCCACAAAATATTGAGATCCCCCAAATTACAAAAACAATTTCACATTCCTTCATAGGTTTCTTTTTTAGTATGATTCTTGGTAGTGATAAATAACCTCCCTCAACATAGAGTTTTCCATTTTTTAATACTGTTGGCTTGTGCTCCTCCCTCCTTGTAACTCCAGCGCTATAGAATTTTAATGATGCATCTAAGATATATGGTATCATAATAATTAAAAATGGCAAAATAATTCCTTTCCAAATTGCTACTGTTGCCAAAAACGCGCCTATTGGTAATGTCCCGACATCCCCAGGAAAGACCTTTGCTGGATATTTGTTAAATACAAATAAACCCAAATAAGATGCTACAAAAACCATAACTAACTGAAATCCCCCCACATCTCCAACAATTAGCAAACACAAACCTAAAAATATTAATGAAATAATTCCCACACCAATCTCAAGCCCATTGAATCCTGCAAGCATATTTGTTAAATTTGAGGTTATAGAAACTCCCACTATCAACAAAAATAAATGAAAAATATCCATATTTAGCAAAATTCCTACTGGAATTGCAGCCATTCCAAGCGAGATGAGTTTTTCTTTTGGTGAGAGTTTTGCAATATCATCAATAATTCCAATGATCCCAGACAACATCACAACAACTAAAACATAAGGATTGAAAAATGGCAAAATTGCGATGTTCGTGATTAGTGGTGCAAGTCCCCCCATTTCAGCAACTTTTATTTTTTCCTCTTTGTGTAAATCTATCCCGTATTTTACATTTATCATCTTTTTTATTATGAATTTTGTAAGCATTACAGATAAAACAAATGCAACAATCATAAAAATTACTAAATCCTCCATTATTTCACCTTTCATTGCAAACGTTGCTAATGATAAATAACAATAAATTTATATATCTTTGCTGTTTTAATTTTTTTAGTTAAATTTAGTTGCTTGATGAGTTGTCATATTAAATCTTAATAAGATGTATATGCAGTTTTGTGTTAATATTTATGATATTATTTAGGAATTTTAGAAGGTGGGAAAGGATGATTGAATATCTTAATAAAGTGTCTGAATTTTTTAAAAAACATAAGCATATAAAGATATTTCTTATTGTTTTGGCAATATCGTTGATAAGTTTCCAATTAAGAGCACAGACAGCAGATATGGGA
The DNA here is from genome assembly GCF_000214415.1 of Methanotorris igneus Kol 5. NCBI lineage: Archaea > Methanobacteriati > Methanobacteriota > Methanococci > Methanococcales > Methanocaldococcaceae > Methanotorris > Methanotorris igneus. The sequence goes on from NC_015562.1 coordinate 1,847,045, forward strand.
TTTACAGATAACCCTCAGCTAAAAAAGATGTTTGCTGATGAACATGGGAGGATGTATCTTATAGCATTAGATCCCTACTACTATTTGAGGTTGAGTGAGAACCTCTACAAACATGGATATATTGGAGAAACATTGAAAGAAGTCAATGGAAAATTAGTCCCTTATGATACATGCCAATACGCTCCTCCAGGACATCCAGTAAGTTGGGAGCCACCAGTAATTTGTATTGTTGAAGTTTTACTTTATGAGATATGGCATTCCATTGATCCAACAGTTAGCATTATGAACGCTGCTTTTTGGGTTCCAGCAATTCTTAGTATGTTGTTGGGAATTCCAATCTACTTTATAGTTAGGAGAGCAACGTTAAGCAATCTTGGGGGGATTGTTGGGGCATTAGCTTTAATATCTGCTCCTGGATTGTTGTATAAAACATCTGCAGGATTCGCAGATACTCCGATATTTGAAGTTTTGCCAATCTTATTTATAATGTGGTTTATTATTGAAGCAATACACAATCAAAATAATATTAAAAAATCATTAATATTTGGGAGTTTAGCAGTTATATTAACAGCACTATACCCAAAAATGTGGGGTGCTTGGTGGTATGCGTTTGATATTGTTTCAGCTTCTCTGATAATCTATGGGATTTATTTAATACTGTCAAAAAAATTGGGTAATACCATTAAACATGAGAATGTCAAAAATATATGTTATTTAATAGGATTTTACATAGCTGGTAGTGCATTGCTAATCTCAATGGCTTATGGGGTTAATACATTTCTTACAGCATTTACAGCTCCACTAAGTTACCAGATAGTTTTAACTACAACCGAACATGCAACAGGATGGCCAAACGTCTATACAACAGTAGCAGAACTTTCAAAACCATCGTTTAGGGATATCGTTAACAACTCAATTGGGGGAATAACATTATTCATATTGGGTATTATTGGGATATTTGCTTCATTTATATCATTAAGGCATGGGAAGAAAGAATTTGATGTTAAATATGCAATATTGCTAACCATTTGGCTACTTGCTACTGGATATGCAGCTACAAAAGGTATTAGGTTTGCTGCTTTAATGACACCACCATTGGCAATTGGTGTTGGTATATTAGTTGGGCAGATCGAAAAATTCGTAATGATGAGTAGAGATAAGTTAGTTGAATATACTCTCTATCCAATAGTTGGATTGGCATGTTTGTGGAGCATTGCAAATTATGGAGCTAAAATCCCACAAATCCTCATTCCAACGACTTATATACCAATTGCTGCTTATACTTTCTTAACCTTGGTTGTTGCATTAGCATTGTATAAAATAGGAGATATTATAAGTTCCAATACTGAATTAAAATTAAAGAAAGGGATTTCCTTAGCATTGGCAGTTGCTTTAGTCCTCCCGCCACTTGCAAATGCAGTTCCATTCTACACAGTACCAACATTCAACAATGGATGGAAAGAGAGCTTAGATTGGATTAAAAACAACACTCCAGACAATGCAGTTATTACATGTTGGTGGGATAATGGACATATTTATACCTGGGCTACAAGAAAGATGGTGACGTTTGATGGAGGTAGCCAAAATTCCCCAAGGGCCTATTGGGTAGGTAGAGCATTCTCAACATCAAATGAAGAACTTGCAGTTGGGATATTGAGAATGCTTGCCACAAGTGGAGATGAAGCATTTAAAAAAGGCAGTGTGCTTATGAACAAAACACACAACAATGTTTCAAAAACAGTAAAGATATTGAATGAAATACTTCCACTAAACAGAAGTGCTGCATACGAAATTTTAACAGAAAAATATGGTTTAACTGATAAAGAAGCAAAAGAAGTATTAAATGCAACGCACCCAAAACATCCAAATCCAGACTATTTAATAACTTACAATAGAATGACTGACATTGCTCCAGTATGGAGCATGTTTGGAAACTGGAATTTCGATTTGCCACCAAATACATCAAACGACAAAAGAGAAAAAGGCTATTACTTCAAAGGAAAAGGAGTGATATACAACAACTCAATTATTACAAAAGTGCGTGTTGGAAACCTCTACTACATGACAAACATACCATTCACAATGGACAACATATCAACTGCAGTAATTGCTTATAAGAACGGGCAACCAAAAATTATTGGACAAGTGAACTTCCATAAAATAATTATAAAAACCCCAAATGGTGTCATTGAAAAAGTTCTTAATAAGGATGGGCAATTGAGTGAAATTGTAAGAGTAGAGTCTGATGGAAGAGTTTATGTATGGATAGCAACAAGGAACCTTGAAGACAGTATATATACAAGATTGCATTTCCTTGATGGATATGGCTTAAAGCATATAAAATTGGTTAAAGCATCATACGACCCAACGAACTTTGGTGTTCAGCCAGGATTTAAGGTTTATGAAGTGGATTATGGAAAAGAATACTTAAAATGAAATTATATTCTATAAAATTTTTTAAATTTTTATAATCTCTTTTTTTATTTTAATTTTTGAAAGTTGAGGTGATTTTTATGATAATACTTAATCCATTCATGGGAATTTCTGGAGATATGTTTTTATCTGCTATGGTTGATTTTGTAGATGAGGAGGGGTTAATAAACACTATAAAAAAGGTTGTTGATGTTGATATTGAGGTAAAGAAAGTCAAAAAGAGAGGGATAATTGCAAATAAAATAAATATAATTCCAAAAGAAAAAGAAAACTTAGAAAACAGAAACTACAAATGGATAAAAAAATTAATTAAAAATTCCAGCATAGATGATAATATAAAGAAACACGCATTGGGCATGTTCAAAATCCTTGCTGAGGCAGAGGCAAAAGTTCATGGTATTGACGTAGAGAAAGTCCATTTTCACGAAATTGGGCAAGTTGACACCATTGCAGATATTGTAGGGGCTGCATATTGTATTGAGAAATTGAAGAATGAAGAATTTTATTATACCCCAATAAATGTTGGTAGTGGGTTCGTAAATACCATGCATGGAAAAATGCCCGTCCCAGCGCCAGCAACATTAGAAATATTGAAGGGATTCGAGATATTCTTTTCTGAATATGGGGAATTAACAACACCAACAGGGGCAACGATAATAAAATACCTAAACCCAAAATTGGCAAAATCTACATTTAATGTTGAAAAAATATCTTATGGAGCAGGGGATAAAGATTTTGAAGCCCCAAATGTTTTAAGGGTCATTAAAGCAAAGGATAACTTTAAAGATGAGGTTTGTTTAATAGAGACAAATGTTGATGATGTTTCTCCTGAAATTTTGGGTTATCTGTATGAGGTTTTGAAAGATAAAGTTAGGGATTTGCATTTTATTCCATGTTTCATGAAGAAAAATAGACCTGCATATATAATAAGAATAATCGCCAATGCGAAGGATATTGATGAGATTTGTGAAATTCTAATGCAAGAAACAGGGACTATAGGCATTAGAGTTATCCCTTATGTACATAGAAGTATTGCAAAGAGAGAATTTAAAACTATTAATGTGTTTGGTGAGGATGTTAAGGTTAAAGTTTCCTATTTTAATGGAAAGATAGTTTCAAAAAAACCCGAATTTGAGGATTTGAAGAAAGTGGCAAAAAAACATAATTTGCCATTAAAAGATGTTTATTTGGAGGTTATAAAGAAGATTAAGAATTTATAACAGCTAAGATACATTACTAAGCTAGTAAAGCAATGCATCCGTTCCAAATCGAAGGTTTGGATAACGAAATCAGAACCAAGATTTTGGGCAATGAAAGCCCACAAAAGATTTTGTTTATCCAAATATAGTCGTGTGCGGAATTAATATACGGCAAAACCCAAAGGGTTTTGCCATTAATTTTTAAAGTTATTTATACGTTAATGAATTTCCAAATAATTGTTATCATTCATTAAAATTTGAAATAACACATTAAACTTAAAAATTTACCAAATTATACGGCAAAACCTAAAGGTTTTGCCAAAAGATATACGGCAAAATCCCTTGGATTTTGCCAAATTTTCTAACGCACACGACTATAGTTTCGTCTGATTGATCAAGTTTTTACTAAATATGCTTTAAGTTGATTTAGGGACAAAAAATTAAGAAACAGGGGATTTTCATGAGAGTTGAGGTTTTAAGATTAGGACATAGAGGAGAGAGGGATAAGAGGATATCAACACATGTAGCATTAACAGCGAGAGCATTAGGAGCAGATAAGATAATATTTACTGTAGAGGACGAACATGTTGAAGAAAGCGTAAAGAAGATTGTAGAGAATTGGGGAGGAAACTTTAAATTTGAAGTTATAAAAAAATGGAAGGAATACATTAAAAATTTTAAAGAAAATAATGGGATTGTGGTTCATTTGACAATGTATGGGGCGAATGTCAATGAGATAATGGATGAAATAAAGAAGGAGTTTGAGGGAAAGAACATTTTAGTTATTGTTGGAGCGGAGAAAGTTCCAAAAGAAGCGTATGAACTTGCTGATTATAATGTATCTATTGGGAACCAACCACATTCAGAAGTTGCTGCACTTGCGATTTTTTTAGATAGGTTATTTGAGGGAAAAACACTCTATAGAAAATTTGAAAATGCAAAAATTAGAATAATTCCTTCAAATGACAAAAAACAAGTTATTATAAAAAAAGATAAATAGCCATGGCTGTGTGCGGAATTACTGATATAACTATAATAATTTTTGGAATTTTTGTTATTTATTTAACCACAATAAAATTTTGAAATAGGCTATGATTATGATTAATTCTTAAATATAGTGTGGTTCTTCCTTTAATTTTATTGGGGATTTTCAACCAATTTATACATAAAAGATTATAAAATTGTGCTCAGGTGTCCCCGATATCATCATATATCAGTGAAGTCGGCAATCATCATCGCACATTCATTTATTTTGTAATGATATCTATTTTTTCACCACATAAAGAGCATCTTGGAGGTTTTGTTAGTAAATCAAGATTAACAATTGATATGGTATATATGTCTCTCCTAATTAACAAGGCTCCACAATTTGGACAATATGTGTGTTCTCCCTCATGTCCTGGAACATTTCCAATATAAACATACTTTAGACCCTCTTCCAATGCCATATTCCTTGCTTTTTCCAAAATCTCAACAGGTGTCGGAGGGACATCCATTAACATATAATCAGGGTGGAATCTTGTGAAGTGGAGGGGCGTTTCTTCCCCTAATCTCTCTTTTACAAATTCTATTATATATAGTATGTCATCCTCGTTATCATTGTATCCGGGGATTATTAGATTTGTTACTTCTACATGTATTCCAAGTTTTTTTGCCAATACGCAGGTTCTTAAAACAGGGTCGAGAGTACCCTGACAAACCTTTTTGTAAAACTCTGCATTTCCTTTAATATCGATATTCATGGCATCTACTGGAAGTTTTTTAAGGGGTTCTTCCTCAATATAGCCATTTGTTACCATTGCATTATATAACCCATGTTTTCTTGCAAGAATTGCTGTATCATACATTATCTCATAGAATATTGTAGGTTCTGTGTATGTGTAACTAATCCCTTCACAGTTATATTCAACTGCAAGATTTACAATATCCTCTGGATACATTTCTCTGTATGGAATCTCATCAGGAGCTTTCTGACTTATCTGCCAATTTTGACAGTGCTTACATCTAAAATTACATCCCCCCGTAGCAATGGATAAAACACTTGAACCCGGATAAAAATGGAATAGTGGCTTTTTTTCGATTGGGTCTATTGCAACAGATGATAACTTTCCGTATCCCATGGCATATAATTTTCCACCAATATTTTTCCTCGCTCTACAAAATCCCCTCTTCCCCTCTAAAATTATGCAATGTCTTGGGCACAAATTACATCTAACTTTATTATCTTCAAGTTCTTCGTAGAACATTGCTTCTTTTAACATGATTTTCACCAATTCTTTTTTAAAATGTTAAGTAAAATTTAGTTTCGGAATAAATTTAGAGACTATAAGTGCTCCCCCACATTAAAAATCTCAGTAATTTGCATTAATATTTTGTTGTTGTGGATAATATTGTATGTTCTTTGAGGAAGTATTTTTCTATCTGTTTTTAATAACTTTCTAACTTCTTTATCAACTTCTTTGACATCAATGTCTATAATTTCTCTTCTTGTTTCAAGATTGTGCATCTTTAAAATCCTCCCAATTGGAATATCCGCAGACAACAAATCCCTTTTTATGCTCTCTCTCAATCCATGCTCAATGTTCTTAAATGGGGTTTTTGAAGTGGCATATACAAGAGGAATATCATTCACTTCAAGTATAACTGTTCTATAGTTAACATCATCTACAATTTTTTGATTTATTGTCTTAACAATGACATCCCCCTCAAATAAAATTTCTAAGAGATTCGTTACACTCCCATCAGTTCCAAGAATCATCTTTTCTTCATTTCTCAACCCATATTTTCTTGATAACTCTCTTATTCTCTCATATATTTTCATACTCTCCCCAAAATACATAGACTCGTTGTATTTTATTATTGCTGGTTGCTATATGTTTTATGTTTATTGTTTTGTTGATATTAATTGATAAAGTTCTTTTGATTTTGCTTTTAATCTGTTTATTTCATAATATATATCTAATAATTCTGCATGGATTTTTGTACTAATTTTTGCATTTTCAAGGACTTTTTGATGTTCTTCTGATGATTTTTTGAGCAATTCTGAAATTTCATTTGGCTTTTCCCTAATTTTTATAGTCAATTCATCAATTTTTTTAATTTTGTTTAATAGTTTGTTGTAATTATCAATCTTCTTTATAATCTCTGCCTCTTTTCTTGTTTGAAGGATATATTCAAGACGTTCAATATTGCTCAAAATCCCATCTTTATTTTGCTGTTTCAATGAATTTATTATATCTGCCCTCATTCTTTTTAAATTTCGTATCTCGCCAATTTTTTCCTTAACAATTTTATTTATAGTTGTGTGCGTTAGAAATTTAGGCGAAAACTCCTGCGGAGTTTTCGCTGCTCGAACCTTCGGTTCGATGAACATAACTTCAATAAAATTTATGGAGCATTAAATATTTAATTTCAGATTTAAAAGGGGGATAATGACTATTTAATATTAAGTTTATAAATAGTTTATGTTATTCTTTATATCTTTATAACTTTATTATAACAATCACAATACCATTAAAAAA